>JBBAAP010000003.1:0-300000 GCA_041658285.1 Candidatus Brocadiia bacterium
AAGGCAAGGTGTTAAAAACGAAACGTTAAATCGTAGAAAGAAAGTAAATAGTAGAAGATTTTCAGGAGTCGGAAATGCAACTTAGTTTTAACCCCTTAAAACTATCACTTGCGCTGAAGACGTACACTTTTGGCACGCCGCATTCCGGGCAGAGCCAATCGTCGGGCAGTTTTTCAAAGGGAGTGCCGGGCGGGATGCCGTTGCCCGGGTCGCCTTTGGCCGGGTCATAAATGTAAGGACAGGCCAAACATTGCCATTTATCCATCTTTTACTCCTTTCAGAATAAAAATTCTGCCGAATGTGGACCTGTTCCAGATTGTATAAGTGGCGCTAATTGTCCGACTCGGTTTGGTACTTCCAGTCGATTATTCCGCCGAAGTCATAGACATTTTTATAGCCTAATTCTATCAGCTTCTGGCTGGCGGCTTCACTGCGGTTGCCGCTGCGGCAATAGACGAAAATCTTGGCTTCTTTATCCGGCAGTTTCGCCGGCGCTAATTCCGCAATCCTGTCAACGGGCAGCAGAATGCTTCCGGGGATATGCTTGTCCTTGTATTCGGCCTCGGTCCTGACATCCACCAGGATAATACGATTATCCGCGTCGAGCTGTTTCTTGGCTTCGTCCGCCGATATTTTGTGGTATTGGGCTTTTGGCCCGCCGGCCTGCGAGGCGGGCTCGGTTTTGTCATTGCAGCCGAATAAATTAGCAACGGCTAACAGGGAAATCAAAAACAGCTTGGCTTTCATAGCGATTCTCCTTTAGTGTCTGCTGAATATGAATAAATAATCATAACACTCAGATCAACGATATCTGCCGGTTTTTATTTGCCGAATGTGGGTCTGTCCCCAAGCCAATCACCAATTATCCTTTCCGGCGGCAGTTCCTGAAATACCAGGTGCCCACGTCCGGCTCGACGGTCTGTTTGACCTTGTCCTGGTATATCCGGTGCACCATAGTCCGGTCGAACTCGCGTTCTTCACCGAGCATAACCTTTTTTTCGTCGGCGCTGAAATAGTCCATGCAGGGCAGGAAGAAATGCTGGTCTTCTTTTTCGATATGCTTAGGATAGAAGTCAACCAGGAAGTCCAGGCATTTGAGTATCTGGGGCAGGGCTTTCAGTTCGCCGGCGCTGTATTTTTGGTTGGCCTGGACCAGTTCCTGGACCTTGGCCCGGGCCTGGTGATGTTCGTTTATCAGCTCGTCCATAATGCGTTTATGCTTGAGCGGCAGTTTTTTCCGGGCCAACTGGTGAAAAAGGATGCCCTCTTCCTTGCCGTGATGGCACAGATCGGCATAGTTGCGGATGAAATCGATGGCCCGGTATATAAAAACCGGGTTGGCCATATCGGCCTGCCGGAACAGGTTGGTTTGTTTTTCGATGACTGCTATCATCTGCTCAATCAGCCGGTGTTCTATCATCAGCGGCGCTACGGGTAACATAAATCAACGTCCTTTCTCCGGCCGGGGCCGGTAAAACTTCCCGGGCAATATTACTTTTGGAATATCTCTTTAAAGAAACCCTTCATAGCTTCCCACGAGCGCCGGTCGGCCGTCTGGTCATAGGCCACGCCTTTGGACGAGTCATTGCCGTTGGCCGAATTGGTGAACCCGTGCACGGCGTTGCCGTAAATGACCATCTGCCAGTCGGTCCTGGCGCCGCGCATCTCGTTTTCAAAGGCGGTGATGGCCTCGGGCGTTACGGACCTGTCGTCGGCGCCGTGCAGGATGAGTATTTTGGCGTTAATCGTCCTGGTAACGGCCGGTTCCAGGTTATTGAGGCTGCCGTGGAAGCTGACGGCGCCCCTGATATCGGCGCCGCTCCGGGCCAGTTCCAGGGCCACGCCGCCGCCGAAGCAATAGCCCATAACGGCTATGTTTTCCTTATCAACCAGCGGATTCTTTTTGACCTCTTCCAGCGCGGCGGTTATCCGTTCGCGCATAAGTTTCGGGTCGGCCCGGTAAGTGCCGGCCAGTTTGGCGGATTCTTCCCTCGAGCCGGGCCTGACGCCTTTGCCGTAGATATCGGCGCCGAAGGCCAGGTAGCCCAGCCGGGCGATTTCTTCGGCACGCCTTTTGACGTAATCGCCCAGGCCGTCCCATTCGTGGACAATGATGACGGCCGGACGTTTCCCTAAAATACAATCGCCGTAAGCAATACAGCCTTCCAGGGGTATGCCGTTGCATTGGTAGTCCACGTTTTTCGATATTATCTTCTCCGGGATTTTGTCGCTGTATTTGGAAAGCAGGATGACCGATACCCCGGTCATTATGATTATCGCCGTTATGAAGATTATAAGGATTCCGTTTTTCATATTTTCACCCCCTTATTCCTGTAATTCCTGTAATTCGGGGGACACCATACCCGAATTCCCCTGTGTCACCGGATAACCTTTGCCGAAAAGGGTTTTAATTGCTTCTGAGGCATTTGTGGATGTATCTCAGCGACCAGCCAATTATGATAATGCCCAACGTAAAGCTGACGACCAGTCCGGCCGGGCTGTTGAACCAGGCCAATCTGTCCATCAGGAGCCATAGCCCGCGGAATGCCAGGACTGAGGCCAGCACCGAAATCAACTCAAAGGTTATTATCTTGCTCATAATTCCGTCTCCTTTACAACGCTACAATTAAATTTTCTTTTCCCATATGTTAAATCATCTGAATCCGCACATTCGGATAGTAATATTATCGCAAGGTACACGGGGCAGACCAGAGTCTACCGCCTCCTGTAGGGACACATTTTATTTTCTTTTACTCATAAGGGTTTCAATGCGTTTTTTCTAAGAATCACCTCATTCCGACCGGGGCCGGCATTGATTCATTTGCCCGGCGCCGGGCAGGAGAGTTTGCTCCCGATTTTTTCATAGTAGCGCTGGTGATATTCCTCGGCCGGGTAAAATTCGCCGGCCGGGATGATTTCGGTGACAATCGTCCGGCTGTATTTGCCGGATTTATCGAGTTTTTTTCTGGATGCCAGGGCGGCCCGATGCTGTTCGGGCGTATGGTAGAAAATTATGGAGCGGTACTGGCTGCCGATATCAGGCCCCTGGCGGTTGGGCGTGGTCGGGTCGTGGATGCTCCAGAAGAGCTCGAGCAGGCTCTCATAAGAAACCAGGCCGGGGATGAATTCCACCCGGACCGATTCGGCGTGCCCGGTCCGGTCGGAGCAGACTTCCTGGTAAGTGGGGTTTTTGGTGCGGCCGCCGGAATATCCGACCGTGGTACTGACCACGCCTGTTATTTCCCTGAAAGCGGCTTCAACGCCCCAGAAACAACCGGCCGCAAAGGCGGCCGTCTCGACCTTGCCCTGTTTGGGTTTGGCCATAGGGGCGAACTTGAGCGCGGCCGCATTGATGCAATATCGTTTGCCGGTGGGCGCCGGGCCGTCGTCAAAGACGTGCCCGAGATGGGCATCGCAACGGGCGCAGAGCACCTCGATCCGGTGCATACCCAGGCTGTGGTCGTGCTGTTCCCTAACGTTCAGTTCGGAGACCGGTTCCCAGAAGCTGGGCCAGCCGGTGCCCGATTCGAACTTGGCGCCGACCAGGAACAGGTCGGTGCCGCAGCAGACGCACCGGTAAACGCCGGTCTGGCCTTTGGGGGGCAGTTCGCATTTTCCGGCGAAGGGGGTTTCCGTTTCCTTGAGCCGGGTGATGCGGAACTGTTCGGGCGTCAGGACCTTTTCCCATTGCTCGGGCGTTTTGACGACCCGTTCCACCTCACGGACATCGCCCGTATCGCTGAAGAATATCTTTGTTTTCGCCATTTCGGCCTCCGTATTTTTGGGGTTTTCTTTTATGTCGCACCACCAGGTTATGGTAGCCAGCAATATGATAAGGGCTATGCTGCCGTATTTACGGGTTATTTCATTCATAACGGTTTATCTTTGTCCGGGTTATTTTCGGCCAGATGTTCCCGGAAGAATTCCCGGTCCCAATTCAACTGGGTGCCGGCGGCCTGGAGCGCTGAAAGAAGAAGCGCCTCGGTCACTTCCTGTTTGGTGGCTCCGGCGGCCAAGGCGTCCTTGATATGGTGTTCCGCGCAATAGTGGCATCTGAATACCGAGGCCACGGCCAGGCGGATGAGTTCTTTGGTTTTGGTGTCCAGGACCGTTTCCTGATTGGCCGTGTTGGAAAAATGCAGGTAGGCGGCGGCCAGCGGCGTTTGGTTAAAAAACCAGGGTGTTTTATTGGGCATTTGATGCTCCTTTCATTTTATTCCAGTTTCTGCGGCGGCGCGGGCGCCACGTTAACGCGGTCGCGTCCGGACTCCTTGGCCCGGTAAAGCGCCATATCGGCCGCCTTGATGATTTCCGCGGCCGTGATGCCGTGCATCGGGTAGGCGGCCACGCCCATAGAAATAGTCACGCCTTCGTTGCCCTGATGCGGCAGCTGCTTGAACGATTCCCGGAGGTATTCGGCGCGCTGGAGGGTCGATTCCAGCGAGGCGTCAGGCATTATCAGGATGAATTCCTCGCCGCCGTAGCGGCAGGCAATATCGCTTTCGCGGATGTTGTCCCGGAGGAACTTGCCGATGACCTGCATCAGGCCGTCGCCCCGGTCGTGCCCGAAATGGTCGTTGAAATCCTTGAACTTATCGATATCCATCATGATAATGCCGATGGACGAATCTTTGCGCTGGGCACGGAATAATTCGCGCTCCAGGGACTCTTCCATATAACGGCGGTTGAAAAGTCCGGTCAAATGGTCGCGTACGGACAGATCCCGCAGTTTTTCCCTCAGTTTCAGGTTGGCCAGGGCCGGCCCGATGTGCTCGGCGGCGCTGATGATAACGTATTTTTTTTGCCCCAGCCGGGTCTTTTTGTGCGGCTCCATATCGGCCTGGCTGAATTCAACGCTCAGCACGCCCAACACCTCGCCTTGCGATATGAGCGGCACGCAGAACAAGGCGCCGGATACTTTTTTGTGGTGCAGGCATCCGGTTTGGGTATCGGCCGTGTTTATGGTCATGTAAGCCCGGCCCAACCGGACGGCCCAACAGTCTTCGGGCGAAAAGACCGAGTCTTCGGCCGTATTTTTACCCCAAACTATTACCGGTTCGGCTAAATTACGCGAAGGATTGAAGATATACAGCCCGCCGGGGTTTTCCGGATACAGTTTGGGCAGGAATTCACCGACCACCTTGTAGGCCTCGTCGGTGGTCAACGATACCTGGAGCATTATATACATCTCGGTGAGCAGGTTTATTTCGAGGTTGTGCTGGCCCAAAACCTTCATCGAATTATTGAGTTTGTCATAGGCATCGCTAAGTTCCTTGTCGATCCGTTTGCGCCGGGTGATATCGTGCCCGAAGACGAAGAAACGCCCCTGATCCTTAAGATAGTTGATGGACAGTTCAATCGTGATAATAGGACCCGATTTGGAACGGTGATTGACTTCAAAACGGCCCGAGCCGTGTTCCATCACGGTCCGGATGCTGGCGACGATTTCCTGGGGCGATTGATACGCCTCCACATCGGCAATGCTCATTTTCAGGAGTTGGTCGCGGCTGTATTCGACCATGCGGCAATAGGCGTCATTGACATCCAGGAAACGCCCCTGCATATCGATAATCCAGAAACCGTCCAGGGCGGTGCGCAGGATGGTTTGGTATTCCTCGGTGGTTTTTTCCTTGAGGGTAATGAATTTCAGGAGTTGTTCGGTTCTTTTATGGTTAAATGCGTTGAGTATCCGCCCAATTGAAACGGCGATGATAATGGCGCAGGCGGCCCGGAAAACCTGGACCGGAATTCCGGTGGCCGATAGGAACGATTCCACGTTAATCCAGTCGGCCGGGAAGAAATGACCGGCCGGGACGACCAGCCCGCCCAAAACGCCGTAAATAAAAAATGCGATGCCGGCCCAGAGGAGAAAGCTTTTTACCTTAACGGACTCTAATTTGTATTTTTCGTATTCGTAATAGTAGACCAGCCCCAGGGCCGTAAGAAGATTCCCGGAAAAGCCCAAGATATACCTGGTCCAGATGCTGCCGGTCTCCCAAAAGTCATGGGACATAAGAGCGGCTATAATGATGAAAAGTCCGATAACCGGCATCAACCACCATTCAAGAAGTAAAGCAATCCTTTTTCGCCAGCCGTCAGAACCTAACCCGCTTAGGCGGAAAAGCTGCCGGCCGAACTCGAACAGGAAATAGAAAGACGGGATAAGAACGCCCAGGCGAACCAGGTCCAAGGCCGGATGCCGCCCCTTAACAATAGCCCACATATCCAGGAATTCATTCAGGCCGTGGGTTATTCCGAACAGCCCCAGCAGCCACAGGATACCGGTCAGCTTGAATCCGCTGGCCTTCCTGGGCTGGACCAGGATGACAATACCCATCAACATAAAGGCCAGCCCATAGACAAAGAAGACGATATCCAGATTTCCCTGAAACCATTGGCCGATCAAGCCGTAACCGTTCATATTAATTTCCATCTAATGATTCGATTTAATCATTAAAACCATCAAAACCGGAACTGCCGCGATTCCTTACATCACAGCTTGTTTATCTTCTTCAGGAAGGCACTGTCTGAAATCTTAACTTTATTGGCGGCGTTATTCTCGAGCAGCAATTTCAGTTTATCCTGGTCTGATTGTTTCATCGAAACGAATTTGACGCCCACGCCGTAAGCCATCAGTCCGGGCGCTTTCCTGACCCAGATTACCAGGCCCCGGGCATGAATTATCTCTTGATCCAATGAGGGAACAGATATATCCAGCGCCAGCTTTGCCCCCTCCTTAAATTCCTCCCTGGTGACAAACTGCACCCCCTGGGGTGAAATATCCAGGATGAGATGTCTTGCGGAGAGCTTGTCGAAGAGGCCGAGGAAATGGTATTTCTTATATTTAACCACGCCGTCCTTAACGCGATAACGTTCATAATTCCGATGTTCCGTACTATTAGCAAGCATTTTCGTCCTCCTTTAGATTAATATACCAATTACCGTGCCAGAATTATTTTTAATACGGTAATATTACCGGGCACCTTTGCAATCACTTAATATGTAAGCGATAAAGAAGGTACTGTAGTTAAATAATATTTTCCCTGGGGTCTTATCATAGCGGATATAAATGAGACACTCATAAGAAAGGGTATTTATATTATTATGCACTATATAAGGTTATGTAAATATGTGTTAATGATTATTTGCCTTGACTGTCTCATTTAGACAAATGAGACATTATATCCCTATTATATACTTGATGTTATATAAAAAATTAATATCTTATGGCGTATGCACTGTCTCATTTACCCATATATGTGAGACACTCTAATATTCCACCATATTTATTGCACCTGTCGTGTAATACAGTGTTTTACTGCATTGCTGGAACGACCGGTAATATTTACCGCCTTATTTAATCCTTCGGCACGCTATTTGCTTTATATTATGGCATGACTATGATTAAATGTCACCAGTATTTACAAAAAGCGCTAGACATCTACGGGCAACTTATCATCTTAGCTGATGAGGGCGAAACGGCCTGTAGCAACGATGAATGCCCGGGATGCCTGGTGCTTTATGGAATTATCCGCGACAGTGCTTATAAAATCAGAAACCAGGCCGAGGTCGAAATAAATAAACATAAACAACAAAGCAATAAATTTTAACGAAAGGAATATGCTATGGGAGAAAACAAAGTGCAATTGAGCGAGGATACTGTCGCCTATGTGGATAAGGAACGGCATAAACTGGTAATAGAGATCGATCTGCCCGAATCTGAGATTCAACCGGATAATTGCTTCGATACCCTGTATCAGTTTAAGCAACCGAATTAACCGGAATCCCGCGGTAACGGTTTCGGTGTGACGTTTGGCCGACCCGTGGGCGGCCTTGGAAGAATCATTATAAGGATAAACTAATATGAAAAGAATATTATGGGTGTTATTATGCACCGGGATAGGAATGATTGGCGCGTGCAACCGTAATGGCGAGGCCAGCAACCCTATTCCCGCGGCACCTGCCGAAAACCAGGTCACGGCGGCCGGCGTAACCATGCAATGGAGCGTGATCGAAAGTGACTTGTCCGTTAAACTCAGCGCCTCAACCGCCGGCTGGGTCGCGGTCGGTTTTAAGCCGAGCGTGGGCATGAAAGACGCTAATATCATCATCGGCTATGTCAGCAACGGCAATGTTTTTATTCGTGATGACTGCGGCAGCGGGATGATGACCCATGAAGCCGATGCCATTGATAATGTCACAGCCAAAAGCGGAACCGAAGCCAACGGCGTTACCGAAATCAACTTCAAGATGCCGCTTGATTCCGGCGACCCGCAGGACCAGGTGCTGGTGGTTGGCAATACTTATAATGTAATCCTGGCTCAGGGCGGGGCTGATAATTTTACTCTGCGCCATTCAGATAGGGCTTTGGTGTCCATTAAAATAAAATAATATGCTTAAAATAAACTGTTTAATAACCGGGGAATAATCTGCCCGACTCGGACAGCCCTCCCGCCAGAATGATTCTGGCGGGCTGGGATCCGGCGGCGCTGAAAGGAGACCTTTATGGCAAGGATAAACCAGGAAACCAACCGAAACAACTCGATGCGGACGTTGAGTCATCAGGAGCTGGCTGAACAAATCAGGCAGCGCGCCTATGAACTCTACCAGAAAAAAGGACAGAAAAACGGTAATGATATGACCGACTGGCTCGAGGCGGAAAGGGAAATCAAACTGAAAAACGGGTACAAACTAAAATAACGCCGGAAGCCGGCTCGGTCTGTTATAAACAAAGAATCAAGGGGTGCGGTTACTCAATGTGTTGAACGACAAAAGAAGGAGGGGAATATGAAATTAAAAACCAAAGAAGCGACCGATAAAGTCAAACCGCACCGGATCACAGACTCCGAGGTCGGCCTGGATGCCATTTGTCCGGTCACCAAAGACGCCGTGCATGTAACCAGAGATACGCCGGCGCTGGAATATAAAGGAGAGGTTTATTATTTTTGCTGTAATGATTGTCCGCCGAAGTTCAGGAAGAACCCGGAAAAATATGCCGGCCGATAAAATAATCCCGGCCACGACGGCGTTCACTGAATTCGGCGGCTTTATAATAAAGAGAGGTGCTGCCTGAAAATAAATATTATTTTTAACAGTTTCTACGGCCACATTTACCGGATGGCCGAAGCGGTGGCCGCCGGCGCCCGTGAAGTAGCCGGCGCCGAGGTCAATCTCTACCAGGTCCCGGAAACACTGCCTGACGATATCCTGGCTAATATGGGTGCGCTGGAGGCCAAGAAACAATTCGCCCATATCCCGGTAGCAGCGGTAGATAACCTGGCCGAGGCCGATGCGATAATCTTCGGCACACCCACCCGGTTCGGCATGATGTCCGCCCAGATGCGGGCCTTCCTGGATTCCACCGGCGGACTTTGGGCCAAGGGCGCGCTCATCGGCAAGATCGGCAGTGTCTTTGTCTCGTCGGCTACCCAGCACGGCGGGCAGGAATCGACCATACTCAATTTCCATACGACCCTGCTTCATCACGGAATGGTTATCGTGGGCGTGCCTTATTCCGAAAAGCGCCAGATGACCTTGGCCGAAATCTCCGGCGGGTCGCCTTACGGCGCCTCGACCATCGCCGGGCCGGACGGCTCCCGGATGCCCAGCGACAACGAACTGGCCATCGCCAAATTCCAGGGCAAGTATGTGGCTACTATCACGTCCGAAATGAAGGTTAGTTGTAGAATGTAACATATGGAATTAAATGAACTGTTTTACAAGGCGCTTCCGGGTAGCCTGTCTGAAGAAACCTACTTTGCTGGCTGCGCCAGGAAAATCAGACCCGACGATATGTTGAAAGAACATATTAGCGGTATTATTGTTATTTTTTATGCATTCACCTACTGAAATATTGAAACGGCTTAAGGGGTATTCGGATCCGCAATACATTTATTATACCCCGGCGGCGGCGTGCCTGAGGGCGGTTCATCAGGAGACATACCAGACGCACGTAATCAAGGTCTTTGCCTGGGATACCATAGAAGACAAAAAGGCCGAACTGGAAGCCGCCAAAAGATTGCCGCAAATCCAACATCCTAACCTAATGAAAGTATTAAGCATCAAAGAAGACCATGAACTGGGAATATATTATATTATGGAGGACTGGGGCGAGAGCCTGACGGAAATCACTAAAAGGGTTCCGCCGCACCCGTACTGGACAATCAGTAAAATCAAAGATATTTCACACGGGCTGGCGGAACTTCACCGCAATAAGATTGTTCATTTTGACATCAAGCCGGACAATATCTTTATCAAGGATAATAACGTTAAATTAGGCGATTATGGCTTAGCCGGAACCGTTCGTTTGAATACAGTATCCTCTCCTTTAGGGGCGTCTCTTTATATGGCGCCGGAAATATTTTCCGGGAACGATATCAAGCGTGATTACAGGCATGATATTTATTCTATGGGGGCGGTATTATATACATTATTAACCCAAACCCGGCCGCCCTTGACGGCAAACAATCTAAAACCGCCGAAAGATTTACCGATTGCCGATGACCTTTGGCAGGTAGTCTGCCGGGCATTGGATTCCAACCCCGATAAAAGATACCAAACCGCCGAAGAATTTCTTGGAGCCCTTGAGAACATCAAAACAGACCGGGTTACCTGCCTTATCAACTCGGAAAAACTGGTACAGATAAGCGCCATTTCACCTGCTGAAATAATTCCGCCGAAAAGTGAGCCGGCAAAAGTAAAACCAACGGCCACACCCAAACAATCCGAGCCCGAAAAGTCAAAACAGTACAATGACGAGTTGGAAAAAATGCATCTGTCGCTGGACAACGCTGAGAAAACCCTCGGTAAAAATCACCAGAAGCTGGTGCCCCATTTAAATTCAATGGCTTCTTTATATTTACGTAAGGGCGACCTGGCCACAGCCGAAAACCTCTTTAATCGGGCACTTCAAATAATGAGAACTACCTACGGAAAAGATTCCTACATGCTGGTTGAGATTCTAAATGAAATTGCCATTATCTACGAAGCCGGCATAGGCGAGTTTATTAAAGCCGAAGCACTCTATAAGGAAGCGCTATCGCTTACGGAAAAGCATTTTAAACCAAAAAGCGTCCAGGCATCCAATCAACGAAGTTATCTGGGTGGACTCTATTATTCCAAAAAAGATTATGCCCAGGCCATTTCATATTACCAAGATGCTTTAAAGATAAGAAAGGATGTTCTAGGCGATAACGATATAGCGCTTGGGCCGATTATGAAATATATAGTTGATATTTACTTGGAAATGCATAAATATGACGAAGCTGAAGCAACCTGCAAACAAGCGTTAAATATTATTGAGAAAAACAAATTAGGCGAGAAGCATCCGCAATACCTGATACTCCTGCGTGTATTAATCGAGATATATAAAAAGTGCAGCAAGCCGAATCAGGCAAAGTCAACTGAGATAGAACTCAATCGAATACTGGGCACAAAAAGCGCCTGATATTCATTGTTGCCGGCCTGAACCCCGTTGCGATTCCAGGGTAAACACGTGGCCGAGATAACAAAACGGCTGTCCGGAAAATAGTTTACTTGACACTATTATAAAATTATAGTATATATTCAATATCTTATGACGAAATGGCAATGTGTTACTTGCGGCTATGTTTATGACCCCGAGCAGGGCGACCCGGACCACAACATCGGGCCGGGTACGCCGTTCGAAGCATTGCCCAATGACTGGGTCTGCCCGGTGTGCGGCTCGGCTAAGGACCAGTTCCAGAAAATGTAGAGCCACAGATTACACAGATAAACTCGGATAATTTATTTTTATAGTAAAAGATTAATACGAAGAAATTGCTGTAAGCGGATTGAACAGATTTAACTGATTGTTTTATCTGCTATATCCGCTAAATCAGCTTACAATGGAGGTACCCAAATATGAAGAAGTGGTTTTGCGGGACCTGCGGCTATGTCTGGGACGGCGAGAATCCGCCCGACAAGTGCCCCAAATGCGGCGCCACCAAGGATAAGTTCAACCTCATCCCGGATGATAAGGCCCAGCTTATAGACAAGTCGCGCCTGACCAATGACCTGCATATGAAACTGGAAGCAATGATGAGCAAGGTCATCAAGCTGGCCGATAAGGGCATCGCTGATAACCTCGACCCGGCCTGTGTCCTGATTTTCAACCAGCTCAAGACCGATGCCGCATTTGCCAAGCAGAAAATCAAGGCCGAAATCCAAACCCATATCAGCAAGGGGAAATGGGGTTAAGCCGATAATTAGCCAAAGAGTACACAGAGAGCTCTTTGTGGTGAAAATGTGCGACCAAGAGAATTTGCTGTAAGCGGATTCAGCTGATATAGCTGATTATATTATTCGGCTTAATCCGTTAAATCAGCTTACCAAGAGAAAGTGAGCGTTTATGGCCAGAAAGACATCTCAGCAGATGTTGGATCTGCTGAACAAAGCGATTGCCCGGGAAATGCAGGTATCGATACAGTATATGTGGCAGCACGTGCTCTGGAGCGGCGTAAAGCATTTCGCCGTGAAGGATTCGCTTAAGGACATCGCGGTGGAGGAAATGAAGCACGCCGAATCCATCGCCGAGCGGCTGTTCTATCTGGGCGGTATGCCCACCACCAAGCCGGAACCTATCCTAGTCGGCAAGACACTCAAAGAAATGATTGCCCGCGACGTAAAGGACGAGGAAGGCGCCATCACCCTCTATAACCAGATTATCAAGCAGGCGTCCAAGGACGATGACGAGGTCACCAAGCAGCTCTTTCGGAATATCCTGAGCGACGAGGAAGACCATCACGATACATTCATCAGCCTGCTGGAGGAGATTTAACGTTAAATAGTACGCGGATTTTCGCAGAGAGCAAAGCCTTCTGTAAGGATAAGCGCTGATAGAAATATCCGAGAGTTCGTAACTTAAAGCGAGGTATGTATCCAGTTAAGCTCAGCTTATAACTGGATCTTCAGCCGGAGGCTGATCAGCCTTTGGCTGAAAGTGCCAGTAACTCGCTTTGCTCTAACTGGCACTAAGAGAAAGGCGGGTGATTACGATGAGTGGATGCGGTTGTGGATGCAATAAACCCAAGCCAAAAGCCAAGAAGGGCAAGAAGAAGTAACTTTCATGGCAGACTATTCCCTCAAAATCGGGGGCGAGGCAGGGCAGGGGCTTCAGAGTGTCGGGTATATCCTGGCCAAAACCTTCTGCTCTGCCGGCTATCATATTTTTACCGTCCAGGATTACGAATCGCGTATCCGGGGCGGACATTCGTCTTTCTATTTAAGATTCTCGGACCAACCAATCGGAGCGGCCACTAAAACCATTACCTTCCTCATCGCCATGGATGACCAGACCTTCCGGCTTTACCGCAATGACATCGCGCCCGGCGGTTTCGTCATCTGCAACAGCGACGCTATGAAGGAACCCGCAACCGGGCCGAACACCATCGCCCTGCCCATGGAGAATATGGCCGCGGAGGCCGGCGGCGAGAAGCTGTTCGCCAACTCGGTGGCTATGGGCGCCGTCATCGGCCTGGTCGGCTGTGATTTCGATATCCTGGCCAAGACCCTGTCCGGATTCTTCGGCGCCGGCAAGCACGCCGAAACGGTGGACAAGAACCTCAAGGCCGCCCGGGCCGGGTTCGACTTCGTCCGTAAATTACACTCGCAATGCCCTTATCCACTGGCAAGGAAAGCGGGTGCCGGCAAAAGCATCTTACCTACCGGCAACGAGGCTATCGCCCTGGGCGCTTTGGCGGCCGGATGCAAGTTCTACTCCGGCTACCCGATGACCCCGTCCACCGGCATCCTCAATTATATGGTCGAGGCTTCCGAGCGGATGGGCGTGGTGGTCGAGCAGGCCGAGGACGAGATAGCGGCCATCAACATGGCGCTGGGCGCGTCATACACCGGAGCCCGGGCCATGACGGCCACCTCCGGCGGCGGGTTCGCCCTGATGATCGAAGGCCTGAGCCTGGCGGCCATGACCGAAACGCCCATCGTTATCGGGCTGGCACAGCGGCCGGCCCCGGCTACCGGCCTGCCAACCCGGACCGAGCAGTCCGACCTGGAATACGCGCTCTACGCCGGACACGGCGAATTTCCCCGGGCCATATTCACTCCGGGCAATGCCCGGGAATGTTTCTACCTGACGGCCCGGGCATTCCAGATAGCTGACAAATACCAGATACCGGTATTCGTGCTGACCGACCAATACCTGGCCGATGCCTACCAGGATTTCGAGCCATTCAACATCGATGAGGTTGATACTACAAAATATATAATGACCGACGAAGAGCTGGCCAAGCTGAGCGAATACAAGCGTTACCAGATAACACCGTCGGGCATCTCGCCCCGGGCCCTGCCCGGCCAGTCCCGGCACCCGGTGGTGGTTGACAGCGACGAGCACACCGAGGACGGCCACCTGACCGAGGACCTCGACGTCCGGACCGATATGGTCGACAAGCGCCTGCGTAAATACGACCGGCTGAACAAAGAGGTCATCGCGCCATCGGTGGAGGTGAACGACAAAACCAAGAACCTGCTGGTCTGCTGGGGCTCGAACTACGGCGTATGCAAAGAGGCCGCCCAACTGCTCAATGATAAATACCGGACCGGCTTGATGCACTTCAAACAGGTCTGGCCGTTCCCCAAGGACGAATTCATCCGGCTGACCAAAGGGGTTGAGAAACTGATAGTCATAGAAAACAACGCCACCGGCCAGCTGGCCCGGCTGATACGCAACGAGACCGGCATGTCCAACATATATAATGTAAACAAGTACGACGGCCTGCCGTTTATGGTGGAAGAATTGCTTGAGCAGGTTAAGGCCAAACTAATCTAATACTTTGTGTCCTTAGTGTCCTTTGTGGTGAAATAATTATGAACGCTTTCGATAATAATAGCAAGCCAGCCTGGTGTCCGGGATGCGGCGATTTCGGCATCCTGAACGCCGTCAAGAAGGCGCTGGTTGACATGTCCAAAGCGCCGCACGAAGTGCTGTTGGTTTCCGGCATCGGCCAGGCGTCCAAACTGCCCCACTACCTTAACTGCAACTGTTTCGACGGCCTGCACGGCCGGCTGTTGCCGGTCGCCCAGGGATGCAAGATAGCCAACAAAGACCTGACCGTCATCGCCGTGGGCGGCGACGGCGACAACTACGGCGAGGGCGGCAACCACTTCATCCACGCCATCCGCCGCAACGTCGACATCACCCTGCTGGTGCACGACAACCAGATATACGGGCTGACCAAAGGCCAGGCATCGCCGACATCGGACGCCGGCATGGTCACCAAGGTGCAGAACTACGGCGTGCTGCTGTCGCCGTTCAACCCGCTGGCCGTGGCCATCGCGTTGGACTGCGGCTTCGTGGCCCGCGGATTCGCCGGCGACATCGAGCACCTGTCCGGGCTGATAAAAGAAGCCGCGGCCTATCCGGGTTTCGCCCTGGTGGACATACTCCAGCCCTGTGTTACATTTAACAAGACCAATACCTACAAATGGTACCGCGAACGGGTTTATAAGGTCAACCAGGAGCCCGGTTACGACCCGGCCGACCGGCTCAAGGCCTTTGACAAATCGCTCCAATGGGGCGATAAAATTCCCATCGGGCTGGTTTACCGCAAGGACAAAACGCCCTATCACCAGCGCGTGCCGGCATTGAAAGGCCCGGCCCTGGCCAAACAGCCGCACGACAAAATAAAAATCACCGAATTGATGGACGAATTCCTGGCCGGTTGATATTCATAAAGCATGCTGGAAACATTCACCTCGCTCAGTCCGATGTCCCAAGTGCTTATTGCCACGGCATTCACCTGGGGAATGACGGCCCTGGGCGCGTCGCTGGTATTCATAACCAAAAGCGTCAACCGCCAATTCATGAACGGCATGCTCGGATTCGCGGCCGGAGTGATGATAGCAGCCAGCATCTGGTCCCTGCTCGACCCGGCCATACAGATGTCCCGGTCCGGGCCTTTGCCGGCCTGGCTGCCGGCGGCCATCGGGTTCACCGTCGGCGTCCTGGCCATATCATCGATTGACCGGATACTGCCTCACCTGCATATCGGACTGCCCGAAGTCAAAGCCGAAGGCATCAAGACGCATTGGCGCCAGAGCGTCCTGCTGATGCTGGCCATAACCCTGCATAATTTTCCCGAAGGCCTGGCCATCGGCGTGGTCTTCGGCGGTATGGCCTCCGGCGCGCCGGCCGCGGCCCTGCCTTTGGCATTAATATTGACGCTCGGCCTGGGCATCCAGAACATACCCGAAGGCATGGCCATTTCTTTTCCGCTCCACCGCCAGGGCATGACGCGCGGGCGAAGCTTCTGGTACGGACAGCTCTCGGCGCTGACCGAACCGCTGGGCGGCGTCATCGGCGTGGTGGCCGTAACGATGGTCAACTCCCTCCTGCCCTACGCCTTCGGCTTCGCGGCCGGCGCCATGATGTTCGTGGTCGTGGAAGAACTCATCCCCGAATCACAGCAGGACGACCACCCCGACATCGCCACGCTCGGTACCATGGCCGGATTCCTGGTGATGATGATACTGGACGTGGCATTCACCTAAACACACCGAAATTAAACAGCTGGAAATAATGTTTGATAAAAGAAAATGATAAAATATCCCGTCCCGATTTTACATCGGGACGGGATTTAAGAGAACAAGGCCCTGAAGCTTGAGCAGGGTAACTTTGCGTCACCCCGAGATCTTTATGTGTTGCAGCAGCATTTTAAGAAATGATACTTCAGGGCCGTATTTATTCTTAATTTTCACAGATCTACAACAAATAAAACTGCTGGGAGTATAACAAACCCCTAAATTTATGCAAGAAATTCTTGATTACATTCCGGGCTATGCCTTAAGCTCGGAGGTGCAGTTCGGACAGCGCACAGCCTTGAGCGGAATGGCCGAATAACAATAGGCGCATTCTTTGGTGCTGGGCGCGGCCGGAGCCTTGACGTCGGCCTTTTTGAGCCGGTTGACCTGCCGGATGAGCATGAATATCACAAAGGCGACTATCACGAAATCTATGACGGTGTTGATGAACAATCCGTAATTGATGGTTACCAGCCCGGCGGCTTTGGCTTCAGCCAAAGTATTGACGGTCTTGCCGGCGGCATCGCCTGAAAGGACGGCAAAAAGGTTGGAGAAATCAACTTTGCCCAGAAGCAGGCCGATGGGCGGCATGAGCACATCGCTGACGATGGAGGTAATGATTTTTCCGAAGGCGGCCCCGATGATGATGCCGATGGCCATATCCAAAACGTTGCCCCGCATGGCAAACTCTTTAAACTCTTTTATCATAAATCCGCTCCTTCCTTAATTATAATCACTGTATTGTATTCTGTGCTGATACGGGGTCAAGGAAAAAGTACCTCCAGCTCGCGGAGTTTATCCTTGCAGGATGCTCTGCTGTCCCGCCTAGGCGGGGGGCGAACCGGCATTAGCCCAGTCCTGCGGACTGGATAAGTGGCAGTAACTCCCTTTGGTCGAACCGGCACTAGCCCCGATGATGCTTCGCTCATCGGGATAAGTGGCAGTAACTCCCTTTGGTCAAAAACCGGCACTAGCCCCGATGATGCTTCGCTCATCGGGATAAGTGGCAGTAACTCCCTTTGGTCAAAAACCGGCACTAGCCCCGATGATGCTTCGCTCATCGGGATAAGTGGCAGTAACTCCCTTTGGTCGAACTGCCACTAATAATCTTGACTTTTAGGGAATTTCCCGCTAAAATCATCTTGTAATTAAATATGGACTCAAACTAAAGGTGAACTTATGAAACAGGTTTATCTGGACAACCATTCGGGCACCCGGATGGACGAGCGGGTCTATAACGAGATGCTGCCGTTCCTGAAGGAGATTTACGGCAACGCCCAGAGCATGCATTCGTTGGGCTCGAAGACGCGCGAGGCGCTGGACGCCGCCCGGCACCTGACGGCCGAACTTATCAACGCCAAGGACGAGGAGATTTATTTCACCTCGTGCGGTTCGGAATCGAACAACCTGGCCGTCAAGGGCGCGGCCCAGGCTAATGCCGACAAGGGCAAACACATCGTCATATCCAATGTAGAACATTTTTCGGTTCTTAACGCGGCCAAACGGCTGGAGCAGTCCGGTTTCGAGGTGACGGCGGTAGCGGCGGACAAATACGGGCTGGTGTCGCCGGACGATGTCGGCAATGCTATCCGCAAGGATACAGTGCTGGTCTCGGTCCAGCAGGCCAACCCGGAAATCGGCACCATCCAGCCGATAGAGGAGATATCAAAAATCACCCGGAGCAAGGGGGTGCTTTTCCATACCGACGCGGTCTGTTCGGCCGGGACGATACCGGTGGACGTGAGCAAACTTGGCGTGGATATGCTGTCGCTGGCCGGGTCGCAGTTTCACGGGGCGCGCGGCGCGGCGGCGCTTTACATTAAGAAAGGCGTGCGGGTGACGCCCCAGATAGACGGCGGCATCCAGGAGAACGGGCGCCGGGCCGGCACCGAGAACATCCCGGCCATAGTCGGGCTGGGCAAGGCCTGCGCCATCGCCAGGGCCGAGATGGCCGACAACCTGGCCAGGGTGCTGGTTCTGCGTAACCGGCTGATGACCGAACTGCCCGGTAAGATAGAGTACGCCTATCTCAACGGACATCCGGAAAAGCGCATGCCCAATAACGTCAATTTTTCCATCGAGTTCATCGAGGGCGAGTCGATGCTGTTATTCCTGGACGGCCAGGGCATTTATGTTTCCAGCGGCTCGTCCTGTTCGTCCAAGGCGCTGAAGATGTCGCACGTGCTGGCGGCGCTGAAGCTGGACCCGGCTGTGGCCCAGGGCTCGGTGCTGATGACCCTGTCCAAATATAATTCGACCACGGACATCGATTATATCCTGAGTGAATTCCCGCCGATAGTCCAGAAACTGCGGGATATGTCGCCGCTCTACGCATATTTCAAGAAGACCGGTCAGCGCAAGGCGGCCGGGCCGGGCACCGATTTCGACCATGACCACGAAAGCTGTGAGACGTAGCCGGGAACCGTTTAACACGAATGCACGCGAATGAGCAGGATTTTATGAGCGATGCTGATAATCGGGAAAGGATGACCATCATCCTGTTTTCGGGCGAGCTGGACAAGGCCATCGCCGCGTTTACGCTGGCCACCACGGCCGCGGCCAGCGGCATGGAGGCGGTTATATTTTTTACCTTCTGGGGGCTGAACGTCCTCAAGCGGAATAAGTACGCCGTCACCCCGTCGCAGGGAATAATGCAGAAGATGTTCAACCTGATGAGCACGGCGGCGCTGCCGATAAGCAGGCTGAACATATTCGGGCTGGGCCCTTGGATGATGCGGCGGCTGATGAAGAAATCGCGGATGGCTTCGCTGGAAGAGCTGATGGCCGCGGCCCGGGAGTTGAAGGTCAAATACATCGCCTGCACCACCAGCTGCGGCGTGCTCGGGCTGGGCAAGGAACACCTCCGGCCCGAGGTGGACAAGTTTGCCGGCGCGTCGACCTACCTGGCCGAGGCGAGCAAATCCAAAATAAATCTGTTTATATGAAGTCTGACAAAACATTAGACTGCGTTGGCCTGTTCTGCCCGATGCCCATCGTAAAGACCAAACAGGAGATAGACGGGATGAAACCGGGCCAGACGCTGGAAGTCATAGCCGATGATCCTGGTTTTGAAAGCGACCTGCCTAACTGGTGCGATCTGGCCGGACACAAGTTCCTGGGCATGGAAAAGGACGACCGGCTGCTCAAGGGTTACGTGATTAAGAAATGACTAGACCCATTCCAGAAAATAGCTTAATTTACTTGAACAATTTAATGGATATAATATCTTCACTGGCTCGTTTATAGCAAATTTTCAATTAATAGAAGGAGGATTGATATGAGTTGTGGAAAATGCGACAAGAAGAAGGAAGCCGATGAACTGATCGATGCAACGACTATTTCGTCGGTAATGGACGAGAAGCGCAAGTTCGAGCCGCCCAAGTCGGTTTCGGATAAGGCCTTCATCAAGAGCATGGCTGAATACCAGAAGATGTACAAGGAATCCATCGAGGACGTGGATGGTTTCTGGAGCAAACAGGCTTCCGAGCTGCACTGGTTTAAGAAATGGACCAAGGTGCGCGACAGTAATTTTGCCAAGGCCGACATAAAGTGGTTCACCGGCGGCAAGCTGAACGTCTCTTACAACTGCCTGGACCGTCACATGGAAAGCGACACCAAGAATAAGGTCGCCATCATCTGGGAAACGGACGGCGGCGAGAGCCATAAACTGACCTACGAATATCTTTACAAGCAAGTCAACAAGTTCGCCAACGTGCTCAAGAAGCAGGGCGTGAAAAAGGGCGACCGCATCACCATCTATCTGCCGATGGTACCGGAACTGCCGGTGGCCATGCTGGCCTGCGCCAGGCTGGGCGCCATCCACAGCGTAGTGTTCGGCGGATTCAGCGCCGAAGCCCTGATTGACCGGATGAACGACTGCGCCTCGTCGCTGATGATCACCTCGGACATCGGCTTCCGCGGCGGCAAGCACATCCCCATGAAGGAAACCGCCGACAAGGCCCTGGAAAAATCACCGACCGTCAAGAAGGTGATAGTTTTCAAGCGGGACCACGGCAACGTCAACATGAAACCGGGCCGCGATGCCTGGTGGCATGACCTGATGAACGAAAAGGATATCGCCGATTATTGCAAGCCGGAAGAAATGGACGCGGAAGACCCTCTGTTCTTCCTGTATACCTCGGGCAGCACCGGCAAGCCCAAAGGCGTGGTGCATACCACCGGCGGATACCTGGTTTACACCTATCTGACCTTTAAGTACATATTCGATTGCCATAAGGAAGACATCTTCTGGTGCACGGCCGATATCGGCTGGGTAACCGGGCACAGCTACATCGTCTACGGACCGCTGTCCGCCGGCGTCACCGAAGTAATGTTCGAAGGCATCCCGACTTATCCCAAGCCGGACCGGTTCTGGGAAGTGGTCGAGAAGCACAATGTCACCACCTTCTACACCGCACCGACAGCCATCAGAGCGCTGGCCGGAGCCGGCGACGAATGGGCCAAGAAGCACGCCATGCCTTCTTTGAGGATTTTAGGCAGCGTGGGCGAACCGATTAACCCCGAAGCCTGGATGTGGTATTACAACAACGTCGGCAAAGGCCGCTGCCCGATTCTGGATACCTGGTGGCAGACCGAGACCGGCGGCATCCTGATTACTCCGCTGCCGGGCGCGATTCCGGTCAAGCCTGGTTCGGCTTCGATGCCGTTCTTCGGCGTGGTCCCGGAAGTGGTCAATACCGAGGGCAAGAAGGTCAAGCCCAACGAAGGCGGATACCTGGTCATCAAGCAGGACTGGCCGGGCATGATGAGAGGCGTCTACAAGGATCCCAAACGCTTCTTTGACACCTACTTCACCCGTTTCCCTGGCGTTTATTTCACCGGCGACGGCGCTCGTTTGGACGAGGAAGGTTTCTACTGGCTGATGGGCCGGGTGGATGACGTCATCAACGTCTCCGGACACCGTATCGGCACGGCCGAAGTGGAAAGCGCCCTGGTGGCGCATCCCAAGGTGGCTGAAGCAGCCGTGGTCGGCTATCCGCACGACATCAAGGGCCAGGGCATTTATGCCTATGTCACCCTCAAAGGCGGCATTGAAGGTTCTTTAGATATCAAGAAAGAACTATCCGTGCATATCAATAAAGTCATCGGGCCGATTGCCAAGCCGGATGTCATCCAGTTTGCACCGGGCCTGCCCAAGACCCGTAGCGGCAAGATAATGAGGCGTATTCTCAGGAAAGTGGCCGAAGGCGTAACCACCGACCTGGGCGATATCTCCACGCTGGCCGATCCGTCGGTAGTGGCCAACATTATCACCGGCTACAAGACCGAAATAGACTTAATGAAACAAGCTCGGAAATAAATACGAATCCAACCCTTAAAAGGGGCGGCTGAAAATGCCGCCCCTTTTTTATTGGACCGATAGTTTTAATTGACAGCGCCCTACAAATAATTTATACCTGCGCTATATGAAAAAGAATAACCAGGTCAAAGTTAAAATGGGCCGGGGTTGCACCGTGGAAAAAGGCGCCCTGGTGGGTTATAAAACGCCCCGCAAGATCGCTGACCATACTTTAACTATCGGCAACAACGCATATATCCGCTCAGGCAGCGTCATCTACTCCGGCTCAAACATCGGCACTAGCCTGGCTACCGGCCATAACGTCATTATCCGCGAAGAAAACACTATCGGCGACCACCTTTCCATCTGGAGCAATTCAATCATAGATTACGGCTGCCGAATAGGCGATAATGTAAAAATACATTCCAATGTTTACATCGCCCAGTTCACGGTAATTGAAGATAACGTCTTTATCGCACCGGGCGTCAGCATAGCCAACGACATACATCCGGGCTGTGAATCATCCGGCAAATGCATGCGCGGACCTATTATCAAAAAAGGCGCTCAGATAGGCGTTAACAGCACTATATTGCCATTCGTTACGATTGGAACGGGCGCGGTAATCGGTTCAGGCTCGGTAGTCAGCCGCGACATCCCGGCCTACAGCGTAGCTTACGGCAATCCGGCCCGGGTACACAATAAAACCAAGAACCTTGAGTGCGTTACCGGCCTGTCTAAAAAGCCATATTCTCGATAAGAGCTAATTAATTTGTCCGTTACTATCGCCGGATATCCGGCTGGAATTCCTGAAAAACATGATTGCTCAGCGCGAACGTTCATACAAAATCTTATTGTTTATCGCGGATATCTTTTCGATAACCGCGACGTTTCATATCGCCGTTTTTACCAGATTCAATCTCGCTAAAAGCCTGTTTGAAAGACAAGGCACGTTCAGCGAACACATGCACCTGATACCTTACGCCATAGTTATTTGGCTTATCGCCTATCGCTTCAGCGGACTTTACAATTCGACGCTCAAAGGTTCGGAAGAATTCCTGGCGCTTATAAAAGGGTCTATAGTCGGCATACTGCTGGCCATGGCTGTTTTGTTCTTTTACCGCGAAGTCTCCTATTCCCGGGCGCTGGTGCTGCTTTTCGCGATGCTCGCGGTTGCCGGCGGAATATTTTCCCGCATGCTCTTTAGATGGATTCGCCACCAAATACTCAAAGGTTCGCAAAGCTTGTCCAGGCTTTTGATCGTCGGCCGCAACACTCTGGGCATAACCCTGGCTGACGAATTGGCCAGACGCCCCATCGGATACGAAGTTGTCGGATTCCTGGACGATAGCCCGGCTTCGGACCACGCTTTGCCCATAGTCGGCAGGCTTGACGAACTGGGAAAAGTCATCCGGGAAAAATCCATCAACGAAGTTTGGATTGCCCTCAAAGACACGCCCCGCGATACGGTTAAACAGCTGGTTGAAATTTGCCTTAATGCAAAAATATCGTGGCGCATCGTCCCGGACCTTTATGAGGTCATGCTCGATTGGATGCGGATAGACAACCTGGCCGGAATTCCGCTGATAGGAATAAAACGCTCTAATATCATCGGATTGAATGTCTGGATTAAACGAATTGTGGATATCATCATTTCATTTTTACTGATTGTTCTAGCGGGGGCGCCGATGGGTATTATCGCCCTGCTCATCAAAATCATATCTCCCGGACCGGTTCTTTTCCTGCAAAAACGGGTCGGACAGAACGGCCGTCGCTTTACATTCCTTAAGTTTCGAACCATGCATGAAGGCGCCTCGCGGCTGGGCCATAAGGATTTCACCGAGAAATGGATTAAAGGCGAGGTTGAAAGCGATAAAGAAAAGAACGAACCGGTTGTCTACAAAATAAAAGACGACCCCCGAATAATACCCTATATCGGAAAGTTCATGAGGCGTTTCAGCGTTGACGAGTTGCCACAGTTTTTCAATGTATTCAGGGGTGATATGAGCATGGTCGGACCTCGACCGGCCCTGCCTTATGAAGTTGAGAATTACCAAGAGTGGCATCTCCGGCGGCTGGAAACAAAGCCCGGCATCACAGGCCTATGGCAGGTTAATGGGCGAAATTTACTTTCTTTCGAAGAAATGGTCAAGCTGGATATTTATTACATCGAGAATTGGTCGCTCTGGTCTGATTTTAACATACTTTTAAAAACATTCTGGGCGGTGGTTGGTTATAAAGCATATTAATATGACCGGTCCCATTTCAAGTCTGTTTAATATCCTGCTGGATATAATTTATCCCCGCTACTGCCTGGAATGCGGCAAAAACCTGGGTTCAACCAAGCATTTTTATCTTTGCGCTGAATGCATCTCTGAGATAACCTTCGTAAACCAGTCTAATACCTGTCCCGTATGCGGCATCGATTTAGGTCCTTATACCGGAGGCAATATCTTGTGCCGAGACTGCGCCATTAACAAGCCCAGGTTTGACAAAGCTTTAGCGGTGGCCCGTTATGAAGGCGTAATGCGCAATATTATCCTAAAACTAAAATACCAGAAAGATAAACCGTTAGCGGTTCCACTGAGCCAATTAATCACAAAAACTATTGCGGGATCAAAAGAAAACATTGATTTAGTCATGCCGACACCTCTTTACCGAACTAAATTAAAGGAACGCGGCTTTAATCAATCACAATTATTAGCCGACGGAGTCGCAAATATCTTGAAAATTAAACTATCTGTTGATAACCTGACAAAAACAAGAGAAACTCAAGATCAAGCCGGGCTGGATGGTCTGGCACGACGGGAAAACCTGAAAAATGCTTTTTCGGTATCCCGGCCCGACGAAATAAAGGGAAAAAATATCCTGCTTATTGACGACGTACTGACCACCGGCACCACGGTATCGGAAATAAGCCGCGTCCTGAAAAAAATCCGGCGCGAATAAAGTATTAGCCTGCGTTCTTGCGCACGGCCGCTAAGGAGTTTGTGATGAAAAGATTTTCGATTTTTGCCTGTGTTTTAATCCTGGCAATTATATCCTCTGTTGCCTCGGCAGAAAACTCATTGAAAAGAAAACAACTCCTGGATACCGAGCTGACTTCGTTTTTTACGGCACCGATTGAATCCTTAAATAATAATCTTTTTCACTCGTTGATAATGATTCCATCGCTGGAAAATGCCGATACCATAAAGCCATCATATCTTTACCTAAAGGGCGGCGGCGAATATTCCACGGCTAATTTTCGTTCCAGCCGCGACGGCTGGAACGTGAATTACCGCGGGGTTTATGAAGAATCATTCATTGAAGGCCGTTATGGCTTCGCCGAACGCATCGAACTCCGAGCCCGGATTAATGCGGCGGCCATAGATGAAAAAGACACCGTAACGATTTCTAACGGCACAGATCAATATCTATCCGGCAACGGCGGCATCGGATTGAGCAATATGATTTTAGGCATCAAAATACCGTTTACCAACCAGAAGTCCAAAATAACCCGGGCGCTGGGCCTTTCTTTAAAGATGCCTCTTTCGCTAAAAGACAACTTGATAGACTCAGACAGCACCGATATCGCACTTTCGTATTACTTAACCAGGCCGGTAAAACCAAATCTTTACCTTCATTCATATCTGGGATACGTCATAACCGGCAAGGTCGACATCTTTTCCAAATTGTTTAACCCTAAGGATGTGTTCTATTATGGTGCCGGGCTGAGCTGGCGGGCCGCTGACACCCTGGTCTGGATAAACCAGATTCAGGGAAATATCAATGCCTTCAGAAAAATTGACGCACTTAAGAAAAATCCCCTGACTATTCAAAGCGGCATCCGTTACAGTGAAGATGGCCGATTCTTCAATGAATTCAATATCGGTACGGGACTTAACAAAGAATCCTCCGATTTTATAATATCCCTGTCAATAGGAACGATGTTCTAAAAAATTAATGGTTCTGCTGTTAGCACCTGCCTACAGCGGGCAGGCGTAGTGAGTTACGAATAACTATACCTGGCAGTAATTCACTAATGCTCAAATTGCCAGAGTATTGATTGTCGAAGTTGGTAGCGGGGGTGGGATTTGAACCCACGACCTCAAGGTTATGAGCCTTGCGAGCTACCGGGCTGCTCCACCCCGCGTCTAACTGGTAGGCTGTCATAGATATATTAATTTTATGAGTCTGTCAACTAAAATCGTCAAGGAGTTCCAGAAAATAGGCCAGGCCGCCGCGGCTATGGGCATCAATACCTCACACAGCGGGAATATCTCTTTACGCCGTGGTGATATTATTTACATAACCCGGCGCGGCTCGATGAAAGGATTCCTAACCAACAAAGACATAATTACTATTGGACTTAAACCGTCAATAAAAGACAGTGCCGCCTCAACCGAAGCAATCGTCCATCGGTCGATATACCTGAACACGAATGCCAAAGCCGTGATTCATACCCATCCGCCTATCGCTACGGCGTTTTCTTTCCGAAACAGTGAAATAAAACCGATTGATTTGGAGGGCTCCCTGCTGCTGCCACGCGTACCGGTTTTAAATTGCCTCAAACCGACCGCATCAAAAGAGCTGGCCGACAAACTACCGCAAATGCTTAAAAAGAGCCCATCCGTTCTGGTAAAAAGACACGGCCTTTTCTGCATCGGACAAACTCTGGAAGACGCTTTCCATTACACCTCTCTTACCGAACACGCCGCTAAAATCATATATTTCATGCGCAAATAACCCATAATTAGGCGAGTTTTGCTTGACCATTTGGGAATTAGTGGTAAAAATCTCAAGAATATTATTTGTATCAGGCGGGTAGTAGCTTAGGTGAAGCCAATATTTAACTCAACAAACGTAATTAACCTAATTGCGGGTTTACTGGTCGGCTTTTATCCTTTTATTACCTGGAAACTGATTATTAAATACCTTTTTCGGTCGGGCAAGCCGGTAATAATAGCCGGATTTATTCTCCTGAAACTGGTAATTATCGGCCTGATTTTATACTTGCTAAATAAGGCAACATTTTTCAGGTTGATACCTTTTACGGTCGGCTTGATTACCGCCCCGATGGCAATAATATTCGGCGTTCTGGCAACAGGCAAGAAGAAATAGAAATATTAAGAGGGTTTATGGCTGGTCAGCATCATCCTCCATCGATTCTGTCTCCCCTATATAGTAAGCTTTCAGGCAGCGGGCTATTACCCGAATTCCTCAAGGGAGAATCCGGCTTGATTTATTTTCAGGTTATTGTCATCAGCTGGTTGATAATGTTCGGACTGGTGTTGTTTTCGCTTATTGCCACCCGCCACCTAAAGAATACGCCAAATCGTTTGCAGGCGTTGATAGAGGTAATTGTCGACAAGCTGGGCAACATGTTTGATTCATTAATGGGCCACGGCGGCCGGAAATATCTCGGCCTGCTGGGCACCTCGTTTATTTTTATATTCTGCCTTAATATTATGGGTTTAATCCCCGGCTTGATGTCGCCCACTGCCAACTGGAATTGCACTATTTCCATGGCGCTGGTCGTCATTTTTATGGTCCAGATTTACGGCATCAAATCTAGCGGATTCCTGGGATACTTTAAGCACCTGGCCGGATCGCCTAAAGGGCTGATTATGTGGGTTCTGGTGCCCATGATGTTCCCACTTCACATCCTGGGCGAATTGATAAAACCCCTGTCGCTTTCCATAAGGCTGTATGGCAATATATCCGGCGAAGACTCGATTATTTTGTCCTTGGTTAATATGGGTTTCTCTTCGCTTCCGCTCCAATTAATGATGATGTTCTTCGCGGTATTCACTTCATTCCTTCAGGCATTCGTGTTCACCGCGCTTTCATCAATTTACATAATGCTTTTAACAGCACATGAATAAAATTGAACACTGTGTGTAAAATAAATGCCCCGCTAATACGGGGTCTAAGAACTTATAGCGGTCTTTTTCGATAAACATCGAAAAGCCCCTAACAGGTTCAAAAAAAGGAGGTGAGAAATAGTGGATATATCAATGACGGCATTAACCATTGGCATTGGCATGGCAATCGCGGCGGCGTTCGGGGCAATCGGCCAATCACGGGCTATCAGCGGCGCGGTTGAAGCCATGGCCCGGCAACCAGAAGCAGGCGGCAGAATTTTCACATCGCTTATCGTCGGTCTGGCGCTGATTGAAACCCTGGTTATCTATACCCTGTTGGTTACCGGTATCTTCCTGCAGGGCAGCCTGGATAAAATGATTAACGCCAAGTACGGCAAGGACGGATTGGAAGCCCAGAAAATGACCGAAACTTACGAAGCCGAGAAAGCAAAGGGCGGCGCTCACTAAAAAGAATAAGACTCGGGGCTTAGGGATGCACGGCTAAATACTCTAAGCCCCGAATCAACAAGCGGGAAGAAAAATATTATGCAGGCTTTAAGTAATTTTTTTAATGCCATGGGCGGGCAGATTCAGGTTATCATTTTGCTGGTTATCAACTTCATAATCCTTTTTCTGGTCCTTAAGAAATTCCTTTTTAGCCGGATCCTGGAACACCTGGATAACCGTAAAAAGGAAATAGAGGGTACTTTTGACAAGATTGAGTTGGATAAAAAGGAAATCTCCAGGCTTACTGACGAATACCAGGCTAAACTCAACCAGATAGAGAAAGAAAGCTATCAAAAAATCCAAGCCGCCATAAAGGAAGGCCTGTCGGCCAAGACGGGCATAATTTCCGAGGCCCACCTCCAATCCGATAATATTATCCGCAAAGCTAAGGACGAAATTGATCAGGAAAAAACCAAGGCCATAAAGGAGCTTCGCAACGAAATCGCCTCGCTGGCCATCCAGGCCGCCGAGAAGGTGATTGATAAAGAGCTGGACGAGAAAACCAATACCCGGTTGGTCGCTTCTTTCCTTGATGAACTCGGACAAAAGCCCCTGGGCAAATAACTAATGATAAACGCCAATATCGCCAAACGTTACGCCAGCGCGCTGATTAGAATCGCGCAAAATAAAAATATCGTCGGTAAAACCGGCGAGGAACTGCTCCTCGCCCTTAAGGTCTACCTAACCTCCAGCCTGCCTAGAATTATCCTGAATCCATTGATTTCCGAACAGGAAAAAAAGTCACTTCTTGAGCGAATGTTTACAGACAAGTTGTCACCCAACACTATGGAATTCCTAAAAACACTCATTATAAAAAAAAGGTTTGACCTATTACCCGATATTACTGAAATTTACGGGCTACTTTCGGACGAAGCGCAGAATATCATCCGGGTCAAAGTTACCTCTGCCTTTCCGCTAAGCGCTTCTGAAGAAAACACGCTCCTGGCTAAGCTAAACATCATAACCCGAAAAAAAATCGTCCTCAAATCCGAGCTGAATAAATCACTCCTGGGCGGGATGCTCATCCAGTTGGGCGACACCGTCCTGGACGGCTCGGTCAAAGGACGCTTGCGATACATGAAAGAACATATGTTTAATTAATAGTTCGGCTGTTAGAACCTGCCTACAGTAGGCAGGCGTAGTGAGTTACAGTCGACTATGCCTGGCAGTAATTCGCTAACGCTAAAACCGCCAGAGTAAGGATGTAAATATGCAGATAAAGCCCGAAGAAATAACTAATATCATCCAAGGCGAAATCTCAAAATACGAAGCCAGGCTTCAGACCGAAACCGTGGGCACCGTCCTACAGGTCGGCGACGGCATCGCCCGCGTTTACGGACTGGATAAGGTCATGTCCGGCGAGCTGGTCGAGTTCGTACCATCAACCCAGACAACCAAATCACAGGAAGCAGCCATCTACGGCATGGCCCTCAACCTTGAGGAAAACAACATCGGCTGCGTGGTTCTGGGCGATAGCAGCTTTATAAAAGAAGGTGATTCCGTCCGGAGCACCGGACGGATTGCACAGGTGCCGGTCGGCAAAGCTCTTATTGGCCGGGTGGTCGACGCCCTGGGCGCCCCGCTTGACGGCAAAGGCCCCATCGTCACCAGCGAATTCAAGCCCATCGAAGGCGGCTCGCCCAACGTCGTCCAGCGCCAGCCAGTCAAAGAACCGCTCCAGACCGGCTGGACAGCCATCGACTCTATGATACCCATCGGACGCGGGCAAAGAGAACTTATAATCGGCGACCGCCAGACCGGTAAAACAGCCTTGGTCATCGATACCATCATCAATCAGAAAGAAAGCGATGTCCTCTGCATATACGTAGCTATCGGGCAAAAAACATCAACTGTCGCGTCTATCGTAGACACGTTGGAAAAACACGGCGCCATGAAATATTCCATCGTTGTTTGCGCCAACGCCAGCGACCCGGCACCCCTCCTTTATATAGCTCCATATGCCGGCTGCGCCATGGGCGAGTATTTTCGCGATAACAAACAACACGCATTGGTCATTTATGATGACCTGTCCAAACACGCGGTCGCCTACCGACAGCTATCACTGTTGTTGCGTCGCCCACCCGGCCGCGAGGCCTACCCCGGTGATATATTCAATCTTCACTCCAGACTTCTAGAACGAGCTGCAAAACTGTCCGACGAGCTAGGCGCCGGATCATTAACCGCGTTACCCATCGTAGAAACACAGGCCGGCGATATATCGGGCTATATCTCGACTAACGTTATTTCTATCACGGACGGCCAGATCTTCCTGGAATCAGACCTTTTTTATGCCGGCGTCCGTCCGGCCATAAACGTCGGGCTTTCGGTTTCCAGGGTAGGCGGATCGGCTCAAGCCAATGCTATGAGAAAAGTGGCCGGCCGGCTCAGGATGGAGCTGGCCCAATACCGCGCCCTGGCTGCTTTTGCCCAGTTTGCCTCAGATCTGGATAAAGCTACTCAAGCACAGCTCATCCGCGGTGAACGCTTAGTCGAAATACTTAAACAACCACAATATGTCCCCCTGCCGCTAGAAACACAGGTGGTATCCATCTATATCGGCACCGCCGGCCTGCTTGATTCCCTGCCCATAGAAACGGTTCGTCCGTTTGTAACCAAGTTCCTCAAATTCGTGGAGGAAAGCCATCCGGGTATCAGTCAGGAAATAAAAAAGACACAGAAACTCGAAGACAAGACTGCCGAACAAATAAAGAAAGCGCTTGAAGAATTTAAACAAAACCACGCAGAAACTGCCAGGCTATAAATCATAAATATGGCTAATACCCGAACCATAAAACGCAAAATAAGAAGCGTTAACAACATTAAGAAGATAACCCGGGCCATGGAAATGGTTTCGGCCGCCAAGATGAAAAAGGCCCAGGGAAAACTTTTGACCCTTCGGCCTTATACAGCACGGCTAACCCATGCATTGGGTCGTTTGCTGGCCGCCTCAGCCGGTAAGATACCATCCGAATACGCTCACTTGATTTCGCACGACGAGCCCAAAACAATATCCCTGTCCGAGCTGTCCGCCACCCCGAACCTTAAGACTATTATCGTGATAACCTCCGGCAAAGGGCTGTGCGGCTCCTATAACGCTAATATCATACGAACTGCGGTTAATTTCACCTCACAGCAGAACAACCCGGAAATAATAACTATCGGCCGCAAGATTTACGACTACTTCCACCACCGGGGCGTACCGATAAAGTCATCCTGCTTAAATCTGCCGATAGACATAACATTGGCGTTCGCCCAGGACCTTATAAAACCCGTACTCAAAGAACTCCGGCCCGATGCCATCCGTCACCGGGAAATATGGGTTGTTTACAGCGAGTTTGTTAACGCCATGATCTCCAAAGTCCGGGTCAAACAGTTCCTGCCTATACAGGTCAACAGCTTAATGGAATCAGACAAACAGTCAATCGACTGCCTGTTTGAACCTGAATCCCAACAGATTATCAGGCTATTATTACCACGTTATATCAACGTAATATTCTATCAGATGTTATTAGAAGCCGTGACCAGCGAACATTCGGCACGGATGCTGGCTATGCGCAACGCCACTGAGAATGCTTCCGAAGTTATAGATAGCCTTACGCTTTCGTTCAACAAAGCCCGCCAGGCCGGCATTACCAAGGAGTTGCTGGATATCGTAGGTGGTGCTGAAGCAATGAGATAAACTTAGGATAAAGACTAAAGAAAGGATAAACTATGCCTCAAATGGAACAAGCAATCGGTAAAATCTTACAGGTCATCGGTCCGGTAGTAGATGTAATCTTCCCCGAAGGACACCTGCCATCTATTTACAATGCACTAAACATTAAAGATAATACAAAAGGGTCTAACCTTACTCTTGAGGTTGCTCAACACTTAGGCAATAACACAGTTCGGGCTATAGCCCTTTCTTCAACAGATGGCTTAGTCCGCGGTATGACCGTGGTTGATACTGGAGCTGTTATTACCGTGCCAGTAGGACGTCCAACTCTGGGCCGGGTCCTAAATCTACTGGGTCAACCTATTGATAATTTGGGCGAAATTAAAACCAAGGATTATCTTCCCATCCACCGCCACGCGCCAACACTTATTGATCAATCCACGGCCACCCAGATATTTGAAACCGGACTCAAGGTAATCGACCTACTGGCACCTTACGCCAAGGGTGGTAAGGTCGGTCTGTTCGGCGGCGCCGGCGTAGGGAAAACCGTGCTCATCACAGAACTCATTCGTAATATCGCCACCGAGCATGGCGGCTTTTCCGTATTCGGCGGAGTGGGTGAACGTACCCGCGAAGGTAACGACCTCTGGCTGGAAATGCAACGCTCCGGAGTTCTCCCCAAAACCGTCATGGTTTTCGGACAGATGAATGAACCGCCCGGAGCCCGTTTGCGCGTCGGTTTGACCGCTCTGACTATGGCCGAATATTTCCGAGACCAGGAAGGTCAGGACGTGCTTCTTTTTATCGATAACATATTCAGGTTCACCCAGGCCGGCTCTGAAGTTTCGGCATTATTAGGCAGAATGCCTTCAGCCGTAGGCTACCAACCCACGCTTTCTTCCGAAATGGCTGAACTTCAGGAACGGATAACCTCGACCAAAAGAGGATCCATTACTTCGGTCCAGGCCATCTACGTTCCGGCCGACGACCTGACTGACCCGGCACCGGCTACCACCTTTTCGCACCTGGACGCTACCACGGTACTATCAAGAGAAATAGCCTCGCTGGGTATTTACCCGGCCGTGGACCCGCTTGACTCAACCTCGCGACTGCTTGACCCCAACATCATTGGGCAGGAACACTACGCGACCGCCCGCGAGGTCCAAAGAATTCTCCAGCGCTACCGCGATTTACAAGACATCATCGCCATCCTGGGTATGGAAGAACTCTCGGATGAAGATAAGCAAATAGTCGCCAGAGCCCGGCGAATCCAGAAATTCCTGTCACAACCGTTTCACGTGGCCGAAGCGTTTACCGGCATGCCCGGCCGCTATGTTCCACTGAAAGAAACCATTAAAGGATTCAAAGAGATTATCGCCGGCAAACACGACACCATACCAGAACAGGCGTTCCTGATGGCCGGAACCATAGAAGAAGTGGTAGAAAAATCTAAAACAATGCAGGCGTAACATCCTGTAGAAATATGAAAACTTTCGATTTAGAAATCGTAACTCCCGAGCGTAAAGTATATAAAGGCGCGCCGTATTCGCTCATTGTCCCGGCCCATACCGGCTACCTTGGTATAATGGCCAACCACGCGCCATTTCTGGGAATACTCGGCAAAGGCAAGGTTACTATACGAATTGAAGCTTCGGAAAACCAAGCCTATGAAATAACAGGCGGGCTGATAGATGTCGGCTCCAACAAGGTGACTATTTTGGCTGATGAGGTTAAGTAAATTGCGGACGACCTAATTTTGCAATTCGGATATTCTTCACATATCCCAACCCTTGATGTGGGTGAACATTGTTTTCCACTTAGGGTGATACGCCTTTTCTCCGGCGTATTCTTGCCACTCTTCATACGTTATAAATGGCTTGGTCTTTTCTATGGGATATATGGCGCTCTTCTGAACGCCTTTTAACGTATTTATCTTCTGCGTCACAAAATCGTTCATGGTTTCATCCCGATCAGCCAAATACGACATCTGTATAACATTGTCATAAAGCTGGAAGGTAAATGCGTAATAAACCTTTTTAAGGCCATCGGGCAGGTCAGGGTTCAGCAGGTGTTTATGAACACTACCTAATTGGGCCGGCGTGACTTTAAGGGTTACCACAAATCGCTTGAAACGATGCGTATCCTTGGGCAACGGGAAGAACCTCGGCCGATAAAGAGGTGTTACCCACAAACGATTGACGCCTTCTATCTTGCTGAGACAGTTGGATACCAGATCCGCCACGGCTTCATGCTCTTTAATATGAACTAAGAGCGAAACACCATTATAACCGGTACGTTTGGTCATATAAAGAAGCCTGCCTTTTTCGCCAAGCGTATCAGATATTTCATCCTTCTGGCTGATAACCTGATCCCATAAAAGCGCGCCTTTTTCATCACCCAAAAGCATTACAATTGCTATCATGTCGTTCTCCTTAAGTTTTATATTAACTACCTTATTTATTATAATATGGTAGCAATCTATTAAATCCTGTCAATAATAGTCCGCTACGTTATGGTGCCGTGGCGTCAACGTTTCACTGTCATAACGTTGGATGGACTCCCTAGCTCTAAATTTCTCTTGACTTGCCCGCCCGCGATGTTATCATATAGGATTGTACCGACATGAAAATAGGAGTACAGAATAGCAACTCGGCCTTATTCGCTCGGTACGTTACGCTAAATTATGCCTGAATCTAAAAAAGATTATTACGAGCTTTTAGGAGTGCCCAAGAATTCCTCAACCGAGGATATCAAGAAGGCTTTCCGCAAAATGGCCCTAAAATACCACCCGGACCGCAATCCTGATAACAAAGCCGAGGCGGAGAAAAAGTTCAAAGAAATTGCCGAGGCCTACGAAATCCTGAGCGACCCGGAAAAACGCGCCAATTACGACCGTTTCGGCCATGAAGGCGTTAAAGGTTATACCACCCACGGGTTCTCGGGATATGAGGATATCTTTGAAAACTTCAGCGATATATTCTCCGGTGATTCGATGTTCTCCTCGTTTTTCGGAGGCAGATCGGGCTCCCGGCGCCGAACACAGCGAGGCAGTAACCTGCGGGTAGAGATTACTATACCGTTCAAGGAATCGGCTACAGGCACAGAGAAAACTATTACGCTCAAACGCAACGAACTCTGCAAGGAATGCCGGGGCACCGGCGCCCGAAAGGGTTCGGATTCAATCAATTGTCCAACCTGCGGCGGCCGGGGCGAGGTCATTCAGGGCGGCGGGTTCTTCACTATTAGAACTGCTTGCCCCCAATGCCAAGGAGCGGGCAAAATAATCAAGACGCCCTGCTCTTCCTGCCAAGGTGGCGGCCGGGTTCGGGAATCGCACGAAATCAAGGTCAAGATACCGGCCGGCATCGAGGACAATACCCGGATGCGACTATCCGGCCAGGGAGAACCATCACCGGACGGCTCGGTTCGGGGCGACCTTTACTGTGATGTTTTCGTAGCGCCGGACCATATTTTTGAGCGTGCCCATAATGACGCAATTATAGAGATGCCCATATCATATACCCAAGCGGCTCTGGGTGCGGAAATTGAGGTGCCCACACTGAACGGAACAGCCAAGATGAAGATACCCAAAGGAACCAAGAGCGGACAGGTGTTCCGGCTGAAAAACCAGGGATTCCCGGATATGCATGGCGGACGCAAGGGACACCAGCTGGTTCGGGTGATGATTGACGGAACAGAAAACCTGACACCTCGCCAGGAAGAACTACTTAAAGAACTGTCTAAAACCGAGACCCCGGGCCAAATTAACAGGGCGCGTAAGATAAACCTCTGGGACCATCCGCCGGAGGAGTAATGAGTGTTGGGTGTAGAAAATTCTGTCCTTTAAACAAGATTAAGCTATGAAAAAGAAACCTGAAGAACCCAAGGAACAACAACCTGTAATCCCGTCCGAAGAAGCGGCTCCGCAGATGCCCGGTATCCCGCCCAAAATCCCTCGGCCAAACTCTGGGCAGATCCAAGAGCAACCCGAAAATGGCAAGGCCTGCCAAACGTCACCGGAAGACCCGGCCCAGGCGCTGGAAAAACTCCAGAAGGAATTAGAAGACCTGCGCAATGCAGCCAATGAGCGCGACGAATTCCTGAAGCTGTCCCAGCGCATCCAGGCGGACTTTGAGAATTACCAGAAACGTATCAAGCGCGACCGGGAATGCTGGGAAAAATACAAGGATGAGGATTTACTCAAAGCACTTATCCCGGCATTTGACAACCTGGATCGGGCACTTAAGATAGAGTGTAAATCCGACGATGCTAAATGCCTACTGGACGGCGTCGGCTTGAGCAAACAGGAAATATTACGGATAATGGAAAAACACGGGGTCAAGCTGATAAAAACCATGGACGAGAAATTCAACCCTAATTACCACGAGGTAGTCAACGCCAAAGAGTCTTCCGATAAACCGGACGGCATTATTATCGAAGAGATTGTCAAAGGATTCATGCTTTATGACCGAGTCATCCGCCCAGCCAAGGTGGTAATCGCGGCCAGCAAAAAGAAACCGGCTGACCCTAAGGCACCCGAAACGCCGAATTGTTAATTACTTAAGATTTAAGTTTTATGCCAACATACGATTACGAATGCCCCAAGTGTAACCATAAATTCGAGCATTTCCAAGGCATTAATGACGCCGTTCTAAAGCAGTGCCCCAAGTGCAAGCGAACCGGGCTAAGACGCCTGATTGGTTCAGGCAGCGCCCTGATATTCAAGGGTTCGGGGTTTTATATCACCGATTATTGCAATAAAAGCACATCCTACACCGAAGCCAAGAAGAAGGATGAAGCCTCCGCTCCGGCGCCAAAACCGGAAATCAAGACTGATAAACCCGCGCCTAAGGAATCCAAGAAGCCGTCTAACACCAAAGACAAAAAATAATAATTATTGACAAGTTATTACATATAAGGTAGAAACACTCCAACTTAAAACTGATTCCCCGGTAGCTCAATGGTGGAGCGAGCGGCTGTTAACCGCTAGGTTGTAAGTTCGAATCTTACCCGGGGAGCACTTCCTAATAAAGGACGAAATTATGAAACCTATTAATTATCCCGCAAAACTCAATGTCGCCCCTGAATTGCTCACGGAAAACGTAGCCAAGCGGGCCAACAAGGTGGCCATCTACTGCGAAGACCAAAAAGTAACCTTCAAACAGCTTGACGAAAACGTTAATCGTTTCGCCAACGTTCTGAAGAACCTGGGCCTCAAGCCGCAGGACCGCATCCTCCTGATATTGCCGGACCGGCCGGCATTTTATTACGCATTCCTGGGCAGCATCAAATACGGCGTCGTGCCCATCCCCACCAATACCACCCTGAAAAAGGAAGACTTCCAGTTCATGCTCGAAGACAGCGAATCTAAAGCCATCGTAACCACTTCGGACAGCGAAGCCGCCGGCATCCAGGGCAAAAACCTTAAGCATATCCTGCTGGCTGACAAAGGGCTTGATGAACTGATGGCCAAGGCGTCGCCCGCGGCCGAAGCCTGCCCTTCATCCTCCAACGATATCGCTTTCTGGCTCTACAGCTCCGGCAGCACCGGCAAACCCAAAGGCGTGCCCCACCGCCATCTCGATATACTTTACACGGCCGACACCTTCGCCAAAGAGGTGCTCAAGATAACGGAAAAGGACATAATTTTCTCGGCCAGCAAGCTCTTCTTCGCTTATGGCCTGGGCAACAACCTTTCTTTCCCGCTCAGGTTCGGCGCTTCAGCCGTGCTAATGCCCGGCAAACCGTCGCCGGAAAACGTTATGGCGGCTCTGGCTAAATACAAACCGACCGCATTCTTCGGCGTGCCGACCCTGTTCAATTCCATGCTCAAGAAGCTGGACAAAGACTGCCTGAGCTCGGTGCGCATATGCACTTCGGCCGGCGAAGCCCTGCCACCGGAGATTTACAGCAAATGGAAAGAAGCCACCGGCCTCGAGGCGCTGGACGGCATCGGCTCGACCGAGGCGCTGCACATATTCATCTCTAATTTCCCCAACGACGTCAAACCAGGCACCTCCGGCAAGGTCGTGCCCGGCTACGAAGCCAAGATAGTCGACGATTCCGGCAACGAGCTCGGCTCGGGCAAAACCGGATACCTGATTATCAAAGGGCAAAGTATCACCCCCGGTTACTGGAAACGGCCCGACGACAACGCCGAAAAGATGCTGCCGGACGGCTGGTTCAAAACCGGAGATATGTACCAGCTCGATAACGGTTATTTTTCCTACCAGGGCCGCGGCGACGATATGCTCAAGGTCGGCGGTATCTGGGTTTCGCCCATCGAAATCGAGAACGTCCTGCTCCAGAACAAGATGGTCTCGGACTGCGCCGTGGTCGGCCAGCTGGTCGAAGGGCTGACCAAGCCGTTCGCTTACGTGGTGCCCCAGCCGAGTATGTCCAAAACCCAGGCCGAGGCCGAAAAGATTCTCCAGTTCGTCCAGGAACGCCTGCCCAAATACAAATGGCCCTGGCAGGTTTTCTTCGTGGATGAACTGCCCCGAACCAGCACCGGCAAGGTCCAACGGTTCAAGCTGCGCGGGCGGGTTAATCCTTAAACTCAATAATTTATGGACAACACGGCTGAAATGGCTTAAATAGCCGCCATATGAACTTCCGCAGACGAATCATCGTCAGTTTATTCCTGCTTTCCTGCGTCTTGGCCACCGGCACCATCGGCTATTGGATTATCGGCGGCAAATTCCTGGACGCCCTTTATATGACCGTCATCACCTCGGCCACGGTCGGCTACGGCGAAGTGGTCCCCGTTTCCAACAACCCCGGCGCCGAGATTTTCACCATCATCTTCATCATCCTGTCGGTCATCACCATCGGCATCATTACTTCGCTGTTGGTGGCATCAATACTAGAATTAGAAATGAGCGGATTCTTAAGGAGGCGAAAAATGAATAAGGAAATCGGAAAACTTACCGGGCACTATATCATCTGCGGCGCGGGCGAGACCGGCATCCACATCGTTCAGGAAATGTCCAAGATGCTGATGACCTTCGTGGTCATCGACCGCGACCAACCGCGGCTGGAAAAACTGGCCGCCCTGTCGCAGAACATCCTTTACCTGGTGGGCGACGCCACCGACGACGAGATCCTGCTGGCGGCCGGCGTGGAACGGGCCAACGGCGTCATGGCCGCCCTGCCCTCGGACAAGGACAACCTTTATATTACCGTAATGGCCAAGCAGTATAACCCCAAGATGCGCATCGTGGCCCTGGGCGTCGAGGATAAGGCCGTCAATAAGCTTAAAAAGGCCGGCGCCGATACTGTCGTCTCTCCGGCCCTCATCGGCGGCCTGAGGATGGCCTCGGAAATGACCCGGCCGTCCGCCACCAAGTTCCTGGACACCATGCTCCGCCAGACCAGCGGCACCTACCGCATCGAGGAAATAAGCATCCCGGCCGGCTCGCACGTCATCAACAAGAAACTGTCCGAACTCGGCCTGCGCGACAAATACAGCCTGCTCATCCTGGCCATAATGAAATCGGATTCGGACGAAATAACATACAGCCCGCCGGCTGACACCGCCCTAAAGGAGGGCTCCATCCTGGTGGTCCTGGGCGAAATTCACAGTATCAAGCAGGTCCGGGAACTGGTTTAAAATTAATTATACCGAAAGGAATATTTATGAAGCACCTGGCATTGTTGATGTCCGCCCTGCTCCTGGCCGGCTGCGCCGCCAAACCGGCCCCGGTCGCCCAAAAACCCAAACCGCTCAGCCCGGCTGAAATGAAGATAAAAGCCATCACCGACCTTTACAAGCAGAACAAACTCGACCAGGCCCAAACCGCCTGCGAAGAACTGCTCAAGGCCGAGCCCAGCAACGCGGCCGCGCATTACGAACGCGGCAACATCTGGCAATACCGGGATAACGACGATATGGCCCTGGTCGAATTCAGAAAGGCCATCGAGCTCGACCCCAGCTTCTACGATGCCCAGCGCGACATCTGGTATATGGAGCTGGCCAAAGCCGCCGATGACAACGCCAAGGCCGAGCTCAAGAGCCGTATAAAGGAAAAGGCCGCCGCCATCATTTCCAAGGGCCGACCGTCCGACAAACTCTACTCATTCGGATTCTACGCTTACAATATGTCCGGCGAACCGGAAAAGGCCGAACAGATGAAAACCTCCCTGGTGTCCGGCTATCCGGACAGCGAAGAGCTGGACGGCGTCGGCAACGAGGTCTTCGAGAACATTCTGGCCGCCACCCAGGGCGCCAACCGGCCCAAAAGAGCGCCCATGTGCGAATCTTACATCAAGGATTTCCCCAACGGTTCGCGGACCGATTACGCCTACAGGTTCCTGCTGGGTTTTTACTGGAAAGACCAGCCCGACGCCGGCAAAGTCAAGACCTACGCCCGGATGTGGGTGGCCGCCCGGCCCCAATACCCGCTGGCCCTGTCCACCTCGGCCCGGGTCTGCGCCGAGATGGGCGTCGAACTGGACCAGGCCGCGAAATGGGCCACCGCCGCGGTCAAATATATGGACCAGTCTTTCCCTTCGCTGGATGAATGGACCAAACGCAGCGACAAGAAACCGTTCTGGCTCTATGAATGGCAGTTTGCCGACGAGGCCAAGCCCTTCGACATCCTCGACGCGGCCGCCTGGGTCTACTTCAAGAAAGGCGATTTCGCCTGGGCCGATTCCTATATGAGCCAGGCCCTCAAATACGAAAACTTCCACAGCCGGCTCTGGTATCATCAGGGCAAAATCTTCCAGGCCCAAGGCAAAACAGACCTGGCCCTCGACGCCCTGGCCCGCTCCCTTATCGCCAGGAACGATATCCCCGAGGTGCCCACGGCCATCAAGGAACTCCTCAAAGCCAAGCACCCGAACCTGTCCGATGCCGAGATAGACCAGCGCTATCAGGGCCTGGGCAAAGAAATGGCCGCCAAACATGGCCTGCCTTATTTCACGGACATCACGGCCGAAGCCGGCCTAAGCGCCTCGCTGGGCCGCAAGGTCGCTTGGGGCGATTATGACAACGACGGCCTGCAGGACCTGCTCATCAACGGATTCGTCCTGTGGCATAACAACGGCGACGGCACATTTACCAACGTCACCACCGCGGCCAAGCTGTCCGGCGAAAATACCGGCGGCGTCTGGGCCGACTACAATAACGACGGCTGGCTGGACTTCTTCTCCAGCGGCGGCGCCGACTCGCTCTGGAAGAACAACGGCGACGGCACTTTCACCAACGTCACCGAAGCGGTCAACCCCAGACTCAACGACGGACATCCGACCGAAGGCACCGGTTGGGGCGATTATGACCGCGATGGTTATGTAGATTTATACGCGGCCAATTATGAAAATCCATTTTCCGTCGGCACGCCTGACTTCCTGTATAAAAATGAGAAAGGGCTTACATTTAAGGACGTCACCGCCGAAGCCGGCATCACCCCGCCAAAGAATATGTGCGGCCGGGGCGTCAACTGGGGCGACTATAACAACGACGGCTGGCCGGACATCTTCGTCTCCAACTACCGGCTCAACCCGGACTTCCTCTGGAAGAATAACGGCAACGGCACTTTCCTTAACGTGGCCAGGGAGACCGGCGTCGAAGGCACCCCGGTCCAGGGCGCTTACGGGCATACCATCGGCTCGGAATGGGCCGACTACAACAACGACGGTAACCTCGACCTGTTCCAGGCCAACCTGTCGCATCCGCGCTACATCACTTTTTCCAATATGAGCTACCTGCTCCGCAACAACGGCGCGCCGGATTACCGCTTCGATGAACGCCGCGCCCAAGCAGGCATCCGGTACGAGGAAACCCATACCGAACCGGCCTGGGGCGATTTCGATAACGACGGCCTGCTCGACCTGTTCATCACCTCGGTCTATGTCAATATGCCCTCGTTCCTTTACAAGCAGGTCAGCCCCGGGCAATTCGAAGACATCACCTGGCTGACCGGTGTGCGCATCTCCGACGGCTACGGCTGCGCCTGGGCCGACTTCGATAACGACGGCGACCTGGACCTGATTGCCGGCGAAAACGCCAATAAAATCCATTTCTTCCGGAACGAGACCATATCCAAGGCCGCAACCAATAATAACAACTGGCTCGAGGTCAAGCTCATCGGCGCCGACTGCAACACCGCCGCCATCGGCGCCCGGCTGACGCTGAAAGTCACAACGATTCCTAGAGTACCAATACTGTCAGAGATTCCGATACTTTCCGCTCCGCCCTCAGCAGAACAGCTTACCCGCGAGGTTCAGGGCGGCAAGGGCACCACCAGCCAGCATTCGCTGGTCCAGCATTTCGGGCTGGGCAATCGGGCTGGCCCGCAGGCCCTGTCCGTGCGCTGGCCCTGCGGTCGGGTAACCGAGCACCTGGTCGAACCCAATAAAATCACGACCATAAAGGAGCCGTAACTATGGATTTCTCGGGGCGCAAATCAGGCATCAAGGCCTTCACCGCCGTCAACCTGGCAATGGCCCATATGGCCGCCGTCCTGTTCAAGCCGTTCAACCCGGTCAGATGGCTCAAGTTCGGCGTCATCGGGTTCCTGGTCTATATGGGCCAGGGCGGTTTTAATATCAATGTGCCCTGGCAGGGCGACACAAATAAATGGGCCGCCTCGGGCCCGCCCGACTTCAACCACATCTTCCAGTGGTGCAAGGACAATATGGCCATCATCATCGCCGTGGCCGCCGCAATCGTGCTTCTTATCACCGTCGTCTGGATCGTCTGGCTCTACCTGTCTTCCAGGTTCTCGTTCGTCCTGATAGACGGCGTGGTCAAAAAGGACCTGCGCATCAGGGAATATTACCGGGCCCGCCGGGCCGAGGGCTGGTCGTATTTCCTCTGGCGCATGGGATTCCTCGGCGTCATACTGCCGGTGGTACTCATCGCCGCCGTGCCCGCGGCCGTGGCCATATTTTTCATCATCAAGCAGTTCTCCGTCGGCCTGCTCCTGCTGGTGATTGCGTCCATACTCTTCTTCCTGGCCGTGCTGATCCTGTCCGCCATAGTCGGGATGCTCACCGACGATTTCGTCCTGCCCATTATGACCCTGTTCGGGCTGAAATCGATGAAGGCCTGGGGTGTGCTCTGGTCGCTGATTAAATCCGATACCAAATCGTTCATTTATTACCTGCTGGTCAAACTGCTTATGGCTATCTGCGCCGCTATCGCCGCCATCACCGTCTCCTGCCTGATAATGGCCCTGGCTATGCTGCCCGGCCTGGCGATTCTCGGCCTGATTACCCTGGCCCAGAGCACGCCCCTGCTTTACATTATCATCGTGCCGCTGGCCCTGGTCCTGATGGTCTTCTTCGGCCTGCTGACCCAGACCGTCTTCGCGCCCATAACCGTGTTCTTCCGGTCTTTCTCGCTGCTATTCCTGGAGGGCTTCGGGCCGGAGTTCCTGACCGTCAACCGCCCGCAATCTAATATTTCCGGCTAAAATAGGGATTTTTTCTTGACACAACGCCGTTTCTAGTATATCTTCAACGGGTAATACGAACAAAATCTAAAGAGGAGGTAATCTATGAGAGAATTGAAAGGCAACTGGCTGGACCTGTTTAACGGGTTCTCGGTGGCGTTCGATGTCAAGAAGCTGTTTGCGGTGTTTATCGCCCTGTCGCTGACCGTGATAATCATCGGCGTCATACCCTGGCTGACGCTCTTTGCCATCAACCCGGCCGCTTTAAATACCATTGACCTGAAATTGGCCTTCGCCAATGTCGGTGACGGCAACACCTGCGCGTTTACCAACCTGGCCTCTTTCAAGCATATGGCCGGCCAGATGATGCGTAACCACAGCCAGCTGGCCATCCAGGTCCGCTCGGCGCTCTATACCACCATGGGCATCTATAAATATCCCTTCCTGCTGGCCCTGGTGCTGATGCTCCTGGCCGTTTGGGGATATTTCGGCGGAATGGTCACCCGTATCGCCGCCATCAACCTGACCAAGGACGAAAGCCTCGGCTTCGGCAAGGCCGCCGCCTTCGCATCCAAGAAGTTTACCAGCTTCTTCGCGCCCATAGTCGTCTGCCTGATGGGCCTGATTTTCTTCGCACTGTGCAACGCGGCCGGCGGTCTTATCGGCCTTATCCCGGTGGTCGGCCCCATCCTGGTGGCGCTCGGACTGCCCCTGGCCATACTTTCCGGATTCATTATGCTCTTCATCATCATCGGCCTGTTCAGCCATATACTCTTCTACCCGACCATCGGAGTGGAAGGCACCGATACGTTTGACGCCATCAGCCGGAGCTTCCAATATCTCTACGCCCGGCCCTGGCATTACATCTGGTATACGCTCACCGCCATCGCCTACGGCATCCCGACCATCATATTCGTCGGCTTCTTCGCCCGGTATATGATTAAGCTCGCTGTCGCCACGGCCTCGATGGGTATGGGCGTCTCGATGCACAACATCCTGTCGCTGACCAACCTGCCCATCGTCGACTGCCTCAAGGTAGGTGTTCCGATGGATATGGGCTCGCCCATATCGGCCAGCTATTACATCGCCGCGGTGATTATGGCCGTCTGGCTCATCCTCATCTGCGGGCTGGCCGCATCCTACATCGTTTCCTACTCGCTCTCGGCCAACACCATCATATATCTGCTTCTCAGGAAGAAAGTGGATGAGATAGAAATGAAAGAGGTTTACGACGAAGAAATGGAAGAGATGATGCCGGGCAACATTCCGGTAGCTCCTCCGGCCACTAACGATAAACCGAAGTAGAATAGAAAGATACCTTATATGAGTCTGGTATGCGACATATGCGGCAAAAGGCCGTCCACGGGTAACCGGATATCACGCCGCGGTATGGCCAAGAAAAAAGGCGGCGTCGGCAAGAAAATCGGCGGCATCTCCAGACGCTGGTGGAAACCCAACATCCAGAAAGTCCGGGCTATGATTGACGGCAAGCCGGCCAGAATCCGCGTTTGCACCGGCTGTCTGGGCGCGGGCAAGGTCATCAAGCCTCCGGTTAAACTCAAGGTAAAAGCCTAGGAACTGCGGCAACCAAACACCTGTCTAATTGCCGGACTGCGGGTTAAGCTCGGCTGCCTTCTTGAAAAACAACTCACTCTGCCTGAGCATTACTCCGGCCTTATCCGTCGCTCCGGCTGACTTGAACATCTCGGCGTGCTCCCTGAAAAATACCGACTGGTAGACATACAGGTTACTGCTCAGCCGGCTCAGGGCGATGGCCCGGTCCAGCAGGTTGATGCAGATGAACTCATCCGGCTTGCCGGCGCAAACGGTCCGGTGATAAAACCAGGACAGCTCCAGGCACGGCTCCACCGAATACGGGTTGAGCCGGCGCGACTGCTCCAAATCCGCCCGGCCCTTCTCGATTGAATCAGCCGAACCGGACTGCGTCCGGACCAGCCACCGGCCCTGCTCCAGCAACGACTCCGACTCCAGCAGCCGCGGACAGACCAACCAGCTCAGGAACAGGATAACCGCCAGCAAAGCAATGGTCGCGGCCGGCCGCGCAAACCGGCCGTCAATGGCCCGCGCCCCGGCGCTCTCCGTCCCCCGGTAGCTCAGCGACACCAAACATCCGGCCGCCAGCCAGGCGCTCATAGACAGGCCCGGGACGTAAAAATTAAAATCCACCATAGAATGCAGCAATAACCCGCCCAGCCCGGATATCAATCCGATTAACATAATCCGGTCCGCCGTCCCGTCCGGTCGGCTGATGACCCGGCGCAGTCCGGCCGCCAGCACCGCGCCGAAGAACGCCGCGAATACCATCAGCCCCAGGACGCCCGTCTCCGCGCCGATTTGCAGGAAATCGTTATGCGCCTTCTGGGTCACGCCCGCCCCGGTTGCCCGGTATCTCAGGTAATTATCCGCGAACTGGTTCAGCCCCACGCCCAGCGGGTGATGCCTGATTATCTCCGCCACGCCCCGCCAGTAACCGTAACGGATGGACAGCGACGGCGAAACATTGTTAAGCGAATCCGGAACCTGGCGCGCCGTCAGGATGTAAACGAACACCAGCCCGGCCAGGACCATCCCGGCAACACTCACGGCAACTATGGCCATCCGGGCGGCCCGTCCCAGCCCCGGCCAGGCCTTGAGCGCGGCGAACAAGACGGCGGCGGATACGGCCGCCACCCAGGCGCCGCGCGCGCCGGTGGCCCAGAGCGCCCAAACCATCAGCCCGATGATGATAACCTTGGCGATGTTGACAACCGCGCCGAACCTGGGGAACGGCTTGGCCGACAACAGCCCCATCACTATCGGGATAGCCAACACCAGGAACCCGCCCAGCGAGTTCTGGTAGGTGAATGTGGCAAAGGGCTCGTTGGCGTTGAGGCGTGACAGGAAATTATTACGCAGCTCCGGCGGGATGAAGTCCAGCAGATGCGCGTCCTGGCCGATGGCCTGGCGCAATGCCTCCAGCCCCCACAGGTGCTGGTACAGTCCGTAGCAGGCAATCAGCGCGGCCGTCCCGGCAAATACGCCCAGGAACAGGTAAGGCCGGTTCAGCCGGACGACCAGGTAAAACAGCACGATATCCGTAATCCAGGCGAATCCGTAAGGCAGAGCGCCGAACTTATACGAAGCCAGGAAGAACCCGGATACGATAAGGCAGGCGAACACCAGAGGCAGGGCTAAGATTATCCTGGGTATCCCCTGTGCTTTGGGCGGTTCCGCGGACGGATTCTGTTTCCGTGCAAAATCCAGGAGCAGAGCCATCCAGGCCATCAGGCCGACCACCATATTCAGGCCGGCGCCGGCCGTCGAGCCGGAGATGAGCAGGCGCAGGACGATGGCCGCGGACATCAGGAATAACTCAAACCTAAAAAGCATAGGGCCATTATTCTCAAAATTATAGGATAGTCAAGGGAATAATGTTCACTCCTGCCGGAGATAGGCGGGCGTGTCTATTCGCAACTAAATCCCACTACCGGACAAATTATCCGGAGCCGGAATCCGGTATTCACTTTACTAATTACTTGACTTATACTTTACTATTGGATATAGTTCGACTGTTAGAACTTGCCTGCTATAAGCAGGCATAGTGAGTTACAGTCGACTATACCTGGCAGGTAATTCACTACCGCTCAAACTGCCAGGTGTCATCCAACTTATGAAATATGTGCCTCACTACACCGTCACGGCCCGGCTGCTCCGGATGCTGGAAAGCATCACGGCGCTCAAAACAAAGATAGACGCCTCGGCCGTATCCGTCGCCTGGATACCGGCCATCCGGGAAGAATCATCCCTCAGGACCGCCCACTCCTCAACCGCCATCGAAGGCAACCCGCTGACCCTAAAAGAGGTCAAAATACTGTCCCAAGGCGGCCGCCTGCCCCAGGCCAAGCCCAAGCATACCAACGAAGTGCTCAACTATCTAGCGGCATTGCGGTACATAGAACAACATTCCGGCGCCAAGAAAATAACCGCCAAGGACGTCCTGCGCCTGCACGGCATTATCGGCCGCAATGCGCTCGACCGCGAACCGGTCGGGGCGTACCGGCCATACCAGGTATACGTCGGCAACCATACGCCGCCCATAGCCCTGGCTGTCCCGGGACTGGTATCAGACCTGCTCGATTGGCTCAACCGGGCCGGGCCGGACCTGCCGGCCGTCATCAGCTCCGCCATCCTGCACTATCGCTTTGAATATATCCATCCCTTCGGCGACGGCAACGGCCGGGTCGGCCGGGCGCTGGCCACCTGGGAACTCTACCGCAAGAAATTCGACACCCACCATATCTTCGCGGTCGACGAAATCCTGCGGGAAGACCGGCCGGCCTATTACCGGGCGCTCGATACCGTCCGCCGTCAAAAAGAAGACCTGACCACTTGGCTGGAATTTATGGCCTCGGCCGTAGAAAAAACACTGGAGCGCGTCTGGCGCAGAATCGGACTGCTCGGCAAACACGGCGGCCGGCAAACGCTGATCCTGACGCCCAAGCAGGAAAAACTGCTCTTAATATTACGGGAAGGCGCGCTCAGCATCAGCCAGATTCAGCAAGAGTTGAAAGTCACCAAACAAGGAGCGCATTTCATACTCAAACCCTTGTTGGGAAACAAACTGATAAAAAGGACCGGCGGGCACAAAACCGGCAAATACAGCCTGATTTGAAATCTTTGCCCGCAGGCAGGCGCAGGACGATGGCCGCGGACATCAGGAACAACTCAAACCTAAAAAGCATAGGGCCATTATTCTCAAAATCATAGGATAGTCAAGAATTTAGATCCAGATGAACCCCGCCAAGGCGGGGTCAATCTTCCATCATCTGGACAAAAAGTTCACAAATTCTTAAGAATAAATGTTCCGAAGGATGCGCGCAGCGCCACTTTTTCCGAAAAAGTTCACGAATTATGCTAAATAAAATGAACTTTTTCGCTTATTTTACGTTTAATATATATAGAGGGGGACCACAGTATGTAGTATATAGTAGGTAGTATGTAGGAGATAGAATATATGCGTTATATAGGATTAATCGTTGGCCTGGCAATCCTGGCCGGATGCGCCGCCGCCACCCCGGCCGAACCGGCCCCAACCGGCGAATGGATTGCTGTCTTTAAAACCCGAACAATTCTATATGGTACTAACATAAAAGAAGTAACCTATGATAAACACCATGATTTCGAAGAGATTTTGTATGAAGATGGGCGTTCTCGAAACGGAAGTCTTACGGTCTATTTTGGTAGTTCTTCCCTTTCATTATCACTTTTTGCCAGTGACTCAATATCAAAAGATTCCGTTGGCTTCACCTATTTTATCGAGATAAATGATAAGAAGTTCAATCATAAATTTAGCAATGTAAAATGGGGTGAGGAAGTTGCCGCTGAGTTTAAAGATGAAGGATTATCATTGCTTGTGACCATTCGCCCGATTCTCAAGAAGGAAGGCGGAAAGATTAAAACAGAAGAAGCCGAAGCTAAACCACCACCTGCGGAAGAATCACCCATGATTAAATTATTCAATGAATTTCGAGTCGAAATCGACCAACTCGCCTACCAAGGCGAATACGAAACCGCTATAGAAAAGTGCGAATATTTCCTCGAGAATAATACTGATGGTAACAGGGTCATACAAAATAAAATAAAGAGTATGATAAGGCGTTTAAAATTAGATATTAAAAATCGTGAAAAGTACAAATAGGGGGGCATAAATGCGGCGATAAGGGCGAGTGCGACACCCGCCCTCTGGTAACTTTATATACAAGTTAGGTAAGGTGATGCTTTATGGTGTCGCGCCACGCAAGGAGACAATACAGGGGAGCCGGACAGCCGTGATGACCGCGATAGCAACGGCCAGTCAGATGCCCGTCAACGGCCGAATAATGACCCTGGTACGGGGAATACTTGGCCAAAATCAAAATACTCTTCCAACCATTCCGGCCCGGCCGACCACGATGACTATTCCGACCAGGACCGCTTCGATAACCGCGTCTACCACGGCCATGGGGATACCCCGTCTAAAAAGTCTCCGCACGGGGTAGGGGATATTATCCAGCTCCTGAACCGTCTGCTCCATCCGCCTTTTGAGGACCAGCTCCAGGCCGTCATCGGCTATTATCATACCCGGTCGGGCGAGGCCACCTGCCGTAACTGCCATCTCCGGCGTCCGGCACTGGCCCGGTTGCTCAGGGATATGCACCGGCTCTATCAGGATCTGGCCTGCCATACCGATGACGGGTCAAGGCCGTTCACGCTCAGGGAACTGATTACCCTCATCGGCGGTATTCTGGTTGACATCCTGCCCAAACGGCGGCTATGCTGTATCATCCAGGCATACGACGACTTCCAAGGCGACCCGGACCAGATATGCGACAAATACAAGATAGCCCGGAGCACCTATTACGACTATATCCGGCTGTATATCAAAGAGCCGTATCTGGCATTTTGCGCAAAAAGAAAAGTAAGCTGATTAAGCTGATTGGTTATTATATCCGTTTAATCCGCTTACTAATACTCCTGGGGAAAACCGGTTTTTTAAAGGATGCTGTTTCAAGAAAAATTAAGGATGGCGTCCTTAGGATTGAGCCATTTTCTTCTTGATCGCTTCTTGAATATTAGAATTCTCACGATTAAATGATGCTTTTATTCTATCACTAAACTTTATTTTAAATATTGGGTCAATTCCTTGCATACTTTCACTTTCCCTACTTTCAATCATCTCAAGATAAGAAATAAATTCCTTTGCGGCGTCTAAACGCAAGAATAGATTTCTTCTATCACCTTCTACAGAGAATAGTTTAAATATTTTTTTGAAATATTCATCAGAGTAAATAGAAGTGTCTGTTATTATAACATCGATATATACGAATTTCTCTACTAAAAATCTCAAATAATATTCCCCACCCGCTGTTATTCTAACATAATCAGATTTTGCTATAGAATCTCGCAATAAATTATCTGTTTCAATAAGGTTATATTTTAGTAAAGTATTTAAATGGCCTACTATGAGAGATGACTCGTAGTTAAGTTTGTCAAAAATGGCCTGAATATCATTAATTCTATAGAACCCTTTTCCCTCAGAAGAGCTTATATTTTTATTTAATGAAAGAAGTTCTAGTAATCTTAATCTTGTAAAATGACTGCTGACACCTTTTTTGTCAACCTCAAATAAATTTATTACAATGTTGTTCCTATCCTCTGAATAATATCTGAAGTCTTGCATCATAACCGATCTGGCAAATTCATGGAAAGGTACAGTATATCTATGATCCACAATATAATTTTTTATATAATTTTCCATTTTTGTGTGTCCTGATGTTAAGAAAATCTTGAACATGTTTAAGGCACTTCTAATATTACCACAGGATAGGCATTCCATAAATTTTAGTATCTCAATGCCTCTGTCATTCTCCAAAATGGAGGCTAATATTAGTTTTAGGAAAGACTCTAAATCTGCAATTTTTACCTGAAATGCACCAAACGACGCATAAAATTCTGTTGCTTCCTTCTGGATTTTAGTTAATGCAAACCTTAACCTTTTGTCTAAGACTTCTGTAAAACGAGGAGCTCTTAAATGGTATACATGATTATGGTATGCATCAAATATGCCTACCTTACTTGCTTGCCAATACGATTCTTCTCTAAGTGAAATAATTGATAGGCATTTAAAGTTTCTCGTTAAAATATTAGCATATTCATAAACTTTAGTTTGGAATGGGGCGTCTTTTTGATCGGCGTTATCAAATATAACGACAACTTTAATACCATAATATTCAGATAGGTATTTGATTAGTCGCCCTAAATGGGCAAATTTATCCTGCTTCCAGGTGTTTATTTTGTGGGAAATTTCTATGTTGAAATCGCTGATGTTTTTCTCTGCGAGTGGGCTTAATAAACCTTTTTTTTCTTTTGTTATTAAGTCGCGATAAATTGCATTAATAATATTCCAATTTGACAAATTATATTTTGCATTACTTTCAAGCTTTTCTATAAGCTGATCTAAAATATATTCCTGATATTTTGCTTCATCAGGTGGACCTTTTAAGAAATTAATAGTTATTGGGAATATTCTCCCCTTAAGCGAAGCATCAATTTTAATTTCGAAAAACCACCCCAAGAATGTAGACTTCCCTACGCCAAGGCTTCCTATAAGTAAAATAGGAATTTCAGTTGAATTCCCAATAGAATAAGATTGCAAATCTTGTTCTATTTCTTCTTTTCCCGAAGGTGATTTTAGTTTTATTCTTTTGATATTGGAATCTTCAAAAGGTAAATTGTCTTTAAGTAAAGCTTCTAAATTGCTCTCATATAATGTTAGCTCGCTATTTAGGCAATAACAATTTTTTAATGCGTCCTTATTGCTAAGCTCAACAATATCTGAAAAATAATTTTCTATTACTTTATTTAGTGTATCACTAAAATTATTTCTAAAAATTGTTCCGTTCGGATCGGTTAGTTTCTCAATAAGCCTTACTCCCATTACTCCGCTATCTTCGGATGATAAATACTTATCTAGTGAATTGTTAATGAAGTTTGGGGCATGCAAGATATTGTAAAAATCCTTATAATTATTTTCTATGTCAGTTAAATCTTTGAATACTATACAATCCCCTTCATCCCAAGGAATTCCATCTACCCTTGTTGCGACAAAAATGATTAGTTGAGTTCCATTGGTTATTATTGCATATTTAATAGATCTTAATGTGGCGTAGTGTTTGACTTGCTCTATGGCGCTTTCTACATCTTTTATTTTAGATATAACACCACTAATTTTATATTTACGTTTTGCATCGGCAGGGAAGTCAAAAATAAAATTCTTCTTTTTGGCTTCTACCACAAGAATAGGAATCTGTGTCCCAAATATATAATCTATCCTAAAGATATGTTCTTTGTCAGTGGCACTTGATTCTCTTCTTATATTTGATTCGCTCCAACCCAAACAGTCAATAAATAACTTATCAATAAATTTACATCTGGTATCTGATTCCGAAAGAAATTCTTCTTTGTAACTTTCAACATTACTTTTATACTTTTTAAATTCGATTAGGGATTCATCTGCATTCATAAAATATAATTATAAGAAAGTCAGCGTAAAATAAAAGCTTATTTGAATATAATTTAAAGTACTGCTAGTGTCAATGAAATACCTTATATATTAGGGATTTTCAAGAAGTAATTTAATATTTTTATTTTAGTATTTACATTTAACAGTGCCATTTTAAGTTTAGTTTTGTTCTCGTGGATACTCCCCATCTTTCGCTCGAACTACCCCTATGAGTGCGCCGGGATACGCCTATCTCTTTGTCTGATAGCCCCCATCCCTCTGCCCGGTAATTCCCATCTCTGCTTCTAATAAACCCTATCTCTTTGCCCGATAAACCATATCTTTCTATCTTATAACCCCCATCCCTGGCCGGGTCTGTTCCCATCCCTTTTACCGGCTATTCCCATCAATAGGGCAGATAACCCCCATTTCTGGCGTCATCAGCCCCTATTCCTGGGCCGGACTACTCCCATTTCTATGGCAGTATACCCCCATCCCTTTGCCCCATACCCCTCCTCCCTGGCTTACCCTACCCCCACCCCCATATAAAAGTCCGAAATATGCAGTTTTGGCAGTCCGGTAAATTTTACCTAACCGCATATTTTGTTTGTGGTTATGTCAAAAATCGCATTTCCCAAAAGTCCAGAACTCCGGACTAACCCCCTATTTAGTGGAAGGGCAAAGAAAGACCTTCCAGGAGGTGCGTTATGAGAAGATATACAGTAAGCGGATTGGCGCTGATTGTCGGGTTGCTGGTTTTTGGATTCCCCATAAAGGGGCAAAGCCCACAAAGCCCGGAAATACTCATTGTGGACTTGTCTAAGAAAGCACCAAGTAATCCCTACCAAACAGAGTACGAGAAAATGCTCTATCCTACCGTAAGGATAAAAGCATTGTTTTCTATGGGCACGGGAGTCGTTATCGATGACTACATTATCACGGCGGCTCACGTGGTTGGCAACAGCTCAACAGTCACTATTGAATTATTTCACCCTGATAATGTAAAATTAGAAGCAAGCGTTGTCATTACCGATACGGGTAAAGATTTAGCCTTGCTTAAACCGGCTAAACCGCTTCTTTATTCCGCCCGGCTGGCGCCGAAGGATTATACCCCATACATATTTAGCCCTATCTGGACCGTTGGATGTTCGCTCGGATTAACACCCCGTCCATCATCCGGTATCATTTCTGTTATTGAAGATACATATTGGGAAGTGTCTAGTCCTGTATTACCCGGTAACTCTGGAGGACCCGTCTATACGTTAGTCCCGTCGAATGACGGGAACGCCTCCACTTATGAAGTAATCGGAATCGCCGTCTGGGTGCGCATCTACAAAGACCAGTTAATAACCACCATGGCGGGAATAGTCCCGATTAGTGAGATTTATGAATTCTTAGGGAATGTCCCGACGGAATAGTCGGGATCTAAGAGCCAGATAACGCCCTGCCTCTCCTTATGGCGCGGCAGTGCTAACTGGCTCTAAGAGAGGTCTATATGAAGAAACCGGATGAGGTGACGACCTGCGAGTTCCTGTATGAGCACGTTTACAGCAAGCCGGGCTTATACGAGCCGGATTTTCAGAAGATTCGGCCGTACCTGATTCCGCTCCGGTGCTTCGGCAGTCTGCGCCACCTGGCCAAGTTTGCATTGGATAACAAGAAGGCCGTGCGCGAGAGCCTGGCCGCCGACCTTAAGGCGCTGGCACGGCTCTATCCCTGGATGCGAAACCAAATCCTTGAGGTGCTCCTCTTCGTCTGCTGGCCGGACTTGGCCCGGGGCATAGAAACGGATGACGATGACGAACGGTTCTACCAGAGATACACGCGCTTGATAGAGGATGTGTTGGGTAAGATTGAATAAAGAATTTAACCACAAAGACACAAAGGACACAAAGTAAGTCAGATCGGAGGGCTTGTATGCGCAACAAGTCCGGCCGTTGAACATAAATCCTATGAGTAAACTGATTAATCGGTTCAATCCGCTTAATCCGCTTACTGAAAGGTTGATTGGAGGTGATTAATATGCCATTTACAAAAAAGTTTGAATTGCGGCTTTATGTCGCGCCGAACCGTGAAGTGGCCGGAGATATGCCGGACCGTTGGGTTGAGGGGCTCAGCAACAACACCGGGCGTATCTATGACCGACTGACTGCCAAAGTGCCCGATGACGGGACTTTCTTTGACACGCTGGCCAACCCGTCCACTAACGGTTACGAGGACGTCCTTAATCCGGCTTACCGGACCAGGGGCGGACGAACGACCGACATAATCAAGGCGATGAAGCACCAGAAGATGGCCAAGGCGTACGAACGGTGGTTCAGCCGCTTGACCCAGAAGATGAGCGCCAACAACGGGCAGGCTTTCAAGACCGAGGTTGCCAATGCCAAGGATTGGTGGGCAATCAAGGCGTCTGAAACGACCTTGCGCCTGACCGGGGACAAAGTCCGGGGCAGGGGCCCGGCGCCGGTGGCGACTTTTTGGCTGGTGGGCGACCGCCGGGCCAAAAGCTGGGTGCCCGTAGGCGATTTCCTGGATGGTTCGCCTTACAGCATCGCTCGCGACGGCGAGGAACCGGCGCTTAAGACGGCACTTCAGCAGAAACTGATCCAGGGCGGGCTGTTTGTTGACTTCACCGGCAACAACGCCGCCGTCATTGCGGCCCAGAACGGGCTGAATGTGTCGCTCCTGAACGGTTTCAGGGACACGGCCAAATGCGATATCTTCGTGACCACGACCGGAGCCGATAAGTGCTTCTGCCTGTGGGAGGTCGATACCGAAGGCCGGCTTAACCTGCATGTGCAGGTGGGGATCACGGTCTAAGGCAACAGAAACGGGGCGGACTGCAGCCGCCCTTGTTTCCTTTTAATTCAACCACGAAATTAGGAAAGGACACGAAAACACGGAATTATTTAGTGCTTTAATATTTTCGTGCTTTCGTGGTAAGATTTATATGTATAGAAGAAGATATTTCACAGACGGGCAGGTGACTACTCCGCAGATTACCGAGAACGCCATTACCGAGGACAAAATAGCCAGTGATGCGGTGACTTCACCCAAGATTAAGGACTCGACCATCACCACCGAGGACATCGCCGACAAGGCCGTCACCCTGGCCAAGCTTGGGGATGACGTCCCGGCCGTGGGCATACCGGACAACTCCATCACCGGAGCCAAGATAGCCCTGGACACCATTGAGAAACAGAATATGAAGTCTGCTTCGGTGGACACGGCGGAGCTGGCAAATCAGGCAGTGACCAGAGAGAAAATCCGGGATCTGGCTGTGACAGGAGACAAGATACAAGACGCAAGTATTAATCCGCCTAAGGTGGATGCGGTCAATACCCCGGCAGACGGACAGGCCCTTACATATGAACAGGCTTCGGGCAAGTTTAAGTATGCAACGCCGGGCGGAATCACCAGGCCGATTACGCCGCCGATAGCCAACGCAGAGATAGCGGATAGGGCGGTGGATTGGGTCAAGATTGCGCTGGCCTCCATCAACCACGAGTTGCTCTACAATATCGCTCCGCCTACGGACGGGCAGATTCTGTCCTTCGACGCGGCTACCGGCAAGTTCAATTGGATAGCTCCGCCAACCGGCGGTGCGGGCGGGATGCAGTTGACCCTGTTGTCTTCGCAACCGTTGGTATTCTCCGAGAACTCGATGGCGGATGTGGACCAGCTCATAGACCTGTCAGCGGTGATACCGGTGACGGCTCAGGCGGTGCTGGTCGAGATGCAGTTCAACGCCATGTCCGTCCCGGTCGGGATGGAGCAGATTCTGACCGTCCTTGGCCGCCGGTCCGGTTCTGACTATGGGAACTCGACCATACACTTCATCTGGCAGAATACGGCCGGGAACAACAATAATGCCTATAAAGAGGCGACATTAGCCACGGATGGGACACGGATGATTCGGGTAATGGCAACTAAGAGTGGGGTGTTTACTTCGATTAACATTTGGATAAAAGGCTATTGGGAATAACTAACAGTGACTTGTAAGAGACTTTCAAGAGACAAGTGTCGGGGGCGCTGAATCTTCAGCGCCCTTGGTGTCTTATTTGTATGCATCTATAGGGGGATTGCCTTCTATCCAATTACTTTCTTTTATTTCATACTCAAAGTCTGCCTGCTCTTTAGCTTTTTCTATAGTATCATGCAAAGTATCCCCTGCAAATTCGCCTTTTTCATCATAGCGAAATAAATAGAAACCATCCTTATCAGATTTCTCAATTACAACCCACTTTGCAGGAGGCATTTCTTCTGTTTGGATAACTTGGTCATCCTTAATAATTCCCCAATAATTCTTTGATTTTCCCGTAATCTTTTTAACTAATGCGTATAGTATCATATTTCATCCCCCGTCTATAGTCCGTAGTCTTCCCGTCCGGCGGCTACTTTGCGCCGCCCGGCCTACTTCTTTTCCTGGCTGAGTTTGCGGATGTCCTTGAGCTCGGACCGGATTCTGCTCATCAGGCTTTCGGATATGTCGCGGTGGCCTTTGACGAACGTCCGGTATAGCTCGACCGCTTCATCATACCTGCCCTGGTTGACCAGCTGTTCGGCCTTGGCCCGGAAGTCGCTGAAGTCGGCGTCGGCCTGATGTTGCCGTTCGACAGCCATTTCCCGCTGGAGCCGGCTGTATTCTCGGGCGGCTACGGCCGCGGCGGCTGTTTCGTCGTAATCGAGGATGAAGTCCTTGAGCTCGTTGCTCAGGACGGCGTATTGCTCTTTGGCTCCGTTCTTTGTCCGGGCCAGCAGCGGGTCCAGCTTGAGCTTGGCCTGGGCCTCCCGCTCGATGCTCTGGCTGATGTCCTTGATGCCGGTGTTGACGTATTCTTTCCAGCCGGAGACCATAAAGAAGGGGTTGGACTGGACGTTGCGGTAGATGTCCAGCGCCGGCTGGAACCGGCCTTCCTGGAGCTCCAGGTTGGCCCGCTTGAGTGCGCGCTCGACTCCGGCGTCGAAGCCCATATAGCATAATACCAGGGCCAGATCAACCACCACCCAGACCACCAGGACGAAACTGAACTTCATAAATGTCTTCATATAAGACCTTTCTATTTAACCACTGAGAACACTGAAAACTCCGAGTTAAGAATACTTTTTAGCCACGGATGAGCACGGATTAAGTTGATAAATATTTAATTCCTTTAGCCACGCCTGCCCGAACTGACGGCCGGTCAGGCGGGAATTAACACTAATTTATTTCTTTTCCTCCGGCACGCCCAGTTCCTTGAGCGCTTCTTGAGCCCGATAGCGCATGAATTCTTCAGGGTCGGATAATAACTTCTTTATGGCCGGGGCGGATTCTTTAGCTTTTAAATTCATCAGGGCGTATACGGCTTCGCCGCGCACTTCGGAGTAGGGGTCGGAGAGCAATTTGGTTATCTCGGGTATGGCTTCTTGGGCGCCGACGCCGCCCAGGATGCTGACGGCGGCGCTGCGAATAATATCGTCCGGGCTTTTGAGCAATTCCAGCATGTCGGAAATAACCGCTTTGCCGCCTAATTTTATAATCGCTCCGTCAAGCATGCTGCCGCAACAACAGGGAACGCGATAGCCGTCTTTCAAGAATTTCACCAGAACCGGCAGGGCTTCTTTGGCGTCGAACGCCGCAAGCTCCCGCGCGGCGACGAGCGGGCCGTCCCAGTCATACCCGGTTTGCATGCCTTTATATTTTTCTATTTGGGCAATCAGCTTGGGGATGCGGATTTCCCGAGGCTCGGGTTTAGGCGGCCGAAACATGCGGGTGCATAAAATGCTGCCGCCGAGGACCGCCAGAAACGTCAGGCCTATGCTTATGCGCAGGAATAGGTTCATTTCTTATTCTCCTCCGGCACCTCGGTGCCCAATTCCTTCAGTGCCGCACGGGCCGCTCTGCGAATATCTTGGTTATTATCTTGTAGTAGTTTAGCAAGATCAGGAATGGCTTCCTTTGCGTCAAGTCGCCACAATGCCTCAATAGCCATGTTACGAACACCAAATATTTCTTTATTCTGTAATAGTTGGATAATATCTGGTATGGACTTTTTAGCGTCAAGTTTCATCAATGCAATAAGAGCCGACTTGCGAACCCTTGAGTCCTTATCTTTCAATAGTGTGGTGATTTCTGGAATAGCCTCCTTAGCGCCAAGGTCATCAAGCAAACCTAATGCCTGCGCAGACAACCCGCGGACCTTTGGATCGTTATCCTGCAATAATCCGGTAATTTCCGGAATTACCTCTTTGGCATTCAGCGCAATAAGGCGTTTAGCAGCACTTTCTTGCTCGCTCCAGCCAGGGCCGGTTGTGATTTGAATCAGAGCTTCTTTTATCCGTTGCCGGCGGGCTTCATCTGCCGGCGGCGAGACGGGCGGGGTAATTTCCACTCCCAGCTCCTTGAGCGCCATCAGGGCCGCATCACGGACGCCTGAGTCCTTATGCTGTAACAATTTAGTAATAGCGGGGATGGCTTCCCTAGCATTAAGGTCAGCAAAAGTATAAATAGCCGTTACTCGCTCATCTCCGTTCGGAATTGTGAGTTGGATCAAAGCTTCTTGTATCTGCATCTGGCGTGATTTACTGATGACTGAGTGCACCCCGGCCGCGATTACGAGTAGTCCGGTCAATAAGATACTCAGCTTCAAGAATATATTCATGCTTACGTTCAACCTGTTCATTTGGACTCGGTGATTTCTATCAGCCAGAATTTGGTGGAGGACGTTTCTCCTGACGCCGTGCTGGCGGTCAGGACGATTACCTTGCCTGTTTCCACGTTCATCCGGCGCGATTGCTCGGAATAACAGCCATCGCTGGCGTCGGTCAGCGTCAGTGACAACGATACCATGGGCTGCTGGTACTGTTCGACTATGAATGAGGCCAGGACCACTTTTTCCACACCGTCATATTCGACCCTGACGGAGCCGAAGGTTCCGGGCTGGCCGTCAAGGACAAGGGTGCGGCCATTTACGACTTTGATATGCTCGCCCGTATCTGTTATCAAGGCCAGCGCTTCAGATAGGTGCTTGCCGACGCATACGGCTGATATCTTGTCGCGCTCTTTCGGGGAGTCGAAGGTGACCAGAGCGGCTTCGACCAGGAACTGTTCCGACGGCTGGTCTGCGGCGCCCAGCTCCCGGAGCGCGCGCCGGGCCGACTGGCGCACATTTGGCTTGGGGTCGTTCAGGAGCTTGGTTATTTCCGGGATAGATTCTTTGGCTTCCAACACGGCAAGGACATAAATGGCGGACCCGCGCACATTAGCATCCGAATCCGACAATAATCCGGTTATGTCCGGAATAGCTTCCTTAGCCTGCAGGTCGCAAATATCCATAAGGGCGCGCAGGCGCGTGCTGCTGTCCGGGATTGATAATGATTTCACGGCTTTTTGTATTAATGCCGCCTTTTCCTGCTCCTGACTGAACTGCTTGCCGGATACGACCATAGCCGCAGACATACAGCCCGGCAATAGTATCATCAAAACCAGCGTAACTGAGATGATTCGTATCATTTTATTAATCCTCTGTGCCCCTGCCTGCGCCAAGGCTTCGGCAAGCAGGTCTGTATCTTTGTGCCTGCCTATACTCCGGGCTCAGGTCTTGGCCGGATAAATGCCTTTCTTGGCCGTATGCCCGGTGACGAAGGCGTCTATCAGGTGCATCATCACGATAATAATCCCAAAGACGATGAGACCCTCTTTTGGGGCCTGGCCTTCTTCAAGAAGCGTCCCCAGCAGTGTCAGCCAGACGAATAAGGCGCCGACTATCTGCAGAACGGCCAGCCCGCGGTGGCCGAGATACCAGTCGCCCAGCCCGGGGAACAGCAGGGACAGGTTGAACGCCTTTCTGGGCGATTTGAACCCGCCTTTGCAGGACTCGCAGGACGGCGGATATTCCTTGACCGGTTCGTAGCAGTAGGGACAGAGGTGTTCCTTGCCCTGGGCCTCGGCCGGGGCCGGCGCCGAGGACAGGCCGGCGCTCATATCCTGTATCAGTTTCTGGATGAACTTGCGGTCGCGGTTGGGCAGGTTGGAGAATATTATTTCCTTTTTGTTCCTGAGCCGGACGACGCAGCTGCCGCCCAAGAAGGAGCGGTAGACCTTTTCAATGCGCTGGTATTGGAGCTGGCTCCGCAAGTCCCTGGGCTGGTTCGAGGTGTTAACGCTCATCAGGATGATGCGCCTGGTGGTGAAAATCACGGCCATACGGCTGATGAAATGCGACATCCAGCCGACAAAGTAGGCCTCCAGGAACGAATAATCGGTCCCCCAGGTGACGAAGTAGACCTTTTCGTCGGACTTGAGCATTAGCCTGAGTTTTTCGTCTATGCCTTTGAGCAGTTTGAGCTTCTTTTTGGAGTGGCGCCGGGCGAAGAAGCCGGAGTTATCGAAGACCTTGTCGAAGAGGTACGGCATCGAGTGCGACTTGAGCTCCAGCAACTGCTGGAACTTCTTGGCCGATTGGATGGTTGTTTCGTCCATAGAATAAGGCCTTTCTCTTAGTCGCTGTTAGTCATCCCGACACCGAAAGCCTTCGGGGGCGGGAGGGCGTTAGAGCTACTGTCTCCCTTTAGGGACAGCGACTTATTAGGGACAGTTCGAACACAATGAGTTACTGTCCCTTATCCCGTCTATTCCGACGGGAGATCCCGCGTATTCCCGCGGGATAAAAACCTTTAATCACGAATAATCACGAAGAAGATAATACTTTTTAGCCACTGATATTCACGGATTAATATTATTTAGTAAGAAAAAGATAATATCTTTCTTTTTAGGATTTACCACGCCTGCCTGCCTCCGGCAGGAATTAGCACGAAATTATATTTACGTTTTATGAAAGCCAATCTTTGGTTTGGGCGGTTCTTCGGGAGTTTCCATCAATTGCCTGATGGCGTCAAAGACCACCCGGAACTGGGCGTCGTATTTCTTTTCCAGCCCTTCGAGCTTGCGGGCCAGTTCTTTGTGCGTTGAGAGTATCTGGCGCAGTTTCACGAACGCCCGCATTATGGCGATGTTTACCTGGATGGCTCTTTCGCTGTTCAAAACGCTGGAAAGCATAGCCACTCCCTGTTCGGTAAAGGCGTAAGGCTGGTATTTAACGTGTTTGCCTCTGGCTGAACCTTCACCTTTTAAGGTCACAGTTTGTGACCTTAAAGGTTGCGCCTCTGGCCAGGTTAATTGGAACATGAAGTCTTCGGGAAACCTGGTAATATTGCGTTTTACCGCCTGGATTAATACCTTCGCTCCAACGCCATAAAGCTTGGCTAAATGAGTACTGAGCATTACCTTATGACCACGTATCAGGAATATCTTCTGCTCGATTATTTCCGCGGGTATCAAGTGGGTCATAATTTACACCATCGGCAAAGGCTGTTTTATTTCCCGGATTTTTTGTTACACTCGCTTATCATTGTGCGCATCTGGCCGGAGGATTCGCCGTCGGGTTTGTAATCCAAATAACGCTGGGCGTTCTGGGCGGCTTCCTTGAGGTTGCCTTTCTGGTAGTGACAGCAGGCCAGGCCCTGGTAGGCGCTGGTGGTATCCGGTTTCGACTGCAGGACGTTGTTGTAATCGTTGATGGCTTTGTCGAATTCGTTGGTGTTGTAGTAAGAGGCGGCCCGGGTGATGCCGGCGCCGGTGTCCCTGGGGTTGAGCCTGAGCGCCGCGGAAGTATCTTCGATGGCACGGACGTAGTCTTTTTTGCTATAATAGAGCGAGGCCCGGTTGGCATAAGCGCCGACGTTTTTGGGGTTGAGTTTGATGGCCTCATTCAGGTCTTTGATGGCCTGGTCTATCTGGCCGAGGGCGGCGTAACAGACGCCCCGGTTCGTATAGGCCTCGTAGTTGCTGGGGTCGACCTTGATGGCCTGGTCAAAGAGCTCGAGGGCCTGTTGGTAATCGCGCTGTCCGGCCGCGTTGATGGCCTCGGCCATAAACTTGTAGGCCTGCTCCTTGTTGGGCTTCGGCTTGGACTGGCTGGTGATGCCGGCCTGTTTTAGTTTGGCCAGCAATTCCTTGGCCGGGGCGAAATCGGGGTCGAGCCTGAGTATCAGCTCGACAACCCGCAGGGACATCCTCAGGTAACGCCGGTTGTAGCAGTCGTTGGCCAGCTTCATCAGCTCGGCGCACTGGGCGGCGCGGGCCTGGCGCAGTTCTTTGCCGGCGGTATCGACCCGGTCCAGCGCCCGGTTGGCCCGGCTGAGCAGGTCCTGCTCTTCCTTGGAAAGCTGGTGGCGCTGGCCGGAAAGCGACTTGCGGCAGAGCCGGTAGTTTTCCACGGCCCGGGTCTTTTGGCCGGTCTTCTCGCAGCATTCGGCCAGCTTGAACATAGCTTCGGGGAAATCGGGCTGGTATTCCAAAGCCCGTTCGAACTTGCGGGCGGCTTCGGCGAAATCGTTGTCCTTGGCGGCTTTGATGCCGGCTTTGTAGAACATTTCGGACAGCTCTTTGTCGTCATCGGCAGCCAGGGCGGGGATTAATGCGGCCAGGCAGAGAATCGATATAACCGTTATTCTGGTAAGCATTCCCGGCAGTATAATAAATTAATAAAATACGTCAAGAGAAGAATTATAAGTTAAGCCACAGATTACACGGATTAATACTTTTTAGCACGAACAGGACAATATTTTTTTAGCCACGCCTGCCCGAACTGACGGCCGGTCAGGCGGGGATATGCACGGATTAATACTGTTTAGTACGAAAGCTCGAAGCGGCACTAGCCCAGCCACCCATGTGGCTGGATAAGAAACTCTAATCCCGACAAGTCGGGAAAGAGGTCGAACTGCCATTAACCCAGTGCAAATATTATTAAGCCTGTTTTTTGCACTGGATAAGACCCGCTAACTCGCTATTGCTCGAAGCGGCTCTAATAAATCTTGACCACCCAATAGCCAAATGTTATAGAGTTGTGAAATGAGAATAGTATTTGCGGGCAGTTCAGGGCTGGCGGTGCCGTGTTTGAAGGCGTTGGCTGGCGCCGAGGGCCACGAGTTAGTCGGGATAATCACCCAGCCGGACCGGCCTAAGGGACGGGGCTTGAAGGAGTCGCAGACGCCGGTTAAGCAGGCGGCTTTGGAATCGCCGGCGCTGGCAGACCTGATATACCAGCCGGAATCCATTAACTACCCGGTTTTTATCGATACCCTGGCCGAACTGAAGCCGGACATTATGGCCGTGGTGGCTTACGGCCAGAAGCTGTCCCGTCCGTTGCTGGAACTGGCGCCGCAGGGTTGCGTCAATATGCATCCGTCGCTGTTGCCCAAGTACCGGGGCGCGGCTCCGGTCAATCACGCCATCTGGCAGGGCGAAACGGTTACAGGCGTGACGATATTCAGGCTGGCCGAGAAGATGGACGCCGGCCCGATTATCAGCCAGGCCAAGACGGATATCGGGAACAACGAGACGGCTCCAGAGCTGGCTGAACGGCTGTCGCGCCTGGGCGCGGAACTATTGGTCAAGGCGATAGACGCTATGGCCGGCGGGCGGGCTTCGTTCCGGGCGCAGGACGATTCCCAGGCGACGCTGGCCCGCAAGTTCAAGAAAACCGACGGGCTGGTGGATTGGAACCGGACGGCCCTGGCAATCTATAACCAGTTCCGGGCGCTGAAGCCCTGGCCCGGGACGTATACCGGCTGGAATAATTCGCACGTAGAAATTGACGGGGCGCAATTAATATCGCAAGATGCCTCGGACGGACAGCCCGGGCAGGTGGCTTCGATAACCGAAGACTGCATTTCGGTCTGGGCGCATCCCGGGATTATCGGCATTACCCGGCTGAAGCCGGCCGGGCATAAGGAGCTGAACGCCCGCGAGTTCGTCAACGGTTACCGGATTAAGACCGGCGACAGATTAGGACACCAATGAAAAAGAAGCTGACTAACCTAGTATTATGGCTCAATAACGCCTTGAGGGTCCGTAAGAATTTCCGGCCGGAAGAGGTGATGCTGGTGTTTTCGCACTGCCTGCAGAATTCGGAATGCAACCAGAAGATAGTGGCCAGCCTGAGCAACTGCAAGCGCTGCGGCGAGTGCCCGGTCAGCGGGATAATCGAGCTGAGCCAGCGTTACGGGGTGCAATGCGCGGCCGCCTCGGGCGGAGAGATGGCGCTGGAGAAGGTCAGCCCCAAAGGGGTCAAGGCGGTGCTGGCCATCGCCTGCGAGAAGGAGCTGGCCGCCGGAGTCAAGGCGATTTATCCCAAGCCGGTCGTGGCCGTGCGCAATACCCGGCCCAAAGGACCGTGCAAGGACTGCCAGGTGGACCTGAGCGCGGTTGAAGACGGATTGAAGAAGGTCATCACTCCGGAGAAGAAAACGGGCAAGGGCAAATCCTGAACCGGACCTACCTATTACTGGCTGCCCCGACTGACTGAACCAGGTAGTAAGACAGCCGTGCCAGATGCGAGGTCATATCTATATCCAGCACCTTGACGCCGGCCGGGACGTTGAGCCGGATAGGCGCGAAGTTAAGAATGGTTTTTACGCCCGCATCCACCAAGGCGTCAGTGATATCCTGCGCGGCTGTCGCCGGCACGGTCAGGATTCCGATTTTGACGTGGGAACCGCTGAGTTCCTGCGGTATCTTGGCGATATCCTTTATTTTGATTCGGCCGGCCGACTTGCCGATTTTGGACGGCTGGTTATCGAAGATGCGGGTGATTTTGAATCCCTGGGCGTGCAGCCCGGCATAACCGATGAGCGCCCGGCCCAGGTTGCCCACGCCGACCAGCGCGACTTCCCAGTCGCGGTTGATTCCGAGTATGGATTTTATCTGCTTGGTCAGGTCGGCCACGCTGTAGCCCTTGCCCGGCGTGCCGAATTGGCCGAAATAAGTCAGGTCTTTGCGGATTTGGGCGGCTGAACAGCCGGTCAGCAGCGATAATTCGTCGGAAGAAGTCACCCGGGCGTCGTGCTGGTTGATGCTCGACGCCACGCCGGCGTGCCGGTGCAGGTCAATCAGAGCGCGGTGATAAAGGAATAATCTGCGGACGGCGTCTTCGGGTATGTATTGCCGAGATTTCATTCTGGCTCTTCTATGCGGACAGGCCTCGGGAACCGCGCCTTGCTCCGGATAAATTACTTGCTGGGACGGTCGGCATCAGCCGGTTTTTCCGGGGTTATCTCGATGAAAGAGATGGTCACCCGGCGGTTCTCGGATTTCTTGGCGCTCTTGGGGCGGTTCTCGCCGAAACTGCACAGGAACAGCCTGGCCGGATCAACGCCCTGCTCCTCGAAATACAGGACAACCGAAAGGGCCCGGTAAGCGGCCAGCTCGAAATTGGATTTGGTCGTCCAGCGGTTGGCGCTGGATACGATGGGGTCGCTGTCGGTATGGCCGTCAATCCGGATGTAATAATTCGGTTCGCCCTTGAGGACTTCGGCTATCTTATTAAGCGTCTCTTTGGCCGAGGATTTAATGGTTGCTTCGCCGGGCGCAAACAGGACGTCGCCCAGGATATTAATTTTGCCGTCTTCAACCGTAATTCCGGCGATATCGCCGAACTGGAGCTTGTTGATGATTCTTTCCTGCAAGCGGAGCATTGTTTCCTGGTCGATGCGGGCGCCCTGCTTTAGTTTTTCAATGTCAGTCCGGGCGATTTCCAGGTCCAGGTTGGCTTTTCCGCTTTGCTGGGCCATTTCGGCGTTGGCCATTTCCAGGCTCTTGGTATGCTGGGAAAGAGTGGTCATTTCCGAATTGTAACGCTGTTCCAGTTTCCTGTAAGATGACGCGGAAACGCAGCCCTGAACTAATATGCCGCAGATAAGAGTTGCGCCCATAATTTTCCAATATCCTTTTATCATGATTAAATCCTCCGTTCCGCCGAAAAACTAATCGGCGATTATAGTCGGCTGCGATTATTTCTGTTAAGACAGCCTATTAGTAAGTATTTCGGCATTTGCCGCAAAGGGCTTTAATAAATTTATTTCTTGCCGGTCGGAGGAAACTGGTCTTTGATCTCTTTTTCCGACTCGACGCCGAATATACCGTTAAGCGTGCTGCTTAATTCTTTGGTTAAAGTGGCCTTCAGGTTGCTTTTCCCGGAGCTGATGCGCATGATATCAACCAGGAAAGCTCCGGCAAAAATCAGCAGGAAGAAAGCCCCGCCCAGCAGATAAAAGAACATAGGCGGTGTTTTGAATTTGGGGATGGCCGGCGCCATCATCATCGGGAACTGGTCCATAGTAGCGCCCATATCGGACGGAGCGAACCGCTTCATTCTTCCGGCCGGCGCTCCGACTCCTTCGGCCACGGTGGCCGAAACGTCTTCGGCGATTGTTTCGGAGACTTCTTCGGCAATGGTGACGCCTTCGTCAGCCATGCCGGTGTCTTCTTCAAGCGAAGGAACGGTGATTTCGCCGTCAATAAGCATTTCTTCGGTGGCGCCGATATCGCTGGTGGTATCTTCTTCGACAAGCGCGCCGTTGTTGGCGTTAGCGCTGGGGATTTCTATTTCGCCCGGAGGCAGGATGACAGTCGGTTCGACGGATTTGCCCTTGCGGATATCGTCCACGTCGGACCGCTTGAATTTAATCTTATCTGCATCGCGGAAGGCGCGGATTTCGCCTTCGGAGACCATTCTTTTCAATTCGGACTCGTTCAGCTTCAGTTCCTTGAGAACGTCTTCAAACAGATAAAAATCATCTTTTGCCATAGAAATTCCTTATTTAGGGGCATCTTTGCTGTCACGGTATTTCTTTGTTTCATCCCGCACTTCGGCCGGAGTCAAATCCCTGGCTTTGGCTTTAAAAGAAAACGCCGAGGGCAGGTCCATATCATACTCAATATCCCGGGCGGCTTTGTATCTTATGGTATCTTCGTTGGTGTATTCATAAATAGCCAGGGTATTGGTTTTGGCGTTAAGCACCCAGAGGATATTATTTTCGCTGCGGGTCTGGGTGGCAATGGCGATGTAATCGCCGGCCGCCCCGGAAAGGGCGTCGGTTTTGGCTGCTGCCGCAGCCATCTTTGCCGGCAGCTGGAAGAAAGCCAGCATTACGATGACGCCAACTAAGATTCCGATAACCGTATAAAGCGCTGCCTGGTTATTCTTCATAAAACACCTCCTTGAAATATACCCGGTTATGTTAGGTTATCCTGATAAAGTGTCAAGAAAAATTAAGTTCCATTTTGCACAATCCGCTCAATATCAAATACCGAGTCAAACGACAGCCGTCGATACGATGACCAGAAAAGAGGTTCTATTTAAATATATCCTGATTTTCAGGTGCGGACCGTCAAGCGCACGGATGTTTATAGATTGTGGAAAATAGGGTAGATAGGCCCTATCAGGCGGAAAAAATTACCGGCCCGCCCTAAAACACCTCGGTAAAAATACAAATCATAATTATTTATTTAATATGAGGTTATATCAAATTTGCCGTAAAATCATTAATTTATCGTTGTGCCGGGCACGGCTTTTGCGCTGTATATATAATAGACTATGTAATAATACCCCTCTCCGGAGTCCTTGGGCTAATAGTGGTGCAGAACCCGTAGCCTAAGGCTCTGCAATCATTCCCGGCTCTGGTGCAAACCGGAGTCGGGTTTTTTATTGGCCTTTTGCTTTTATCAGGTATTTGTCAACCTGGGCGTGGTTAAGAGGAGATATCCCCGTCTGTTCGTCTTTTTCATCCGAATCCCGGGTAATGATAACCGTGGCTTTTTGTCCGTTGTCCGGCATGTCGGAATAACGCGCCGTTAAGGCCGCGGCCAATTCCACGTTGCTCGGATTAAGGTCACCCCGCAGTATAGTCACCGGGCCGACGAAATCCTTGATCTCCATCAGCAAATCACCCGATTGTTTGCGCAGGGTCAGAACTTTATTGTCCTGCTCATCCCGCCCGATAACCGCTTTGGTGTTTGCGTCAATCCTGAAATGGCGGCCGTTCTTCAGAAGAAGAAAATCGTTAGTCGTCGGTGATTTCGAATATTTGAGCAGGTCGCGAACCCGGCTGCTGAAACCCGGGTCGGTCAACAGGCAACCGCCGGCCGGGCAGGGGTAATCCTTCATTTTAAACATCTCGGCCAGGGCCATCTGGGGCTTACGGGAACGGCCTTTTATGTTCAACAACTTGGCCCGGTCAATCCAGCCTGATTTTTCGGGGATGGTGGGTTCGAGCAGTCCGGCCGAAAGCGGCCTTAGAATCAAACCTTGCAGGCCGGTTTCCTTTTCAATCAGGTCAAGGGCTCTTCTATGCTGAGACATGGGCCGCTGCCCAAGCACCTCGCCGGTAACCAGAAAAGACGCGCCCGACTCCCGCATATACCGTCCGGCCGTGCTGAGCATGTTGATGCGGCAGTCTATGCAGGGATTCATATTGCTGCCGTAGCCGTGGCGAGGATTTTTGACTATTTCAAGAAACGAGTCGTTGCTGTTTATGTTTTTTATGGGCACGTTAAAGACAGACTTGAGCTCGTTTGCTTCTGAGAGACATCCGGACTTGGAGGTGTCGCACTGGCAAAACATGGTGGTGAAATGCAGGGCTTCGACTTCAATGCCCTGCTCCAGCATCAACTTAACGGCCAGCAGACTGTCCAGCCCTCCGGATAATAAAACTAGTGCTTTCATGAATAAACGATGATAAAATGGCGCAGCAGAAAAGTCAAATTAATTGACTTTTATCTCAGGTGGTGTTTAGATAATGCGATAATTTAATGAAAGAAATTATCAGCCGTAATCTGGCAAAGACCAAAGAGCGAATTTGCCGGGCGGCAGAACGTTCCGGAAAGGATTCGTCGGAAATCACGCTGGTGGCGGTGACCAAGACACAAAGCGTGGATAAAATAAAGGCCCTGGGCGAATTGGGTCATAAAAATATCGGCGAAAACCGGGTTCAGGAAGGGGTCGAGAAAGCTATTCAGTTGTCCGGTTATGATTTCAAGTACCACCTAATCGGACACCTGCAAACCAATAAAGTTAAAAAGGCCCTGGCAGTGTTCGGGATGTTTCATTCCCTGGACAGCGTCCGGCTGGCCGAGGCGATAGAAAAAGAGGCTCGGGCTTTGAACCGCCGAATTGAAACGCTCATAGAAGTGAACGTGAGCGGCGAAGAAACCAAGCAGGGCGTGAGCCCGGCTGATTTACCGGATTTTTACCGGAAGGTTTTAAGCCTCAGGTCCGGCCAAACCGGAATTGTTGTGACCGGACTTATGACAATGGCGCCGCTGATAAAACCGGGCGGATCCGCAGAAGAGTCGCGCCCGCACTTTAAAAGGCTGAAAGAAATGTTCGAGGAGTTGAAGGCCGGAGCATCCGGCGAAAACCGGGACGAGTTAAAATATCTTTCGATGGGCATGAGCCAGGATTACGAAACCGCGGTTGAAGAGGGCGCGAATATCCTGCGTGTGGGCACAGCTTTATTCGAAGGAGTCTGATATGCCAAAACTAGTCATCGAAAAAGGACCCAATAAAGGCGAGACATTCACGCTGACCTCGCAGTTCAAATCCGTTATTATCGGCCGGGAGTCGTCCGCCCATCTAAAACTTTCCGATACCATGACCTCGCGGCTTCATTTCAAGGTGGAATCACGAACCGACGGCTATTACGTTATAGACACCGGGAGCATGAACGGGACCTTTGTCAACGGTAAACGAGTTGAGGAAAAAATACTCAAAATTGGAGACATGGTTCAAGTCGGCGAAACTTTAATCTCTTTCATCGGCGACAAGCTTGACCGAGTCGATGATCGGGAAGGCGAAATAATCGGCGGCTACAAAATTATCGAAAGGGTCGGCCGGGGCGGCATGGGTACAGTCTATAAAGCAACCCAGATATCCCTGAACCGGATTGTCGCCCTTAAACTTCTTTCCGAAGAAATGGTCAAGGATAAAAATTTCATCAATCTTTTCGTGGACGAGGCGCGCTCAGCCGCCCAGCTTAACCATCCGAACATTGTCCAGGTTTACGATGTCGGCCGGACCGCCAACGAGGTGTATTATTTCTCGATGGAATACCTGCCGGGAGGAAGCGTTCAGGAAATATTGTCCAAGGAGAAAAAGTTGTCTCCGGTAAAAGCGGCGAAAATCGCCCTGGACGCAGCCAAAGGGCTTGAATATGCTGAAAAGAAAGGCATCGTGCACCGTGACATCAAGCCTGACAATTTAATGGTCGCCGAAGACGGCAATATTAAAATAGGAGATTTAGGACTGGCTAAAAGCCTGCGGACCCCCTCCAGAAACGAACTGGAAGGCAGCGTAATGGGCACGCCGCACTACCTTGCCCCGGAACAGGCCCAGGGAAAACCGGTCGATCATCGTGCGGATATTTACGCGCTGGGCTCAACATATTACCGCATGCTGGCCGGCGTTACCCCTTACACCGGCAGTTCGGTCAAAGAGATTATCATAAAAAAACTCAGGGAAAACCCGGTGCCGCTGAAGCAAATTTCACCCAGCACGCCAGACGAGGTGGTGGCTATAGTTGAAAAGATGATGCAGCGCGAAGCCGCTGACAGATACCAAAGCGCCACCCAGATTATCCCGGAACTGGCCAAACTGATTAACGCCGGAGAAACACCAAGCGAAAGAAAATCCTCGGCTAAAAAAGAAACGGCCATCAGGTCGACGGCAAAATCTTCCAAAATGATTTATGCTATTATCGCGGCCGTAGTGCTAGTTGGTCTGATTGCCATTTTCGCACTCATTAACAAAAAACCCGCGGGCAATACAAATCCCGTCGGCGGTAATAAACCACCGGTAATAGATAAAACCTCTTCGGAATTACAGCAAAAATTAGCCAGCCAGTATTTAAGGGAGGCACAGTCTTACGAACAAGACCAGCTTAATCCGGACAATCCGGGAGCAATCCAGCACAATATCGCTTTGTATGAGCGTATTCCCAAAGAGTGTCCCAATTCCACTCTGGTCAGCCAGGCAAATGCCAACATCGCCCGGCTCAAAGAAACACTCCACCAACTTAATCTAAAGTTAGAAAAGAAGAAGTTTGAAAATGAAGGGCAGGAAACATTCAACGCACTCAATAAAAATATCGAACAAAAGCTAAATGAAATTATAAGAGCGCTTAACACGGCCGATGTCTCTTCTCTCATTGACGGTTTTTCGGAAGAGTTAAACCAGATGTCCGAAAAATACACCAACACACCGGCTGCGGAACAGGCTAAAAACCGCAAGAATGAGCTGGACGAATGGTATACTCGCTTCAGCCGGGCCGAAGAAGAGTACACCAAGATAGAAAAGGAAGTTCGGGAGCACGTTCGCAATAAGCATTTTAACTTGGGGCTGAAACTGGCCCAGAATTTTCCCAAAAACCCCAATTATAAAAATACTATTTACGACAAAATGGCGGATGACCTGATCCTGTATGTGGAAAAGGAAACGGAGATAGCTTTTGGTTACCTGCTGACCCAGGTTGACGACCTGCTAAACAAGAAGTCATTTACCGAGGCCAAGAATGTATTAACCACCGCGTCTGATTCATTCGGGATTCCCCTTCTGGAAAGCAAAATCAAAGAAAAAATCCAGCAGATTAACGCACTGCTTGAAGAGCAAGCCATAACAAATCTATCGGAAGACCGTAAAAAGGATGAGGCTAAATTCCCGCCATTGTTCGTTAACAACCTCTGGTACCTCCAGATAGGCCAATTTCAGAGCATTAACCTGTCGTCGGGAGAATCCCTGTTCAAATCAAAGGAATTCCAGGAACGATGGGAAGAAGCAAAAGAAGCCGTCACGCTGGAAAAAAATATCCTTGAGGAATTTGTCACACGGCTAAAAGACTCACGGATGAATGCCCGCCTGTTCCGCGGTAAATACCTTCAGACGGCTGATGAAAAAGGGTTAATGACCTCGATTGACACTAACCCGACATCGCCTAATACGATGGTTTTCAAATGGGAAGACGTGACCGCCCAGGAATGGTATACTTTGATCCGGGCTGGCTGGGGCTTAAGTAAAAAAAACGAGCTTGAACTGGGCGTGCTCTGCCTGAGGCGCGGCTACATGGAAAAGGAAGCGAGCGAATGCTTTGCTAACGCCCTGACCGATTCCAAGCTGGAACAAACCGCCGTTAAGTACCAGAAAATGATTAAGGCAGACAAAAAAAACCGCACTAAAGAAGCGGAGGCCATATTCAACTATGGCGCTAAGCTTCTCAACGAGAAAAAGAATTCTGAAGCATTAATTGCTTTCTCCCTGATAAAATCCCGTTACAGTGACACCAAGTTTTACAAGGCTAACGAACAATCCATCAAGAGCAATATCCAGCAAAGCAAACAACCGCACTGATACGTAAAATGATACACTGCAAACAAAAAATAATTGGGGTGGTCAAGTACATCACTTCACGGAAAGGCGCGAAAAAGATATTCAAATCAGATGCGCCGCAAATTGGGATTATTCTGGGTACCGGCCTTGGCGCTATTGCGTCAACCATACAAAAACAGCTGGTTATCCCCTACAAGAATATCCCGGGATTCCTGGTTCCTACGGTGGCCTCCCACAAAGGAAACTTAGTCATCGGTAAGCTGTCCGGAAAAACGGTTCTGGCCATGGAAGGCCGGTTTCACCATTACGAGGGATATTCCATGCAAAACATAACCTTCCCGGTGCGGGTGATGAAAGCTCTGGGCGTAAAAATACTCATCATCGGCAGCGCCGTCGGCAGCGTAAACCCGACCTACCCCGAAGGCACCATAGTCCTGGTAAAAGATCATATTAACCTTATGGGCAACAATCCACTCATCGGACATAACGACGACAGCCTCGGCCCACGATTCCCGGATATGGGCCAGGCCTATGACGCGAATTTGCTTAAGATGGCCGAACATGTCGCCCGAGCTAATAAAATCAAATCACACCGCGGTATTTACGCTGCTATGACCGGCCCGAATCTGGAAACACCGGCCGAATATAATTTTATCCGCGTCATTGGAGCCGATGTAGTCGGCATGTCAACGGTCCCCGAGGTTATCGTCGGCATCCATGCGGGACTGAGAATACTTGCCCTTGCCGTTGTAACCGACCTGGCCAGGCCGGGCATCATCAAAAAGGTCAGCCTGGCAGAAATTATCCATATCGCAAACGAAGCCGAGCCTAAAATGGCCGCCATAGTAAAAGGAGTTATCAAGTTATTATGAGTCAAGGAGATAATAACACCGCGCCCGCCAAGGGCGAATCCGCCCCGGATAAAAATTATCAGGAGACGATAAACCTTCCCCAAACCGATTTCTCCATGAAGGCGGACCTGACCAGGAAAGAGCCGGTTATCCGCGCCCAGTGGGAAAAACTTGACCTCTACCACGAAGTCCTTAAGAAAAACCTCGGCAAACCCAAATACATCCTTCATGACGGTCCGCCTTATGCCAACGGCGATGTCCATATCGGCACGGCTTTGAATAAAATCCTCAAGGATATCGTGGTTAAGTTCAAGACTATGCAGGGATATTACAGCCCGTATATTCCGGGCTGGGACTGCCACGGACTGCCCATCGAACACAAGGTGATAAACGAGTTAGGCGATAAGGCCAAAACATCCTCCCAGTCCCAAATCCGCCAGGAATGCGAGAAATACGCCCGTAAATATATCGATATCCAGCGCAAACAGTTCCAAGCTCTGGGCATACTGGGCGACTGGCACAATCCGTACCTTACCCTGAATCCTTCTTATGAAGCCGGAGTGATCGAGGTCTTCCGCGACCTGGTCAATAAAGGATATATCTACCGTAAATTGAGGCCCATCCACTGGTGTATGCGCTGCGAAACCGTCTTAGCCGAAGCGGAACTGGAATACTCGGACGAAACAAGCCCATCCATCTATGTCAAGTTCCCCATCAAAGATGCAGTTGTATTGTTACAACGTTACAATGTTACCGTCCCTGCCGGGGCGAACTGCAATTTCTTTATCTGGACGACAACTCCCTGGACGCTGCCCGCTAATGTGGCGGTTGCAGTGAATCCGTCATTTGAATACACTCTGGTGGCCGCCGGAAATGATGTCCTTATTATGGCCGCCGGACTGGTCGAAAAGGTGATGACCCTGATAGGACTGACAGATTACAAGATTCTCGGCAAGGTCAAGGGTGCGGCATTGGAAGGCCTGACTTATAATCATCCGTTTGTTAAAGAGCGCACCTGCCAGGTAATCCTGGCTGATTATGTAAGTTTGGAAGACGGCACCGGCATCGTCCACATTGCGCCCGGGCACGGCATCGAAGACTACGAAAGCGGTTTGAAATATAAACTGCCCGTCATCAGCCCGGTGGACAAGTCCGGCCGGTTCACCGCCGAAGCCGGCATATTCCCGGGCGAACGCGTCTTTGACGCCGACCCCAAAATATGCCAGCTGCTGGCCGACCAGAAACTCCTCCTGAAAAAAGTGGACTTGGTCCATTCGTATCCGCATTGTTGGCGCTGCAAAAAACCGCTTATTTTCCGCGCTACGGAACAATGGTTTATCTCGGTTGACAACCTCTCAGCCCGGCAAAAGGCTATTGAAGAAGTCAAAAAGGCCCGCTGGGTGCCGGAATGGGGCAAGAGCCGGACGGCTTCGATGCTGGAATCCCGGCCGGATTGGTGCGTCTCGCGCCAGCGCAACTGGGGCGTGCCCATCCCGATTTTCTACTGCACCAAATGCAACCAGTCCCTTCTGGATGTCAAGATAATAGACCACATCCGGGCCATATTCGCCAAGGAAGGCGCTAACGCCTGGTTTATCAAATCCGCCTCTGAACTGATGCCCAAAGACGTCAAGTGCAAATGCGGTTCCGCTGAATTCAATAAAGAGAACGACATTTTTGACGTCTGGTTTGAATCCGGCTCGTCCTTCCGTTCCGTGGTCATCGAAAATAAAGACCTGCAATTCCCGGCTGATTTATATCTGGAAGGCTCGGACCAGCCGGCCCGCTGGTTCCAGTTATCGCTCCTGCCTTCGGTAATGACCCAGGGTAAAGCTCCATTTAAAAACGTCCTGATACACGGCTTTGTCAAGCGTCCCGAAGGCGAAAAGCTCTCCAAGTCCAAAGGCGCCATGACCTCGGACGCAATGGTAGCCAAGGTCGGCGCTGATATACTCAGGCTCTGGATTTCATCCATTAACTTCACCGAGGATATCCCAATCTCCCTGGAAATCCTGCAGGAAAAAGCCGACCCTTACCGCAAGATTCGCAATACCTTCAGGTATATGCTGGGCAATCTCTATGATTACAACCCGGCCACGGACGCTATCGAATACGACAAAATGCTGGAGATAGACAGATGGGCCCTGAATAAACTTCACCGCCTGATTGATATGGTCACCGGATACTACGATACTTTTGAGTTCTACAAAGTCTTCCGCGAGATTTATGAATTCTGCTCGGTGGAAATGAGCTCGTTCTATTTTGATATCCTCAAGGACCGGCTCTATACCTTCGGCAAGAAATCCGCGGAGCGGCGCTCAGCCCAGACCGTCCTGAATGAGATACTCCAGGCGCTGGTCAAGCTCATCGCTCCGATACTGTCCCACACCGCCGAAGAAATCTGGGGTTTCATACCCGGCAAAACCGGAAGTATCCACCTGGCCGACTGGCCCAAGTTCAACCGGAACCTCATTTCCGATGAAATGCAGGCCAGCTGGAGCCGGCTCATCAGCATCCGCTCCGATATCGCCCGCGAAATGGAGAAATTGCGCAAAGACAAGGTCGTCGGCAGTTCGCTCGAAGTGTCGGTCAAACTTTATACCGAAGACCAGGAACTTCTGGCGCTGCTCAAGCGTTACCAGAAAGACCTGCCCATGATATTCATCGTCTCCGAAGCCACCCTGGAATCAACCCCACTCAGCGTTGGCAATACCGTGGCCGGAGTCGAAAACCCGGCTTTATCCATCAGCGCCTCCAAGGCACCGTATAAAAAATGCCAGCGTTGCTGGAATTACAGCAAGACCGTGGGTGGAGACGAAAAACATCCCGATATTTGCCGGCGTTGCGCCGATGTGCTTGCAAAATAAATCATGACAACAATTAAACTCGCGGTTCTGTTATCGGGTTCAGGCCGGACGCTCCAGAACTTTATCGACCTGGCCGCCCAGAAAAAGCTGGACGCCGAAATAACCGCCGTGATAAGCAGCAAGGAAGGCGCCTATGGAATCGAGCGCGCCAAAAAGCACGGCATCCCGGCTTATATCGTGCCGCGCAAGAATTATAAATCAGACGATGAATTCAGTCTGGCCGTCAGCCAAATACTCCATAAACATAAACCCGACCTGATAGTACTGGCCGGGCTGATACATTTTTATAAAATACCTCCCGAATACAGTCTGAGGGCCATGAATATCCATCCGGCACTGCTCCCAGCATTCGGCGGCAAGGGCTATTACGGCGAAAAAGTCCACCAGGCTGTGATTAAATACGGCGTCAAATTCTCGGGTTGCACCGTCCATTTCGTGGATAACGTCTATGACCACGGTCCCATCATCATCCAGCGGGTCGTGCCGGTGCTCGATGACGATACCCCCGAAACCCTGGCCGACCGCGTCTTTAAGGAAGAGTGCATCGCCTATCCCGAGGCGATAAATCTTTACGCCCGCGGCAAAATCAAAGTGGTGAATAATCGGGTGCTGACACAAAAGTAGTTATGTATAAATTGAGAATCGCCTGTTTGATGGCTATGGCCGGCGTTATGCTGGTGGCCGGGACAATGCCGGCTGACGCGTACGACCCGCCCAAGCAGGGACAGGTGGTGGCCCGGATCAACGGCGAAATCATCACCGACCGCCAGGTTTCCACACACATTAAACAATTCCAGATGGAATATAAAATGGCCATCCAGGAGCTGATAGACAACAAAATCATCTTTCAGTCCGCCGTCCGCGAAGGCGTAATCGTGCCCCAGGCCGACGTGGACGACTTAATCAAAGAACGCACCGCCAAAATCGGCACTCCGGACGACTTCAAAAAGTTCATCCTCGACCCGCTCAAGGTTTCCACTGACGAATACCGCAAATCCGTGCACGAAGAACTGATGCGCAAGCGTTACATTCAAAGCAAGATCGGCGCCCCGCCCAAGGAAAAGGACATCAAGACCGACTTTCGCATCGACATCTTCGTCTCGCCCAAAGAGATAAAAGAATACTTCGCCAAGCACCGGGCCGACTTCACCGTTCCGGGCAAAATCAAGACCCGCCAGATTATCATCAAATACGACCGCCAGAACAAAGACCTGAAAAAAGCCGCGGCCGATAGTCTCCTCAAAGAAGCCATCAGCGGCACTGACTTCGCCGGGTTGGCTGCAAAGAACTCCGACCTCAAAGCTAATACCGGCGGCGCTTGGGACTGGACCGAAAAAGGCTCGTTCCCCAAAGAGGTCGAAGACGTCATCTACAACCTCAGTATCAACGCTATCAGCCCGGTCATAGAAACCTCAACCAGCTACCTGATAATCAAGGTCGAAGACAAAGTCGAACCTAAAAATCCTTCCGAGGACGACCTGGACGTCCAGCAAACCATCCGCCAGATTCTGTCTAACCAAAAAATACTTCAGGGAATTGAAACGTTGAAGGAAAAACTCAGGCAGGAATCCGACATCCAGCTCCTGCGCTGACCCCAGAATTATTACCACGAAAGCCCGAAACAACGAAAAGGGAAAGGAAATGCTGGAAGTGTTGCAAGGAGATTGGTTTATGGATAACCCTTCGGGAAGAGGTTTGACCTCTCGGATGCAAAACAAGCTCAAAGAACTCCCGCCCTTGCTTGCGGTTGCCATACCGATTATCGGGGTAGTGCCCGGAGTTTTGCTCTGGGTCATTTGGTTCTTCGGTGAAAATTTCGGATTCGTAATTTTACCAGTTATCGCAATGGTTTCAATAGTCAGCTTAGCTATGACTATTGTTATTATGTTCAAGCCATTACGGGGCAAATATAAATTACTTGTAGCTGTTGTTAATCTGAGCTTTTTTGTTTATTTTGGCGTATGGATTTGTCTTAGCAAATGACCGGCAGCATCCACTTAACCCGCGGTTAAATTATTTAGCTTTTAGGATTTAGACATTAGACATTGGGGTTTGCCGCCAGGAAAGCAGGTCCTACTTCATCTTGCTTTCCATTGATTTGTCCAATATCGGCAGGGTCACCTTGACCGTGGTACCTTTCCCGTATTGGCTTTCCATCACCAGCTTGCCGCCGTGTCCCTGGATGATGTTATGCGCCACGGACAGGCCCAGCCCGGTGCCCTTGCCCGGTTCTTTGGTGGTGTAGAACAGGTCAAACGCCCGGCTCAGGTCCTCTTCCTTCATACCCGTGCCGTTATCCTTGATAAAAACCGTGATGTTACGGTCGGCGATTTCGTGGTAGACCTCTATCTTGCCGTCATGCAATCCGTGCTTGGCGGCCACGGCGTCTATGGCGTTCAGGAGCAGGTTAATGAACACCTGCTGCAACTCGCCCGAATCCCCGAACACCGGCGGTATGTCCATATCCAGCCGGTTGGAAATCGTAATCTTATCCTGGGTCAGCCGGTGCTGGACCAGCTGGATGGCCGTGGCCATTATCATCTTCAGTTCTATCGGCTGGGGCGTCAGCCGCCGCGGGAAGAACTGCAATATCTTCTTGAGCGTATCCTGAATTCTGGTCAGCCCCTCGATAATCAGCTCCAGGTATTCCTTGGTCCGCTTGGCATCGAGCTTGCCGTCCTTAAGCGACATGGCCGCGTTAAGGATTCCGCCCAACGGGTTATTAATCTCGTGGGCAATGCCGGCCGCCAGCGTGCCGGTGGCCGACAAACGCTGGGCGATGACCAGCTGTTCCTGGGTGGCCTTTATCTTCTCGCGCGCGTCATCAATCTTGGCCTGAAGCGAGCTGTGGTAAGAATTTATCTCATCCAGCATTATCTTAAAGGTATTAACCAGGTTGGCCACCTCGTCATTGCCCTTGACTGTCGGCAGCGTCACCTTGTAATTCCCGCTGGAAATCTGGCGGCTGGCCTCGGACAGCGCCTCTATCGGCCTGAGTATCAGCTTGGTCATCAGCACATACATGCTCAATATCAGGAAAATCGTGCCCAGCGGCATGACCCAAAGGATGGTCTTAAGCGACTCCATCGGGTCCAGCTCCATTCCCTGCGGGCGCTGGATGTCCATCTTAATCAGAAGCACGGTATTATCCGACATGCGCAGGGGCGTGTTGACCACCGTTCCGCCGGCCAGGCTGAATACCGGTTTTTGCTGTTTCAAGGCCTTAATCAGGTCGGCATCGTTCTTGAAGGTAGCCGCGTCAACGATGGGCGTAGCCGAAAGAATCGGCTCGAGCTTATTGTTAACAATGACCCACTTGGTGAAAAGAGCGGAGTTGTTGAGCTTATCCCTGAGTCCGGCCCATTCGGAGTTCTCGGACGGCGGCGCCGGCGGGCTCTTGATGTCTTTCAGCCAGTCCTGGATGATGCTGGTCAGCACGTCGGCCATCTTCTGCTGGTTGGAATGGACCCGGGCCAAAGCGTTGACCCACAGATTCAGCGTCAGGATTCCCAATATCAGAATCATCACGCTGGCCAAGGCGATAAGGATTTTATAACGCAGAGACATAGTTACTAAGAATCAAACAGCAGGATTTATCCTTGGCAGGGCTAGACCGTGAATCCGTATTATCCGGCAAGGGCTAAATCCCGCACGGCAATCTTTACCCGGCGCCCAGGTCTTTCATCAGGTCGACCAGCGGATAGAACAAGGCAATGACGATAAAACCCACCACCACCGCCAAAAAGACTATAATCGCCGGTTCCAATATGCTGGTCAGCGCGCCGACCAGCGAATCTACTTCGGACTCGTAATTGTCCGCTATCTTCATAAGCATCTTGTCCAGCTCGCCGCTTTCCTCGCCCACCTCTATCATATTGATGACCATCTGGTCGAAGACCGAGCTCTGGGACAGCGGCCCGACTATGCTTTCACCTTCGCGGATGCTGTCGTGTACGTTCTGCACCGCCAGCGCGATTTCCTCGTTGCCGATGGCGTTGCGGACTATCACCAGGGCGTCAAGTATGGCCACGCCGCTGGACAGCAACGTGCCCAGCGTCCGGGTAAACCGGGCAATGGACGACTTGCGGATGATAATCCCCACCAGGGGCAGTCTCAGCTTTATCCGGTCCAGAAACAACCGGCCCTTGGGCGTCTGGTTCACGCCTAAATATATCAGGTACAACCCGATGGGCACGACCGGAATCAGGAACCACACCGCCGCGATGGTCGAGCTGATATCCATCAACAACTGAGTAATGTAAGGCAATCCCTTGCCGCTGGTCTGCTGGAAGATGGCCTTGAACTGCGGCACCACCTTAATCATAATGACCGCAACGATCAGGATGGCCACGGTGATGACCACGGCCGGATAGGTCAACGCGCCGATGACTTTCTGCTTGAGCCGCTGGGCCTTTTCCATAAAAACGGCCAGCCTGGACAGCACCGTATCCAGCACGCCGCCGGCCTCGCCGGCCTTGACCATATTGACATAAAGCCGGTCGAACACCTTGGGATGGCGCGAAATCGCGTCCGAAAGCGTGCTACCGGATTCGACGTCCTCGGTAACATTCTCCACGATGTCCTTCATCTGCGAAGGTTTCATCTGGTTGGCTAATATTTTCAGGCTGCGCAGGATGGGCAGACCGGCGTCCTGCAAGGTATGGAGCTGGACCGTAAACTGGGTAAGCTGTTTCTGGCTGACGCCGCCCAGCGACCAGCGCGGTTTCTTCTTGCCCGGAGCCGCCGTAGCCGCCGACTGCTGTGACGGGGCCGAGGCCTTATCTTTTACGCTGGTCGGGAAAAAGCCCAGCTTGCGGACCTTATTAGTAGCTTCCTGGACCGAAGCCGCCTCGATATCGCCCTGAACCTTCTTGCCGACCCGGTCAACACCTTCATAAAAGAACAGCGGCATAACTCAGCCTCCTTATAAGGAATATACTAACCACAAGTTAATAACAATAGAGTCTTTGTCAAGCTTTAGGGACAGTTGGAGCGTAGCGACTTACTGTCCCTTAAATCCAGTTAAGCATTGCTTAACTGGACTTTAGGGCCCATAAAACGTTACCGGCGCTTATTAGAAACCTCTTTCCCGACAAGTCGGGATTAGAGTTTCTTATCCCGCTTTAGCGGGGTCCCCGAAACGAAGTGGAGCGGGATTAGTGCCACTTCGAACGCAAGTGAGTTAGAGGCACATTATCCCGATACGAAGTATCGGGGCTAGTGCGAGTTACCAACACTTTCAACCCTTGGTCGGGTCAGCCACCCGACCCATAAATAGCGTCGTGCCGGTGCGCATATCGCGGATGACAAATATGAACGGCCGGTCGGCCCGGAAGGTGGGAGGCTCGGACGGCGCTGCGCCGACTTTCATAATCACCGCCGTGGCCGCGGCCGCTTCGGTGCCCTCCTCGTTGACGTCGACAAAGGCCTTGTGGATAACCGCGCTGATGAACAGTTCCTTGGTCCCGTCCATGCCCGAAAAATCGGCCTTGCCGTACTCAAAAGCGTCCGACATGCCCATGGCGCTAAGCTGGTCCTTGAGCGCAAAAGTAGAGGTCATTTTGAATTTAGGCAGGCAAACAAAAACTCTCTTATTACTAAACGACGCTACCCACTTATTCAGGCCCTCGGCCTTGAGCCCTTTCTCCAGCGCCGCCAGCCCGTCCGGCTTGCGCGGCAGAATCACCAGCATCGACAGCTCGTCGCCCACATAAGGCAGGCGGACCATCTGCATATCGTCAGTTTCCAGATAAGGCACCTCCAACAGAACGCCATCCTTGCCCCGCGACAGCTCCATCATCGGCGTCTTGACCTTCTTGCCGTCGGCCAGGGTGAAATCCGCCTCGACCGTCTTGGTCTTATCAAACTGGGTCTGCCAATTACCCTTAAAATAGATAGCGTTGGTCAGCACCAGGGCCGTGGCCGGGGTAACCATTCCCTTTTGCAGTAAATCCTTTATTTTATCCTGGGTCTGCTTGGCCGCCCAGTCGTTGATGGCCAGGCGTGCCTGCTCGGTCTGCTTGACGAAATCCAACTGGTTGAATTCGGACCTGAAATTATTCTTGCAGACGCCCAGGAACTCCGGCCGGAACTTATATCCGGTCTGGCCCCAGAGCGCGTTAGCGATGTTCAACTGGCAGGTGGCCGGCTTGGACGGCTTGATTGCATCGGCCAGCCAGCCGAACAGGCTGTAGAGCTCCTCGCCGCTGGGGAAGGACCGGACGTCTTGGACCTTTACCATAACGTTCCCATTGTTAAAATCGTGGCCGAACTTATCCAAAAAACCCAGGGTGTAAGCCATCTGCTGCTCGGTCCGTCCCCGCGCCCCGGCATAGGTCATGGTCAGCGCCGCCGAGATGCTGTAAGGCGAAAGGAACAGATTACCCGGCTGGCTGGCCAGTTTGCCGTAGAGGTCTACCGCAAACTCATTATTGGCCGTGACGATACGCGACTTGTTCCATCCATCCTTCTCTTCAGGGGTCATCCGAGCCAGTTCAGCATTCAGTCCGGGCATAAACACCGCCACCGCCGCGGCCGCCAGTACAAGCGCCAGCAAATACTTCTTCATATCAAATCCTTTCGTTAATGTATTGTTCTGTAGTATTAGATACTTTCGGCACCCGAATTTGTTGGTGAAAACTATTTTCTCGCAGAGAAATAATCTGAAATATGGAATCTTTGCCCTCTGTGCCCGGTCTATAGTCTATGGTCTACCCCGAGGCTACGCTCGGGATAAGACCCAGTACGTCACGGAGTTTATCCCTACAGGATGCTACGCTGTCCCGCCTTCGGGCGGGGTTCCTACTGGCTCTAAAAGTCTGCAGTCTCGGCCGGTCACTTCTTATCCTTGGGCCGTTTGCCCAGCTTGACCTTTATCAGCTTCTCGGCGTTATCGCGCAATACCGTAAAGGTCACCACGTCGCCCGGCATCCGCTTCCGGATGGCGTTGAGGTACTCCTCCACCGTGTCAATCTTATCCGCCCCCATTTTCAGGATGACATCCTTGACCTTCAGCCCGGCCTGCTCGGCCGGTGAACCGGCCCCAACCGCGGTTATTATCATCCCGGCCACCGACGCCTCAGCCGCCACGCCCACATAAGTGTCGTTCTTATTCTCAAGCACCTCCGGCGCCGGCGTCTTGGCCACCCAGCGCTCCCACTCATCCTCTATCCGCTCTATCTTCTTGCCGTAAATCCGTTCCAACGTCGGAATGCCGCTGTAGTTGTCCTTGCTGTTGGACAAATCGGACAGGTAAGTAAAATAAAAGTTCTTCAGCCCGTTAGTCTTGTCCAACCAGTAAAAAATAGACCTGACCTCGGCGTAACAGGACCCCGCCTGGTCCATAAACGCCTTCTGGTCCATCTTGGCCAGCTTGGACCAGGGGATGGTCCGCTTGTTCTTGATCAAATCCTTCATCTGGTCTATCCGCCCGTTATAACTGGGAACGATGCTGGCATAGCCCAGCTCCGACTCCTCGAAACAGGTCGACAGCCCCTCGACTATCCAGATGGGATGGGTCTGCTTGCGGGCCGAAATATCGGCGAAATACAGCGCGTGCGTGAACTCGTGCCGGAGTGTATAGCCGGTGTCGCGGCAGAACAGGGTCTTGATGCTGTGGGCGTAAAAACCGCCGATGCCCGGATTAGGCACCTGCTTGACGAAATCCCGCTGGTTCGGCACCAATATGGTGATGTAATAAGACGGCTTGTTCTTGAAAAGGTAACCCCGCTCGGCGTCGGCGAATTTGTTCAGGAAGTCCTGGATTTTGTTCATCAACCCCTCGGACGAATCGCTGGCGTAAATCAGCTTGCGCTTCTCGTCGATTTCGTACGAATAACCCTTGCCGTAGGTCTTCTTCAACTCCTCCACCTTGCGCTCGGCCGCCTTCTTCAGGTAAAAGTCCTTGGCCCGGATAATATCGGTGAAGCCTTCGATGTTCCGGAGGCTCTTCAAATCGGGGTCGGCCTGAATCATCTCAAAGTCGGCAAAGCCGGCCTCGACCGCCTTCTGCAGGTAGGCTATCGCCTCCTTCGGGTCGTTATACAAGGCGTAAGCACAGGCCATATTGTAAAGGACCTGCTCGTCATCGGGCCTGGTCTCCAGTATTTTCTCATAGACCTCGATGGCCTCTTCATACTGCTTATTCTCCAGAAACCCCTGAGCCTGGAGGGCCAACTGTTGGGCCGCGTCCTCGCCCTCGGCCCTGGCCGCCGGAGGAAAAGCCGGCAGGCAGGCCGCCATGACCGCGGCCAGGAACATCAACAGCCCGAAACGTCTGATATCCATCTGTTGTTTCCTTTAAAACGAGGTTGCTTAACGGAAACACCGGAACCCGGTTCCTAAAACTAATCCTAACATTGCCGGCCGGGCCTGGCAAACAATTGATAATATCCCGCCCGGTTTCCGCCACCCTACAACACTGGCAGGTAGCGCTCCAGCTCAAAGGCAGTTATCTGCGTCCGGTAATCGTTCCACTCGATATGCTTATTGGCCACGAACTCACGGAATGTATGCTCGCCCAGGATATTCTTGACCAACCGGCTCTTTTCGGTGAATTCGATGGCCTCTATCAGGCTGCCCGGCAGCGTGTTGATGCCGCGCTTGCGGCGTTCCTCCGGGCTCATATCGTAAACGTTCTCCTCGATTGGTGCCGGCGGCTTGATGTTTTCCCGGACGCCCTGCAGACCGGCGCCCAGCAGGCAGGCAAAGGTCAGGTAAGGATTGCAGGCCGGGTCCGGCGCCCGGAACTCTATCCGGGTGGCGTTGGCCTTGCCCGGCTTGTACATCGGGATGCGAATTAGGTCCGAACGGTTGCGCTGAGCCCAGGACAGGTAGACCGGCGCCTCGTAGCCCGGCACCAGCCGCTTGTAAGAATTGACCCACTGGCACATCACCGCCGATATTTCACTGCCGTATTTCAACAAACCGCCCACGAACTTGACGGCCATATCCGAAAGATAATAATCGCCCTTGGGATTAAAGAAAGCGTTCCGGCCGTTCTTGAACAACGACATATGTACGTGCATGCCGGAGCCATTCTGGCCGAAGAGCGGCTTGGGCATAAAGGTGGCATAGACGCCGTTCTTAAAAGCCACCTCCTTGACGGCCAGCCGGTAAGTCATGACGATGTCGGCCATGGTCAGGGCTTCTTTATAACGCAGGTCTATTTCGTGCTGGCTGGGTGCCACCTCGTGATGGCTGTACTCCACCTGGATGCCCATCTCCTCCAGGGTCAGCACCGTTTCCCGGCGCAGGTCAACCGCCTCGTCGCGCGGAATCAGGTCGAAATACCCGCCCCGATCCAGGATTTCCGTATGGTTCGGGTCCTTGAAATAAAAATACTCCAGTTCCGGTCCGACGTAATAAGTATAACCGGCCTTTTTCAGGTTGGCTAAGCTGCGCTTAAGGATATAGCGCGGGTCGCCCTCGAACGGCGTCCGGTCCGGGTTAAGGATATCGGCGAACATCCGGGCGGTCGCCTTTTCCTTAGGCCGCCAGGGCAGGATGACAAAGGTGGCTGGGTCGGGCACGGCCACCATATCGCTTTCGTCGATGCGGGTAAAACCCCGGACCGAAGAGCCGTCGAAGCCCATACCCTCGTCAAAGGCATTGGCCAGTTCCTCGCGCGGAATGGTCAGCGCCTTAAGCATACCCAGGATATCGGTGAACCAGATTTCGATGAACTTGACATCGCGTTTCCTGATGATTTTCATCACATCGGACTTGGCCAGCATAAAACCTCCTTCTTGCCGCGGCGCAAGGAATGGCCGGGCAAACCATAGAATTATTTTATATCTGGGAACATATGATTAACAAATCCAAACGGATAATGCAATAAATATAGATTTATGATTATGCCCGGCTCCTAACACTTGACATCTTTCCCCTCAGGTGCTATTCTGTACTTATGAATGAAACAAAGTTGCAGTCCCCGCTTTTCCTCAAAATCAGCATAATATTAACCGCTTTAGCCGTGATTGGGGCCGGGGTCTATCCGGTCACCACCTCACGCCAGCAACCAGTCACCGCTCCAACGGCACAAGCGCCCATAACGCCTACTCAACAGATTTCTATAATATCTGACGATGGTTGCTGGGCTATTCCTAGAGAAGATATGCACCAAAAACAGAAAGAATTAGCACTATCCCTGCTCACCAGTCAAAACAGGGATGAGCGAATAGAAGCCATTAACATCTTTCTTATAATGAATGAAAAAGAAACCATTCCAGAAATAACAAAGCTATTACAAGATAAGGATGAAAGTGTCCGAGAAGCGGCCCGGGCGGCGCTGAAGGAATTGGGGGCGGAGGAAGATAAGTCTAAATAGTTTATTGAGTCCAAAGAGTCTATAGAGTTGGACTTTCAACTCCATAGACTCCACAAACCCTTCAGACTCTTTAGACTCATTCTATATACCCCTTAATCCACACATTTGCAGATGTAAACTGACCCGATTTAGTTATCATCACCCGTATCATCCGTGTCCCATCCGTGGCAATCATCGCTTCCTTATATACATTATTATTCAGGTTAGCGATGTTCTGCCAGATGAAGTGCACAGTTGACGAGCCGAAGTCTGCCCCGGCACGGCGGCCGTAGACCCACGACCGTTGCTCCATAAGGAGCCTAAAAACCAACGCCTTGTTGGTTTTTTAGGGGTGTGGAAATTACGGCAAATTTATAACCTATTATATGGTAATGAGTTATGCCATCAGCATTTTTGCGAATTCCTGAAATAACCAACGCCTTGTTGGGAAAATGGGGTGGGGGTGGGGGGATAGGGTATGGGGGGAGGGGGTGGCCGGTGGCCGGAGTCAGGGTATTGCGTTACAGGAGTGAGGGTATTGCGTTCCAGGAGTCAGGATATTGCGTTACCGGAGTGAGGGTATTGCGTTCCAGGAGTCAGGATATTGTGTTACCGGAGTGAGGGTATTACGTTACCGGAGTCAGGGTCTTGCGTTCCCGGAGTCAGGATATTGTGTTACCGGAGTCAGGGTAGAGAGTTGCCGGAATAAGGGTATTGCGTTCCCGGAGTCAGGGTATTGCGTTGCGGGAGTGAGGGTATTGCGTTGCCGGAGTTCTGATAGAAGGCCGCCGGGAGCTAGTCATACCACACCCCGAATATCACCAAGGGGTTGGGCAGGGAAAAAATGATTTTTGGGAAACTATGCCTTAAAACATAGATAAATCAACGTTTACAAAATAGGTGGTCTGTCCCGCTTGTGGTCCTCATCCCATATCCCATATCCGAAGGACATTTCCTCCCCATATATACACCCGTCGAGAACCATAAATGTGACAGGAAAAATGAGAATTTTTGTAAAATTCTTTCAAATTATGGTTGTGCGAGGGGTACCCTACCCCTCCCTACCTAGGGGGTATAGGTACCCTACCCCTGCCCCCGGGGTAGGGTAGGTAGGGGTACCCCCTATGCTAGTTAGGGGTATAGGGTAGCGGTGCTGGGGGTACCGGGTAGTATAGCTGGATATACCAGGTGGTACAGCTCGGGATACCTCCTGCCGGCGCTGGGGGTACTACCTACCGTTACTGGATACCATAGGTAGCGCAGTTAGGTATACTACCTGGGTATGCTGGATACCCTGGCTGGTATAGCTGGGGTATCTAGTGCGTATAGCTAAGCCCCCTACCCAGTATAGCTGGATACCCTAGCTACCCCGGGGCGAAATACGTGTATAGTAAGAAATGAGGGTTTACCGAAAGGTATGGTGCCTGTCCTGCATTGCCAACATTATTTGGGCGGGTAAAATACCCCTAGAACCATAAAGGTATCACGGAAACGATGAACATTGCCCACATAAAAATAGGTATCTTTATTGGGCGAACATATTTCATCGAACCATCTTTGCTTTATTTTCTGGAGCAGTACGTCCTCATTAGGATAATCCGCTCTCCAACTCCTATATGACTGGCCGATTTCCCAATCAATTATCGGAAAATCATGGCCGGGGCAATTCGGTTCTCCGGCGCAATAGAATTTATACCTGAATTCATAAGGGATAAACTCAATAGTCTGTTTTTGTTTATTTATCAAATCCATTTGGGCATAACATCGTTGAGCCTCTTCAATATCTTTATTTCTAGCCTTGCCCTTAGTAAATTCAATTCTTTCGGGTTTAATCAATCCCAATGATTTATGCGTTAATGGTTCCTGTTTTAGAATCTCACACATCGATTTGTCTAAAACCGGTAAAACTATACCCTTGCGTTTGAGCCATTTGTCTTTTGTGCCCAAAGTATCAATTATTTCAATGCTGTCCGCATTGATTTTATAGCTTTCAGGCCGGTGATCATCAGCAGCTTTAGCTATTTTTGCCTTAATGACACTATATTTCTTGAATTTCTTGTTTTCATCAAGGTCACGATATCTTATTGGGTAAAGACGGACGAATTTTTTATTCGATAGCGATACGCCCGCAACGCAAACCGTTTCAACGTATTTTTTGCTGGGCGTGGGATAAGTTTTAACGGTTATTAATATTTGGTGGGGTTCCCAGTTCATAAATGAACAACGTTAAGGCGGGGGTAATGTTTCTCTATAGTTTCCGCAACGATTCGGCGGTGACAAAAGGCTGGTTCCGGCTCAACGCACATCAAACAAGACTTGTTATGGGTTGCCGTATCGGCCGCTTCGGCTATTGCCTCTGGCTGGGTTTTTAGGTACTTGGTATATTCCGTAAAGAATGTTCTATAATCATTATCCTGACGAACCTTATCTCGAATTATTTTAGGACTACCCAGAACGCCAAAATGCTTATACTCAATACCGGAATGTTCAAGATGTTCCCGCAGATTGGATTTGGAAAAATCGTGCTTACGGCTGAGCGGCAACTGACGCACATCAACCAAGGTGGTAATATGCGCTTTCAGCAAGATATTTACAAATTGTTTAATATCTTTGCCGGCATAACCGATGGTGAACAATGTTTGAATGGACATAAACTATCCTCTTATTAATACATCGGTTTTAGATTATAGTAACATTACCTATTTAACAGGTCAAGTTTTATGGGGTACTCTGATCCCCGCCTCCGCCATAGGCGGACAACCCACGCACATTTCCTTTCACTGCTGGCTACTTTACCAATTCTTTGATACGGCTCACAGGCCAATATATCTTGCAGGTCTTCCCGATAATCTTTTCTTTGGGGATGGAGCCGTATTGGCGGCTGTCTTTGCTATTAGCTAAATTGTCGCCGAGGACAAAATAGGTGTTATTCGGAACCAGATAAGGACCGTAAAGCTTGGTATTTATTTGCTCTTCAACCGGAGGGTATTCTTTGAATAATTTACAGTTAACATAGGCTTTATTGCCTTTGACTTCAACGGTTTGGCCACCGTTGGCAATTATACGCCTGATAAGCACCTTTTGGGAATCTTCCGGTGATTCAAACGTGATAATGTCGCCAGGTTCGGGATTGGAAAACCTATAAGTCAGTTTTTCCACAATAACCCTGTCTTTCTCCATAATTGCCGGTTCCATCCCTTTTGTTGGAATGCGGTATGTAACCCAAAGACTGGTAAGTAAGACGTAAATAAAAACCTTATATAATAGCAAAAGAATCAAGAAGGTTATCAGTGTTTTCTTTGGTCCTTTTTGCGGTCTTAGCGCAGAAATAAAAGCATCATAACAAACTATAAGACGGTATAATAATGCTAGAAGTAATGATACCCACCTATGTTGAAATGTAATTTCATTAAGAAAAGCAAAGCCAATAATAAAAACAATGCCTTTTACCCATCTTTTACAATAAAGCTGGCCTACGCCCGGGAGTATATAAGAAAGAAAAACAGCCAACCAAGGGTTTTTCTGCAGCTGGTCGGCTGGAATGTCAGGCGGCAAGGAAGCGTTGTGTTTACTGGTTAAGTCATATGCATTGAATAAGTTCCAAATAGCAAGTAAAAAAGATAGTATATAAAAACTTATTGCCCAAGGAAGGACTATTATCGGGTTGATTGCTGCATAAAATACAGCGGTAACCAATGCAAGATAGGCAAACAGAATAGTTATTCCGATGGCGTTTCTTTTGGCGTAGAGTTGGCCTGTGCCCGGCAAAACCCCTGATAAACAGACGGCCAGCCAGGGGTTTTTTGCTCTTGCATTTTCCATATTTCTTCTTATTTGTTCGGTGAGATAGAGCCGCTACAACTTTCCTTTCGCCAAGTTTCCCCTATAAGCGGGAGGCTCTGCTATCGCTCTATATGTGCAGTATGGTTGTTTTTAGAGAAATGTCAATTATTTAACTACGAATCCACTAAAACTATTCGTGGCTAAGAAATTATTCCGGTTTAAAGTGGCTATAACCCATCTCGAAGGCCTTGAGGTTGAGCTCTTCGGTGCCGGGTGGCACTGAGCTGGCGATGGATTGCCTCATCGCTTCTTTGTTGACGAACTTGGCGGCGGCGGTCATAAATCCCAGCACCACCATATTGGTGACGAACTTCTTGCCTATCTGCTCGGCCAGCTTGCCGGCCGGTACGGTCAGCGTCCGGACCGCGGACTTTTTGTCCACCAGTATGCTTTCTTCGACGATTATCAGACCGCCGGGCTTGATGTCGTCTTTGTATTTGTTGTAGCCCTCGGGCGAGAGCGCCACCAGCACGTCGGGCTTGGTCAGGTGCGGGTAGTTGATGGCCTGGTCGGAGATAATCAAGCCGGCCGCGCAGGAACCGCCCCGCGATTCGGGACCGTAGTTCTGGGTCAGCGTGGCGTTGGATTTTTCGTAGATGGTTATGGCCCGGCCGGTGATGTGGGCGGCCAGGATGATGCCCTGCCCGCCGAACCCGACGAATCTTATCTCTGTCTTGTTCTCACTCATAATTATTATTCGTGTTCTAATTTCTTCTTTTCTTCTTTTCCGGCGGCGGCCTGGCACAGCTTCTGGTCGCGTTCGCGGAGCAGGTCGTTGAAGGTCGGCCGTTCGATATCTACGAAGTCGCCGATGACTATCTTTTCGCCCCGGCCGATGCCGATGTCCTTGAGCTGGACTTCCTGCTTGATGACGGTGTTGTTCTTGTAGAATTTCATCATCTCCAGCCCGGCGCCGAGTTTGTTGGAGCGTCCGTAATAGGTCGGGCAGGGCGACATCACTTCGATGAAGCTGAAGCCGTTCTTGAGGACGGCCCGGGAGATGGCCGACTGGAGTTTCATAACGTGGTAAGTGGTCCAGCGCGAGACAAAGACCGCCCCGCTGGCCGCGGCCAGGTGGGGCAGGCTGAATGACGATTCGAAATTGCCGTAGGGCGTAGTGGTGGTAATGGACTTGGCCGGGGTGGTCGGCGAGCATTGGCCGCCGGTCATTCCGTAGTTGGAGTTATTGGCGCAGATGACGGTGATATTGACGTTGCGCCGGGCGGCGTGGATGAAGTGGTTGCCGCCGATGGCGGTCAGGTCGCCTTCGCCGCTGATGACGATGACATTCAGTTCCGGCCTGGCCAGCTTCAGCCCGGTGGCAAAGGGGATGGCCCGGCCGTGCGTGGTATGGAAGCCGTCGAACTTGACGTAGCCCGATACCCGGCCGGTGCAGCCGATGCCGGAGACGACGGCCACCTTGTCCAGCGGCACGCCGGATTTGACTATGCCCCGGAGCATATTGCCGAAGATGGTGCCCAAACCGCAGCCGGAACACCAGATGTGCGGCATGCGCTCCTGGCGTATCAGCTTGTCCAGCGGGTGCCCGGATATAACGTCAACGTTGTCTGTCATAAATCATTTATTCGCCGCCAATATGGCGTCGAGGATATCCTTGGGGTTATGGGTGGCGCCGCCCATATGGGTGACGGTCACGACCTTGGCCTTGCCGCCGGCGCAACGCTCGACCTCGAGCGCTATCTGCCCGTTGTTTATCTCCGGCACGACGAAGGCCTTGACCTTGCCGGCCAGCGCCCGGATGCGGTCCTCGGCGAACGGCCAGATGGTTATCAGGCGGAGTTTGCCGACCTTGACGCCCTTGGCCCGGGCTTCCTGGATGGCCCATTCAGCGATGCGGGCCGAGATGCCGTAACTGCAGACGACCACCTGGGCGTCATCGGTGTTTTCTTCTTCAACCTGGATGATGTCTTTCTTGTTATGGGTTATTTTCTCTATCAGCCGGGTGACCAGCTTGTGGTGCGCGTCGACGGTCATTACCGGATGCCCTTTTTCGTCGTGGGTCAGGCCGGTGGTCTGGATGTGATAGCCGTCGCCGGCGTTGGCCATCTCCGGCACCAAATCCTTGCCGGCAAGGTAAGGCAGGTATTCTTCCGGGCCGACGGTCGGCTTGCGGCGCGGGTAGAGTTCTATCTGGTCGGCCGGCGGGATGATTACGCGTTCGGTCATATGGGCGACTATCTCGTCACCCATAACCAGGACCGGCAGCCGGTATTTTTCGGACAGGTTAAAGGCCCGGATGGTCAGGTCAAAGGCCTCCTGAGGCGAAGACGGGCAGAGGGCGATGATTTCATAAACGCCGTGCGAGCCCCAGCGGGCCTGCATCATATCGCCCTGACCGACGTAGGTGGGCAATGCGGTGGACGGCCCGGCCCGTTGCATATCCACCACCACGCAGGGGGTTTCGGTCATCAGGCCCAGGCCGAGGTTTTCCATCATCAGCGAGAAACCGGGGCCGGAGGTGGCAGTCATAGACTTGGCGCCGCCCCAAGACGCGCCCAGGATGGCGGCCATAGAGGCGATTTCGTCTTCCATCTGGATGAAAACGCCGTTATGGGTGGGCAGGAACCGGGCCATCTGCTCGGCGATTTCGGTGGCCGGGGTTATCGGGTATCCGGCGAAGAAACGGCAGCCGGCGGCCAGGGCGCCCCGGGCGCAGGCCTCGTCGCCGTTGATGAATTCTATTATGGGTTTATTGCTCATCTGTTTTCTCTGATACGGATTTATTCAGATATATGGCGAAATCAGGGCAGAGCAGGGAGCACATATTGCAGGCGGAGCATTCCTGGGGATTGGCCGCCAGCGGGAAGTAGTAGCCCTTGGGGTTGTATTCCTTGGAGAACACCAGCACCTTTTTGGGGCAGAACTCGATGCAGATGCCGCAACCTTTGCAGCGCTCCGGCATTATGACCAGTTCGCCCTTGGGCACCTTGACCCGGTTAGATACTTCCTGTTTTGCCGTTTTCATAATAATCAATGATAGAACTTGCGCACGCCGGTGAATATCATTCCCATCTTGTATTCATTGGCCGCCTTGATGACCTCGTCGTCCTTGACCGAGCCGCCCGGCTCGAGGATATATTTGACGCCGCTCTTGGCGATGTTGTCGATGCCGTCCCTGAAGGGGAAGAATGCCTCCGAAGCCAGGATGACCGTTTCTGAGGCCAGCTGTTTCTTGATATATGTTTTGGGCGTGCCGGATTTCTTCTTAAGCTCCTTGAACTCGAGCTTAAGGTTATATTCGGCGCGCTGTCCGGCCAGTGCGACCGAGTCCTTGCGGTTGGGCTGGCCGCAGCCCATTCCGATTATCTGCCAGTAGCCGGGCTTGTATTCCCGGGCGATGGAGATGGCGTTGGACTTGACGTGCTTGATGTGCCGGAGCACGAAGTCGTAGAGGCCGGCCCGCTTGGCGCTGGGCTTGACCTTGGTGACGATGCCGACGGTCAGGTCTTTGCCGCTGTTGAGGCATTTGGCCGTGAAGGGCGCCTTGAAGAGCTGGTCGACGGTATCGGTCAGGTAGAACTTATTGTCAACCTCCTGCTCCAGCACGCCGCCGTTGATGAAGCGGTGCACGGTCAGTGGCATAGGCCGGTTGATGTCGCCGGTTTCGAGCAGGCGCAGGCCGGCTTTCTTTTTGCCCAGCGATTTGATATATTCCAGGGCATCGGCTTCGATGGACGGCGCGACCACCACTTCGACGAAGCGTTCGCCCAGTATTTTAGCGATATCCATATTGAGCGGCCGGGACAGCGCGATGACGCTGCCGAAGGCGCTGACGGGGTCGCCCTGCCAGGCGCGGTCGAAGGCCTCCTTGAGCGTTTCGCCGGTGGCATAACCGCAGGGGTTGGTGTGCTTGATGATGGACACGGCCACTCGGTCCTTGAGCTCCATCACCGAAAGCATAGCCGCTTCGGCGTCGAGGTAATTATTGTATCCGAGCGGGCCGCCGTGCACCTGCTTGGCCCAGGGGATTGACGGCAGTACCGGTTTGGCTGATTTATACATCCAGCCTTTCTGGTGCCAGTTTTCGGCGTAACGACCCAGCTGGACGCCTTCTTTATAATCAAGGTGCTTGACCTGCTCGTTGGCAAACTTGTCAGAGAAGAACTTGTGGATGGCCGCGTCGTACTGGGCGGTCTTCTCGTAGGCCCGGACCATAAAGCGCGCCCGGCAGGCGTCGCTGACGGCGCCTTTGTTCTGCTCCATCTCTTTCATCAGCTCGGCGTACTGGGACGGTTCGACCACGATGGTGACGCCGTAATAATTCTTGGCCGCGGCCCGGACCATGCACGGACCGCCGATATCGATGTTCTCGATGGCCTTGTCCACGGAAACGTCCGGCTTGGCGATAACCTCTTCGAAGGGGTAGAGGTTGCAGACGACCAGGTCTATCTGGGGTATGCCCAGTTCCTTGGCCTGGCTGACGTGCTCGGCGTTATCGCGCTTGTATAAAAGGGCGCTTTCGTAGTTGAAGCTGATGGTTTTCATCCGGCCGTCGAAGTAGTCGTCCTTGTTGTTGCCGGTAATCTGGGAGATGGGAGCGACCTCGATGTTGTTTTCCTTAAGGAGTTTGGCGGTCCCGCCGGTGGAGATGATGGTCACGCCCCATTTCTTGAGGAAGCGGGCCAGCTCGGCCAGGTTATTCTTATCGCTGACGCTCAGGACAGCGGTTTTTATCTTCAGCATAGAGACCACTCCTTTTGCTTGGGTTAAGGAAGCTTTAATCTAACCTGATTCCGGGCTCAAGGCAAGTTTTTTCGGAATAAATCTTGCTAGTGAAATTTTTCCTGATATACTGGCCTCTATGGAATTCATAAAGATGCAGGGAACCGGCAACGACTTCATAATGATTAACGCTTTGGGCGAGAAGCCGGCTTTGGGCCCGGCGCTGATAAGGAAGCTGTGCGACCGGAAAAGCGGCCTCAGGCCGTTCGCAAGCAAGAACCGGAGCATCGGCGCGGACGGCGTAATACTGGTATTGCCGCCGGCCCATAAGGGGTCTCATTTCCGGATGCGGATATTCAATTCCGACGGCTCGGAGGCCGAGATGTGCGGCAACGGCATCAGGTGTTTCGCCAAGCTGGTCTATGAGTCCGAGCTGAGCAGATGCAGAAACCTGCGGATTGACACCAAGGGCGGGTTGATGCGGGTCAGACTGAACGTCAAGAATGACAAGGTCAATGACATCACGGTGCTGATGCCCGAACCGCGCCGGGTGGAAGATTATTCCGATAAAGGACTGCCCATACCGGCCGGGGCGGCGGATGTGACGGCGGTATCGTTAAGCAATCCGCATTGCGTAATGTTCCTGAAATCCATCGACCGCCTGCCCATAGCCAGATACGGCCCGGCCATCGAGCGGCACCGGCTGTTCCCGAACCGGACCAATGTCGAGTTCGTTCAGGTGCTGGGGCGTAACCGGATACGGATGCGGGTGTGGGAACGGGGAGCGGGCGAGACGCTGGCCTGCGGCACGGGCGCCTGCGCCGCGGTCGTGGCCGGGATATTCAGGAAAAGGCTAAATAACGCCGTCAAGGTCGAACTCAAGGGCGGCGCCTTACATATAGAATACGCCAAAGGCAAGGGGATTTACCTTACCGGCCCGGCGGAGTGGATTTTGTAAATGAAGTTCGAGCAAGTCATCAAGCAAATCAAGGCCCGGGGCAATCCCGATAATCTGGCGGGCATGGCCCGGTACGGCATCAAGCCCAAGAACGGCTACGGTGTTTCGATGCCGATTGTCAGGGCTATGGCAAAGCAGATCGGGCACGACCACCAGCTGGCCGGACGGCTTTGGGCATCGGGCATACACGACGCCAGAATACTGGCCGGGCTGATTGACGAACCGGCCTCGGTAACCGCGAAGCAGATGGATAAATGGGCCAAGGACTTTTATTCCTGGGACGTCTGCGACCAGGTCTGCAGCAACCTGTTTGATAAGACCGGATTCGCTTATGCCAAGGCGGTGCAATGGACCGGGCGCAAAGAGGAGTTCGTCCGCCGGGCCGGGTTCGTGCTGATGGCGGCGCTGTCGGTCCACGACAAAACGGCGTCGGACAGCCGGTTCCTGAGATTCTTACCGATTATAAAGAAATACTCGACGGACGAGCGTAATTTCGTCAAGAAGGCGGTAAACTGGGCGCTCCGGCAGATAGGTAAGCGCAATCTCAGGCTGAATCGGGCGGCTATCCGGATGGCCAGGCAAATACGGGAAAAAGATTCCCGGTCCGCCCGTTGGATAACAGCCGACGCCCTGCGCGAGTTGAACGGTAAGATAGCACAGAAAAAAGTACGGCGAAGCATAGTGCCACCAAGCAGCCGCACATCTTAGTATTACTGTGTTTTTACCAGTCCCGCTGGAATAAGCGGGATAATGTGGCACTCCCGACGGAATCCTGCATAAGTGCTGGATTTCGCTGCGGCTCAATAGTCGGGATAAGACCCGCCACCTCTGGCGCTAAAGTGCCATCGAAGCGGCTCTAATAATCCCGCTCCACTTCGTTTCGGGGATAAGTGACAGTAACTCGTTTTACTCGAACTGTCACTAATTTTCTAATATCACCACGGCCGCGGCCATATCTTTGGTATGACTTATTGACAGGTGAAACCTCTTGGCGCCCATCTTGCGGGCGATGGCCTTGGCTTTGCCGCTCAGCCCCAGGCAGGCGGCGCCGCTAACGCCCCGGCGCACTTCTATCTCGGTCCACTTGGGGCTGTCCTTGGTTCCCCAACCGGTGCCGACGGCTTTCAGGAAGGCTTCCTTGACGGCGAAACGGGCGGCGAATGATTCGGCCATCCGTTTGGTTTTGGTGCAGTAGTTGATTTCCGACGGAGAGAATATCCGGGCCATGCTCGATTTCCTGACCAGGAACGTCTTTATCCGCTTGATTTCGATGATGTCTATTCCGATGCCGAGTATCATATTATTTAGTCAGCTCTTCGGCCACGCTCAGATCGGTGGGCGCCCGTCCCAGTGATTTCAACAAACTGATGACCCGGTCTATCTGCTGTTGGGTGGACATTTCGGTGCCGAAACGGCCGGGGTAGATGTCGTAAAGCTTACGGTATTTCTGGGGCGTGACGTTTATCATCAGCGAGTTGGCTCCGGCCATAAGCGCCTGCCGGGCCGAGTCGTCGCCGCCCAGCGTTTCCAGCGCCGTGGTAACCATTATCTTGGCGTCCGGGTTCATTAGCCGGGCCCGGGCGATGACCTTGAGCATAGAATCAATGGCCGGCAGTTTCGAGCCGGTTAAGGGCGTCTGCGGATGGGGTATAAACGGGCCGAAGGAGAACATTTCCGCGTCCAGTGACGCAGTCATCTTGACATTGGCCAGGATATCGCGTCCTTTTTCGCCGGGCAGGCCGACCAGGAACCCGGTGATAATCAGGTAGCCCATCTTCCTGAGGCTACGGATAAGGTCAAGCCGTTTTTCCAGGACCGAATCGGGCTTCATCCGGTCATAGATATCCTTGTTTAAGGTCTCGAACCTCATCAAAACGCCCCGGGCGCCGGCATCGTAAAGGCGCTGGTAGGCGCTCAGGGACCGCTCGCCGATAGAGACAAAAAGCAGTATCGGATATTGGTCGCGAATAGTTTTGACTATTTCGTAGAGTTTGTCGTCATTATAATAAAGGTCCTCGCCGGACTGAATGACCAGCGACTTGAAACCCAGCTTGACCGCTTCGTCAACGGCCTTGATTATCTCGGGTATTTCCAGCCGGTAACGGGTCAGCTGGCTGTTATCCCGGCGGATGCCGCAATAGAGGCAATTGCAGCGGCAGTAATTGGATAATTCCAGGATGCCGTGGACGCAGCAGGAATTGCCCTGATGCTCGTGGCGGATGGCGTTGGCGCGTTCGTAAAGGCTTTTAGGTTTGGCCGACATCTTGAGGTCTATCTCCTGAAGCCGGAAGAACATCTCTTTCCAGTCCTCCAGAATCTCGTGGGCTTCCTTGTCAGGCACGTGCTGGATGATGAACCCGCCCTGGGCGTAAACATAATCGCCGATTTTAGGCATGAGCAGGTCGGTGTAGGCTTTTTTCCGCTCGCCGAAGTAGTCCACGACGGCGGTGCGGTCGTTTATTTCGATAATCTTGCCCGGTATTGCGTAGCACATAGGTTATCTCTCGTTCTAAATCAGTAAATAATTCATAATATCATTACTTCCTAAAATAGCAAGAAATTTATCGGCTGGGTATTCGGTCTGACTCAATTTTATTGACTAACCTTTAAATTAACCTAATATAAACGGCCGTTAGATTGGCAGTTTGTAGCGTCCCCGCTTTGCGGGACGCCATCAAAACGCCACACCATGATGCGGGGTATAGACCCCGCGCCTACGCCTTCCCCGCCATCAAGGACGAGGTAGGTTATTTTTTTGAGAGTACTATTATGAGCTGGAAAAGATTCAAAGAAATGCTGATCGGCCGGGCGAAGAATCCGATGGACCCGACCATATTCAGGCGGATTTCGCTGGTGGCGCTATTGGCCTGGGTCGGCTTGGGCGCGGACGGGTTATCATCTTCTTGTTACGGCCCGGAAGAGGCCTTTGTCGCCTTAAATGGGCACGGCTTCCTGGCCATTTATCTGGCTATTGCTACGGCCTTGACCGTTGCCATAATATCCCTTTCCTACACCCAAATCATAGAAGAATTCCCCTTTGGTGGAGGTGGTTATCTGGTAGCCACTAAATTAATCAGCCCGTCCGCCGGCCTTGTTTCCGGCAGTGCCCTGGTAATAGACTACATCATGACCATTGCTATTTCCGTGGCCAGCGGCATAGACGCACTCTTCAGTTTTCTGCCGATAGAGTACCAGTCTTATAAACTAATTGTCTCTATCATAGTCATTAGTATGCTAATAATTCTTAACCTACGCGGAGTAAAAGAATCAGTAGCCATTCTTACGCCTATTTTTGCAATATTTATTATTACCCATTTAATTATGCTGACGGCGGCATTAGCGCAGAATGCCTATACCATGCCGGCATTTGTCGTGGACAGCGCCTATCAGACTAAAGATCTGGTTAAAAATACAGGCATCTGGGCGTTGTTGTTTATCATACTGAAATCCTACAGCCACGGCGCCGGTACCTATACCGGCATAGAAGCTGTCAGTAATGCCCTGCCCACTCTGCGAGAGCCACGGGCTGCGACCGCCAGGCGGACTATGTTTTACATGACCCTTTCCCTGGCGGTTCTAGCAGGCGGGCTTATATTATTCTACGCGCTGTTTAACATCAAACGAATACCCGGGCAAACACTGAATGCCACCCTCTTTGAAGCAATTACCCAACGCTGGGGTATTTCATACGGAAGCGGGCTGATAATATTAACACTGGCTTCAGAGGCATTTCTATTATTCATAGCGGCGCAGGCTGGCTTTATAGACGGCCCGCGAGTGCTGGCCAATATGTCGCTAGACTACTGGATGCCCAAACGTTTCGCCCACCTTTCGGAGCGGCTGACCATATCCAACGGCATCTTATTTATGGGATTAAGTTCTATTGCCATTATTATTCTCACCAAAGGCAGTGTCGCTTTCCTGGTCGTTTTATACAGCATCAACGTTTTTATCACCTTCTCTCTTTCCCAGTTCGGCATGTGCCGGCATTGGATACAAATAAAAGACAAGACTCCAGACTGGCGTTCCAAATTTATCATCAATCTGGTCGGGTTCTTGCTCACCAGTATTATCCTAGTTATACTTGTTTGGTTTAAATTCACGGAAGGCGGCTGGTTAACTCTGGTCATCACATCCAGTTTTATTTTCGTGGCTATAATGGTAAAGCGCCATTACCTAAATACCCGCAAAGCTCTCAAGAGGCTGGACGATATCCTGGTTAATATGCCCCGGCCGGAACGGCTGGAACCTATACCGAAAACTATCGATAAAGACGCGCCGACCGCCTGCATACTGGTCAGCAGTTATAATGGGTTCGGCATACATACGTTTTTCTCCGTGGAAAAACTCTTCCCCAAGATATTCAAACGGTATGTTTTCATGAGCGTGGGCGAACTGGATACCGGCCAGTTTAAAGGGGTTAGCGAAGTGGAAAACCTCCGGGCTAATACGCAGGCGAATATGAAACGTTATATAGAAATGGCCAACGATTTCGGCTTCTACGCCGAATACAGCTATGACGTATCGGTTAACGCCATAGAAACGCTGGTGGAATTGTGCAATAAAACATCAGCCGAATACCCTAAGACAGTCTTCTTTGTCAGCAAGTTGGTCTTCAAGGACGAGAATTTCTTCACGCATATACTCCATAACGAGACTGCTTTCCGCCTGCAAAGGCGACTGGCGCTGGAAGGCAAGCAAACCGCCGTTATGCCCATAAGAGTGTATTAATATCGCCTCTTTATATATCCTTTTCTTTGCACCTTTTCAGCCTTTGCGCTAAAATAGGGTATTATGTTTAAATTCGAACATCCGGCGCTATTGGCCATCCTTATCCTCGCTGTTATTCTGGTCGGCCGTTTAATTATTTTCCGGAAAGGGGTCTCCGTCCGAATATCGGCTTCACTGGTAATCAGATGTCTTATATTGACGTTGCTTATTTTCAGCCTGTCCGGATTCCAGATAAGAACCCAGGGCGGAACTCTTTCCCGCATATATATTCTTGATAATTCGGAAAGCGTATTCCTTGACTCCGCGCAGGTAATCAAGGAAATCAAATCTGATTTCCAATCGCTTAAGCCGGGCGATAAAACCGGTGTTGTTATTTTCGGCCGTGACGCTTCGATTGAGATTACGCCGGCGCCGCCTTCCCGAATCGGCGGTTTACAAACATTCAATTCTCAGGTTAACCAATCCGGGTCCAATATTGAGCGCGCCTTATTAACGGCTGGAAATCTCCTGAAGGATGCCAATGGCGCCAAGGAAGTGTTCTTATTCAGCGACGGCAATCAGACCGAGGGCAATGCACTCCGAGCCGCCGCCGAATTAGCCCGTAATAATACGACTATTTTCAGCATCCCGACCGGCCCGCGTAATTTCAGCGACATAAAGGTCTGGTGCAACGAGCCCATCCTGGAAAACCGGCCGGGTGAAGGAATAAAAATCAAATTCACCATTCAGTCCACTGTTGACACCGAGGCAACCGCTGATATCTACCGTGATAAAATATTCATCCGCCAATTTAACGGCCTGAAACTATTCAGGAATCAGTCTTTTGAACTAGACGTCTATCTGCCGGAATTGAACACCCCGTTTTCTCAATATGAAATACGCGTCTCTACCAAATTATTTGACGAGTTTTACCTCCGTAATAATTACGCTTCGGTGCTCGTTCGCAGAAAAGACAAACCCATAATCTCATTTATCGGGGACAGCCAGAACAGCTCGCTGGCCAAAATTATCAAAACTAACAAAGATTTTGAACTGGCCGGCGACAGCGGGGCTTCTTCCGACATAATCCCCCTGTGTGACATCATCATCATGGATAACTATCCGCTCGGCCCGAATTCCTCAAACAAACTCAGCCAAGCAATCGCCGCGGCTGTGTCAAACGGCAAAGGATTATTCATTTCCGGCGGACCAAATAGTTTCGGGCTGGGCCGGTATTCAAATTCGATTATTGAAGAAATCAGCCCGGTCTGGGCCGCCCCTCAGGAATCATTGGCTCTGTCTATAATTCTCGATGCCTCCGGCAGCATGGCAGAACCGAGCGGATTTCCGGATAAGGACAAATTCCGAATAGCATCGGACGCGCTTGAACAAACCCTGTCCTTGCTGAACAAGCAGGATGCCTTGGAGGTTATCGCCTTTAATCAAGGCTTTGACACGATTTATCCGATGTCTGCCGAAACGGAAAAAGACAAACTGCATCAGGCGCTCCTCAAGATAAAACCTAACGGTTCAACCAGTATCCTGCCGCCTATCCGCCAGGCGACCAGGTCGCTTACGGGAACCAAAGCGGCCAAGCGCCACATCATTATTCTTTCCGACGGCTACTCCACCGGCGGGGAATCGGCCGGTGACTTCCAGGAAACGGGCCGCCTGCTCAAGGAATCGGGCATTTCCATTTCGACTATCGCTACCGGAGAAAAAACCCAGGATCAACCGCTGTTAGCCCTTTCCCAGAATCAAACTAACGGTAAATTCTACCACATACTATGGGGTAACGATATTAACGCCCTGGGCAAATCGATAAAAGAAGACCTGGCCCAGAAGAAAGAATTGTACCGGCAGGAAACCGTTCCCGTTCCGGTGCAAATAACCGATTCCGCAGAAATGCTTAAAGGTATGCCCGCGATTCCATTCATTTTCGGGTATAACCGAACGGACATCAAAGATCGCGCAAACATCGCGGCCTTTATCAAAAAAGACGGAACCAAGCAAATCCCGTTGATAACCTCGTGGCAATACGGGCAGGGCAAAGTCCTGGCATTCACATCATCTTTATCCCCCAATTGGGCCGGTAATTGGCTCGACTGGTCGAATACTCCTCAATTATTAACCCAGGTTCTTCGCTGGCTTACGCCCGCATATGAAAACCCCGGGAATTACAGGCTGAATACCTCTCTGGACCAATCCAATTCCCTGCGTATTTCTATACAAAGCTTATCTCCGGCCAAGACTGAATTCAATTATAGCCTGTCGGCATTATTCCAGAATAAATCAATCTCGGCCGGTCAATTGCCCCGGGTTTCGGCGCACGATTATGAGAAAACCATTCCGAATTTAGACCAGGGAACGTATTATTTAAACATACGGGAAAACTCTCAGCCGATTTTAACCCGGCCTTTAATCATCCCTTACGAACAGGAGTTGATGCGGTTTGGGCCAGATTTAACTTTACTCAAAAACATAGCCGAATCGACCGGCGGAACCTTGCTGAACACCACGAAAGAATACCATAACGCCGGCATTCAGGGAAAATCATACAAAAAAATCGATACCTTCCTGGTTCTGGCCAGTTTAATCCTTTTTATTCTTGATTTATTGCTGAAAGTAGTATTCCATAAGTCGTTTATTCCTCAGGCTAAGAATTAGGTATCGCGTTAACAATGAAGCGTAGTAATTTTGTCCATTTACATAACCACAGCCATTACAGCCTTCTGGACGGCGCCAATACTGTGGAAGCCATGGTCGAAGAAGCCGTCCGGCAGAACGCCCCGGCCGTAGCCCTGACGGATCACGGCAACCTTTTCGGAGCAATCGAATTTTACCAGATGGCTTCCAGCCGGGGCATCAAGCCCATTATCGGTTATGAAGCCTATGTGGCGCCGATAAAAAGAACCGATCGCCAGGCTAACGGACCTCTTAAAGAACGAGCTTATCACTTAACCCTTCTGGCTAAGAATGAAAAAGGCTATCTCAACCTGATAAAGCTGGCCACCAGCGCCTATCTCGAAGGATTTTATTACAAGCCCAGGATAGACAAGGAACTTTTGGCCCGCTACAAGGACGGCCTTATCTGTCTGAGCGGATGCCTGCACTCGGAACTGTCCATGTTTCTGTCGGCCGGCAAGATAACCGAGGCCCTGGCTGTGGCCTACTTTTATCAGGAACTCTTCAAGGATGATTACTACCTGGAACTGCACAACCACAACATGCCCGAACAGGCCAAGGTGGTTAAGGGTCAGCTGGAAATCCACAAGAAAACCGGCGCCCCCATGGTCGTCACCAACGACGTGCATTACATCAAGAAATCCGACGCCCGCACCCATGACATCCTCCTGTGCATCTCAACCAATAAGGCCTATGACGACCCGGCCCGGATGCGCATGAGCAGTAACGAACTTTATTTCAAGTCGGAATCGGAAATGGCCAAGCTTTTCCCCGAAATCCCCGAAGCCGTTGCCAACACTTTAGCCATTGCCGAACGCTGCAACCTGTTCTTAAACTTCTCCGAAAGACATCTGCCCAAGTTCAACGTCCCAGACGACAAAAAGAGCCTGGTTTACCTGCGCGAACTAGCTGAAAAATATCTGCCCCTGCGATATCCGGCCGTGACCGACCAAATAAAACAGCGGCTTGATTATGAGCTGGGAATTATCGAGAAAAAAGGCTTCGCCGATTATTTCCTGGTGGTCTGGGATTTTGTCCGCTTCGCCCGAGAGCAGAAAATCCCGGTCGGTCCGGGCCGTGGCTCGGCGGCTGGCTCGATACTTTCATATGCCCTGGAAATCACCGACATCGACCCGCTGAAATACGGGCTCATCTTCGAACGATTCCTGAACCCGGGCCGGAATGAAATGCCTGATATCGACATCGACTTCAGCCAGGCCGGCCGCGATACCATCATCAATTACGTCCGGACGCGCTACGGGCAGGAAAACGTGGCCCAGCTGATCACCTTCGGCACCATGAAAGCACGGCTGGTCATCCGCGATGTCGGCCGGGTGTTGGGCATCCCTCTGATCGAAGTCGACCGCATCGCCAAGAAAATACAAGGGCAAACTCTCTACGAATCAATTAACCTCGATCCGGAACTGAAAGAACTCTATAATTCGCCGCCCAATTCCAAGATAAAAGAACTCTTTGACCTGTCCCTGAAAATGGAAGGCCTGGTTCGGCATGCTTCGACACACGCGGCCGGCGTGGTCATCGCCGACAAACCGCTGATAAACTACGTACCTCTTTACATCAGCGACTCCAGCAGCACCACCCAGTACCCCATGGATGCGCTCCAGAAAATAGGTCTGCTTAAGGTCGACTTGCTGGGTATTGTCACGCTTGACGTCATAGAAAAATGCCTGGAAATAATCCAGCAGACCCGGAATAAATCCGTCGACCCCCGGACCATCTCATTGAATGACAAGAAAACCTTTGACCTCCTCGGCCAGGGTGAAACCAGGGGCGTCTTCCAGCTCGAATCTGCCGGTATGCGCGACCTGGCCCAGAAGATGAAACCGGACTGTTTTGAGGACATCATCGCCCTGGTCGCTCTTTACCGCCCCGGCCCGCTCCAAAGCGGTATGGTCGACCAGTATATCAGGTGCAAACATAAACTCGAACCAATCTCATATATCCACCCTTCGCTTGAACCGATACTCAAAGAAACCAACGGCGTGGTCCTTTACCAAGAACAGGTCATGCTCATTGCCAACCAGTTGGGCGGCCTAAGCCTGACCGAGGCCGACGACCTGCGCAAGGCCATGGGTAAGAAACTGCCCGAAATAATGGACAATTACGAAAAACAGTTCATCGACGGCGCCGTAAAGAACGGTATCACCAATGACATCGCCCGGCGCATATTCGAACTTCTGAAGTTCTTCGGCGGTTACGGCTTCAACAAATCGCATTCGACCGCTTACGCCTTTACGGCCTACCGGACGGCCTATCTTAAGGCCAACTATCCGGCTGAGTTCCTCTCGGCGCTGATGTCCTGCCACCGCGGCGTAACCGACAAAATAGTCGAGTACGTCGAGGAATCCAAGCGCATGGGCATAAAAGTCCTGCCGCCGGACATCAACCGGAGCCAATTTGATTTCAACGTCGAATCCGGCCAAATCAGGTTCGGCCTGGGCGCCGTAAAAAACGTCGGCGACAAGGCCGCCCGCCAGATTATTCAGGCCCGGGCCGACAAGCCATTCAAGTCGTTCTATGATTTCTGCGAGCGAGTCGACCTGAGGATGGTGGATAAATCCGTCATCGACAGCCTGATAAAATGCGGCGCCATGGACGGGCTGGGTTACCGGCGCTCGGTGCTCATATCCGGGTTGGACCAGGTCCTGTCTATCAGCTCACAGCGCCAGCACGACCGCCGGGCCGGACAGCTCAACATCATGGGCCGGAAACCGGACGACAAGGTCTCCTTCCCGCCCCTGCCCGACGTCCCGGATCTGTCCCAGGAGGAAATACTTCGATTCGAAAAAGAGATGCTCGGCTTCTATGTCAGCGGCCATCCGCTGGCCAAGTATCAGGACGTCCTGAGCCGCCTGTCTACGGCGCCGGTAAATAAACTGGCCGCTATGCCGGATAATTCCGACGTCAAAATCGGCGGCATAATCAGCACCATCCGCCGCGGCGGCGGCAAGGGTAAAGGCAAGTCCGACAAAAGCATCGACGAACGCCCGGTATATTTCCGCCTGCACGATATGAGCGGCTCCATCGAATCCGTCATCTATCCCAAGGAATACAAGACCTTCCGCCCGCTCATCAACGAAGGACAAATAGCCTTCATCCGGGGGCGGCTTAATCTCAAGCGCACCACCGAACCGCTGCTCCGCATCAATGACGTGGTCACGATTGACCAGGCCTCGGAAAAGATGTGCTCTTCCATTTACATTAACCTAAACACCACTGCACTGGCCGATGATATCATCCAAGGACTGAAGGACATCTTCCTGGCCCATCCGGGCACCTGCCCGACTTTTATCAACCTGGTCACCGGTGAAAATAAAAAGGTTATCCTTAAAACTAATACCGATTATTCCGTAACGCCGTCCAAGCAATTTATGGAAGATATCCAAGACCTGCTCGGCGTCGGCCACGTGGAATTAAGATGAATGGAGCTCAGATATGAAAACCGGCAATAACATCGAAATCACCTTACTGACCGTCGGGCCCATACAGGCCTGCTGTTACATCGTGACCGGCAAGGACGCCAAAAACAACCAGGCCCTGGTCATAGACCCGGGCGGCGACGGCCCTGAAATAATCAGCCGCCTCAAGAAGCGCAACCTCGACCCGGTCTACCTCATCAATACCCACGGCCACATCGACCACATCGGCGCCAACCAGGAAATCAAGCGGGCCTTCCCGGACATCGTCATCTGTGTCCATCAGGATGACGCCCGGATGCTCACCAGCGCCGCGGCCAACCTTTCGCCCGAGCTGGGCTTCCAGTTCACCTCGCCGGCCGCCGACAAGCTCCTAAAGGAAGGAGATACCCTGTCCATAAATAACGGCTCGCTCAGTCTAAAGGTAATCCACCTGCCCGGCCACACCCGCGGCGGCATCGGATTGCTCTACCAGCCAAGCGATAAATCCAAACCGATATTATTTACCGGCGACACCCTCTTTGCCGGCGGTGTCGGCCGGACCGATTTCCCGGGCGGCTCGATGAAGCAACTCCTCGATAATATTAAATCTAAAATTCTGACCCTGCCGGACGACACAATAATCTATCCCGGCCACGGCCCGGCATCCACGGTCGGCGATGAGAAAATGCATAACCAGTTCCTGACCGGGTCTGGCTGGATGGACGAATAAATTATGCGATATCTTTCCCGGGCCCAGATGCGTAAGAGCGACCGTATCGCCATCGAGCGCTACGGCATCCCGGCATTAGTGCTGATGGAAAACGCCGGCCGCATCGTGGCCGAGCAGTCCGCCCAACTACTCAGCAAATCCAGCCCCCGGCGCGTCCTGGTAATCTGCGGCAAGGGCAATAACGGCGGTGACGGCCTGGTGGCCGCGCGCTACCTGGCCGAATGGGGCGTCAAAACGTATATCCTGCTTCTGGATAAATTAATCAACCCCGACCGGTCGGCCGAGACCGCCGTCAACCTACGCATCTGCCACCGGCTCAAAATTCCCATAAGCACCGATTACCACCGACTCCTCAGGCACGGGTTCAAGTCCTACGGCCTGGTGATTGACGCCATCTTCGGGGTTGGGCTGGAACGCGCCGTCTTACCGCCATACAGCGACATCATCCGCGCCATCAACGATTCCGGCCGTCCGGTCATAGCCGTGGACATCCCCTCCGGGCTGGACGCCGATACCGGTAAACCACTGGGCATCGCTGTCCAAACCGAAATCACCGTGACTATGGCCGCGCCAAAAAAAGGCTTCCGCACACCCGGCGCCCGGGCCTATATCGGCCGCGTCATCGTCGCCGACATCGGCATCCCGCCCCAAATACTGACTTCCTTGACATAACCCCGCGTTTCGTTTAGAATAATCCCTGAAAGTGATATTTTAATCCGTGTCAATGGCTTCGGAGAATATCAGGCCGCCGGATGAACGACGACTCCCTGCTATTCCCCCCACTGATACCAACCTGAAGGAGCCATCTATGGTTACCAAGAAAACCTTACCCGCAACCGAACTCACCGCCGCCGTCAAGCTGGCGCTGGGATATAAATTCAAGAAGCCTGAACTGCTTCTCCAGGCGCTGACCCATTCCTCGGCAAAAACCGAGGTCGACCACACCGTCTCCGAGACGTTGTTCCTGCTCTGGTCCAAGGACAAAATCATCCCGGCCACCGACAACGAGCGGTTGGAGTTCCTGGGCGACGCCGCACTGGGCCTGATTATATCCGACATTATCTTCCGCGAGTTCGGTTCCATGCCCGAAGGCGGGCTGACCGTGATGAAATCAAGCATGGTCAACCGGACCATGCTGGCCGCCAAGGCGCACGGTATCGGCCTGGAAAAACTTATCATCGTCGGCAAGGGGTTCTCCGGGCGCAAACTGCCCGAATCGGTCCTGGCCAACGGCATGGAAGCCATGTTCGGCGCCATCTACCTGGACCAGGGTATGGAAGCGCTCTATAAACTTATCTCCAAGATGTTCAAGCCGGAAATCGACGCCCTCAAAGCCAACCCGGTCGGCAACGAAACCAACTTCAAGGCGCTGCTCCAGGATTATTCACAGCACAATATGAACTGCCTGCCCTATTACCGGGTGGTGCGTGAATCCGGACCCAAGCACGAACCGACTTTCGAGGTGGTGGTTATGCTCAACCAGAAACCGCACGGCCACGGCATCGGCCGGAGCAAGAAAGACGCCGAACAATCCGCGGCCCAGGCGACATTGAAACAGCTCGGCGCCATAAGAAACAACTAAACGCCACCTGTACCCGGGTCTATAGTCTAATGTCTTAGGTACTTGTTTATGCCTCTTTCATCCGCCGTTACCCTGCTCGATAAGCATAAAATAATCCGGCTCGGCCAGCTCTGGGGCTCGTCCGCGTCTTACGCCGTCAGCTCTATTTACGCCCAGCGCGCCGGCCCGCTGCTCGTCATCACCCACTCACCCCAGGAAGCCGAAACCGCTTTCTGTGACATAGAAACATTCCTGTCGCTGGACAAAAAGGCTTCCCCGGCCCAGGCGTTCCTGTTCCCGGCTCCGGACACCCCGGACCGGCTCGGACGGCAGATGTTCGTAGCCGAGATGCTCCGCGTCCTCAGGCAGGTATCTCTGGCCCATAATCCCATCATCGTCTGCCCGGTGCAATCGCTCATCCGCAACTGCCCGGCCCCGGCCGACTTCGCCAAAAATACCGCCGTCATCGGCAACCACCAGCACCTTCCCCTGGAAGAATTCATTCTCCGCCTGACCGAAAACGGATTCAACCGCCAGAACGAAATCGAAGGCCCGGGCGAATTCAGCGTCCGCGGCGGCATTATGGACATCTTCCCCTACGACCTGCCTCTGCCCCTGCGCGTCGAGTGGCTGGGCAATTACGTCGAAACCATCCGCCAGTTCGACCCGGCCACCCAGGAAACGCTCCAGCTGCTAAAGCAGGCCGCCTTCGCGCTGATAAAAACCGAACTGCTCAGCTCGGGCAACTTCGACCCGACCGGCCCAACCCTGTTCGACCATCTGCCCAAGAACACCCTTATCGCCCTGAAAGAGCCGTCCTATATCGAGGAAGCCCTGGCCGTCTATCTGCTCGATTACAACAATTGGCTGTCTGATAAACTCAAGGCCCACCCGCAGGCGCACCTGTGTACCCTGCCCGTAGGCGAACAACCGTTCGAGCTCAACGCCAACATCCGCTCGCTCGAACGGCTCTCCAGCAAGCTGGCCAATGTCATCAGCGAACTGCACATATTGTCCCGCCAGGGCGTAAAGATAAACATCTTCTGCGCCGACCAGGCCCAGAAATCCATGGTCGCCACCAAACTAACCAAGCCGATTAAATTGGCCGCCCACTTCGGCGCCGTGTCGCAGGGATTCTATTCCGTGGACGACAAGGCCACATTCATTAACTACCGCGAAATATTCCCCGAAGCCGGCGACGAGCCGTCCCAGATGGAGGCCATCCTGACCGGTTACGCCGACCTCAGGGAAGGCGACTTTGTGGTCCATTTCCTGCACGGCATCGGACGCTACCGGGGCGTCAAGAAAATCCGCGCCAACGACCGGGTCGAGGAGCAGATGGCCATCGAATACCAGGATAAGGCCATGCTCTACGTGCCCAAGGACCAGCTCGGAATGGTCCACCGCTACATCGGCTCCAGCGGCTTCGGCAAAGCCGCGCCGGAAATAGAAAAGCTCGGTTCCCGCCGCTGGGAGCTCAAGAAGGAAAAGGCCCGCAACGCCGTGGCCCGGATGGCCATCGAGCTCTTGAATATCCAGGCCGCCCGCGAAAAGGAATCCGGCATCGCCTATCCGCCCGACAGCGAATTGCAGACCAGCTTCGAAGCGACCTTTCCATACCGCGACACGCCCGACCAGGTCACCATAACCAAAGAGGTCAAGAAGGATATGGAAAAACGCCGGCCGATGGACCGCTTGATTTGCGGCGATGTCGGTTACGGCAAGACCGAAATCGCGCTTCGGGCCGCGTTCAAAGCCGCTTCGCACAACAAGCAGGTGGCATTCCTGGCGCCCACCACCATCCTGGCCCAACAGCATTACCAAAACTTCAAGGCCCGGCTGGCCGATTACCCCGTCACCGTGGACGTGCTCAGCCGGTTCAAGTCCAAGGAACAGCAGCGCCAGGCCGCCCGCCTGCTGGCCGAGGGCAAGATAGACATAATCATAGGCACGCACCGCCTGCTCCAGCCCGACGTCAAGTTCAAGGACCTGGGGCTGGTGGTCATAGACGAAGAACACCGCTTCGGCGTCACCGACAAGGAGCATTTTAAGCGCTTAAGGGCCACGGTGGACGTGCTGACGCTGACGGCCACGCCCATTCCCCGGACGCTCAATATGGCGCTGTCCGGACTGCGCGATATTTCAACGCTGACCACGCCGCCGGCCGGGCGGCACCCCATCGAAACCGTGGTCTGCCGGTTCGAGCCGGGCACGGTCAAAAAGGCCATCACCCGCGAGCTGTCCCGCGACGGCCAGGTATTCTTCGTGCATAACCGGGTGGCTGACATCGAGCGGCTGGCCGACAAAATCCGGGCGATAGTGCCGGAAGTAAAAATAGCCATCGCGCACGGCCAGCTGGCGCCGCACGATCTGGAATCCCGGATGCGCCAGTTCCTGGAAAACCGGGCCAACGTGCTGGTCTGCACCAACATCATCGGCTCCGGGCTGGACATCCAGCGGGCCAACACCATCCTGGTCAATAACGCCCACGACTTCGGGCTGTCCGACCTGCACCAGCTCAGGGGTCGGGTCGGCCGTTACCGCGAACAGGCCTTTGCCTACTTCCTGATACCGGCCGAGCAGGTTATCGCGTCGGACGCGGTCAAGCGGCTTAAGGCCATCGAGGAGTTCAGCGAACTGGGCGCCGGGTTCAAGATTGCCCTGCGCGATATGGAAATCCGCGGCATCGGCAACATCCTGGGCAAAGAACAGCACGGCTATATCTCGGCCATCGGCTACCAGCTCTATATCCAGTTGCTCGAACAGGCCGTGAAGAAATATAACAAGAGAAAATAACCTCCGCCGAATCTTGACAGTAATAATAATCGGATTATATTGATGCCCGCTGATAGCCGCAAATGACGCGAAAGAAAGATGATTCGTATGAAACCGACCCCAATGCCGTATTTTATCGACCCGTCAACCGCACCTAAGTTTTCCCAGAGGGCCGGATTAGAAACCGTTCTTTTGACCGGATTATCCGGCGAGAAGATGATGATGGCGCTTAATACCACCTTGCCCGGACACACCGTTGAGATTCATTCCCACCCGCACGAACAGGTCGGAATTATTTATTCCGGCAAGGCGCTGTTGCGCATCGGCGGCAAGGAACAAACCGTAAAAAAAGGTGATTTTTATTGCATCCCGGCCAATATCCCGCACGGCGATACGTGCCTTGGTGACGAACCTTTTATAATGCTGGATGTTTTCTATCCAATCCGGCAGGATATTATTGATAAGTATAGAAAAGAAAGTAAATAAGTTCCGGGGAAAGCGTACCCAATAGGTATATAAGGAGTCCAGGGTTTCGTTTGTATTATTATGCTCAATAGAATAAAGCGCTTAATCGAATCCATAGAAGCCCTCAAAATCGGACTGGGCTGGTGGCTGGTCTGCTTCGCCTCGGTCATCGCCGTGCGCAACTTCCTCGAAGGCGCCCTGGAAAGCCCCAAGACCGTCGGTTGCGAGGCCGACCCTTATATGGCCATCGCCATATTCTTCGGCCACTTCTCGCTGCTCTACGTCAGCCAGTTCCTGCTCGTGGCCGTCATCCTGGCCCTGGCCGCCGGCGAACGCATCGAACGCGTCTCCAAGACCGTCGTCGCCTTCTGGTTCATCTGGTTCCCGCCCCTGTTCGACTTCATCTGGTCGTCCGGCCGCGGCTATGAACTGGTCTACGCCCACACCCTCGAAAACATCTGGGCATTCTTCGTGCACTGCGCCGACCCGCGGCCCGATATGGGCGTGGCCGCGCCGCCCGGCATCAGGGTCGAATTCGTCATCGCCTCGCTGCTGGTCTTCATCTATATCCTGGCCAAGACCCGGAGCATCATCCGTCCGCTCATCGGCACGCTCCTCTTCTACGGCTCGCTCATCTTCTACGTCTTCGGCTTTCCGGCCCTGGTCGCCTACGCCTGGCACGCCATCTTCCCCAACCTGCCGACGGCCGAAGCCGGCACGCCCGTCTTTGACCAATTATATTACACCCAGAACCTGCTGCCCACCTGCGCCCACGCCATCAGCCTGCTCTATCTGGTTGTCACCATCGTCGGGCTGTTGGCCTGGTATTTCCTCTACGACCGCCAAAAATGCCTGGCCCTGCTCCGGAACATCCGGCTGACCCGGTGCGTCCACTTCTGCGGACTGGTAGTGCTCGGAATATGGTTGGCTACCCAAACCCAATCAGGCGCCTTCGGCCATCCGCTCGATTACCTGGCCGGCGCCTCGCTCTGCCTGGCAATCTTCTTCGCATTCCAGGCCATGGTCGTGGCCAACGACATCATCGACCTCCAGGCCGACCGCATCTCCAACCCCAACCGGCCCCTGGCCGCGGGCGCTGTCCCGCCGGACGAATACCGGGCCGCCGGCTGGATATATTTCCTGCTGTCGCTCGGCCTGGCCTTCAACGTCTCCATCACCGCTATGTTCATCATCCTCTTCTTCGACGCCCTGTATCTGTTATATTCCGCGCCGCCGCTCCGGCTCAAGCGCTTCTTCCCGCTTAATATGCTGGTCATCGGCGTCAACAGCCTGGTGGCCGTCTGGCTGGGCTACTCCATCCTGGGCGGAACCAAGACCCTGGACCGGCTCCCGTCCGAATTCACCATGCTGGTGCCGCTGGTATTTTTCCTGGGCGCCAACATCATCACCATCAAGGACGCCGAAGCCGACCGGGCCGACCGGGTCTGGACACTGCCGACGCTTCTTGGGGAACGCTGGGGCCGGCGCGTCATCGGGCTGATGGCCCTGGCCTCGTTCCTGCTCGTGCCCTGGATGCTCGGCCTGGACTCGCTCTGGCCCTGGGCCGGACTCTTCGGCATCCTGGCCGCCCTGATAGTGCTCTGGCCCAAATGGCGCGAATGGCTCTTCTTCCTCAACTATTTTATCTACGCTATAATCGCTATATTGCTATATTCCACACGCTAGCCCAACAGTCCATAGTCTACGGTCTCCTTTGCTTCCCTGTGCCTTAAGAGCCGGTTTGAACCATCTTTCTTTATCCTTGACATAGGGCTGAATATTATTAATATCACCCCAAAATAGCATTGTTCAATCCATCATGGAGAATATCATGAGGTTTTACGCCCTGCTGACCGTCTTTTTATTGTCCCTGCCCGTAATAGCCGATCAGGCGCCGGGAAGCGCGGACGACAAATTAACCTTGATTAAAAGCGTCAAGCTGGCCGCGGAAAATAACCGGCAGATAAAACAGGGCCAGCAGATGGTCCTGGGCGCCGAGGCAAAAATGGGCGAATCGCAAAGTTACCGCTATCCCCACCTGCAATTGGACGCCAATTATTACCGGTTGAATAATATCCCCGAGTTTTCCATCCCGGGAATGGGCGCGTTCAGGATGGGTATCGCCGACAATTACAGTTATAAAGCAACGGTCTCGCAGGCGCTGTTTGCCTGGGGCAAGATTTCCAACGGCATCGCCCTGAGCCGGACCGAACTGGAAATATCCCGGCAAATCGCGGCCCTGACCGAACGGGAAATCACCTACGCCGTCATCCGGGTCTTTTACCAACTGCTCGCCACACAGGAAGCCGTCAAGGTGGTTGATGACAACATCAGCCTGCTGGAACAGCGCCTTAAAATGATGAAACAGAAATACCAGGCCGGCGAGATATCCGATTTTGATATCCTTTCAACCGAGGTGCAGATAAGTTCGGCCGGAGGCCAGAGACTGGATATGCTCAACGGATTGAACAAGTTACAGATGCAGTTCAACCTGATTCTGGTGCGTCCGGTAAATAGCGCAGTCATCCTTGACGGCGCGCTTGTCTACAATCGGATAAACGTGGATGAACGGACCGCCGTCGCCGGAGCGCTGGCAAACCGCATAGAAGCCCGGCAGATCCAGGACAAGGAAAAAATGGCGCAGTTGCAGAAGGACCTGGCCGCCGCGGGCAACCGGCCGAACCTGAACGCCTTCGGCAGTTGGGAACTTAAAAACGGCTACCTGGCCGATTTAGACTCTTATAAAGGCGCCTGGACTTTCGGGTTGACGCTGAGTTTTCCCGTATTTGACGGGTTCAAAAGCCGTTCGCAGGTGCGGCAGGCAGACGCCAACTTAAACGCCATCCGCCTGGAATATGAACAACAGCGCCAGGTTATCGAGACCGAGGTCAAGCAGGCCCTGCTTGACATCCAGTCCGCCTGGCAGAAAATAGAAATCGGCAAGCTGACCGTGACCCAGGCCGAGATGGCGCTCCGGATCGCCGAAGAGCGTTACGGTAAAGGGCTGATTGACGCGCTGGATTTGCTCAACGCCCAAACGGTCTTGACCGGCGCCAGGTTAAACCTGCTCCAGTCCGCTTATAATTTCAACCTCAGCAAATATAACCTGGAAAAAGTAACGGGCAACGAGTTCGGCATCGGGAATTAGGAGGATATAAAATATCATGAAAAGAACAATCATCGGTTTTTTATTGGCGGCCCTGATGGTTTCAGCCGCCTGCGGACGGCAGGACGCCGCCAACGGCAAGGACACCGACAAGGTCTTCCCGGTCGAGGTCGGCACCGTCAAACAAGTCGAGTGGGTCGATGAAATCACCACCTACGGAACCGTTAAAGCGCCCGACAAAGTGGACATTTTCCCGCGCATCTCGGGTAAATTAGTCAGCCTGCTGGCCAAAGAAGAACAGGCCGTACAGGTCGGCCAGGTTGTGGCCGTCATGGAACGCGATGAAATCGGGCTGAACTTCAAACCGCAGGAAATCAAATCCACCGTGGCCGGCCGGGTGGAATCCGTTTACTTCAAAGAAGGCGCCAAGGTCAACGAGATGTCGCCGCTTATGTCCGTTTCCAGGATGACCGAATTGAAACTGGTCGTTAACCTCTTTGAGACCGATTTATCCCGGGTCAAACCGGGGCAGGAATCAATCATCACCCTGGACGCCCTGCCCGATAAGCAATTCCGCGGCAAGGTCAGCCTGGTCAAGCCGACGCTGGACGCACTGAGCAGCAAGGGCGAGGTGGAAATAATGCTGGACGGAAATTACCCGGAAATAATGTCCGGGATGTTCGGCCGGGCCGGTATCATCACCGGACGCCGGACCGCCCTGACCATCACGCCCGAAGCCTTTAAAAAGGTCTCCGGTAAAAACGCCGTCTATGTCGTCGAAAACAACCTGGCCCGCCTGGCCTTCATAGAAATCGGCTCCCAGAAGCCGGATATGATAGAGGTCAGGTCCGGCTTAAGCGCCGGGCAGACGGTCATAACATTTGTTTCGGATGAAATCAAAGACGGCGCGTCCGTAAAAATATTGGGAGCCCAAAAATGACCATCACGGAAATAGCCATACGCCGGCCGGTGTTCCTGCTGATGATAATCAGCGTTTTCATCATCTTCGGACTGATTTCGCTCAGCCGGATCGGCGTCTCTTTCATCCCCAGCGTTGATTTCCCCATGATCGCCGTCACGGCCGTTTACCCCGGCGCCGGGCCGGAAGAAATCGAGACCTCCATCACCAAGCCGGTCGAAGAAGGCATCAGCACCATCAACGGACTCAAAAATATCCAGTCCTGGTCTATGGAAGGCCTGTCCATGGTTTTGCTGGAATTCCAGCTCAATATCGACGGCAACAACGCCCGGATGGACGTCCAGAAAAAAATAGATGAGCTCAAGTTCGTATTCCCGCAAGGCGTGGAGAACCCCATCGTGGCCAAGTGGGACTTCAGCGCCCTGCCCATCATGAACCTGGCCATAACCTCGGACCGGAGGCCGCTGGACGAGCTTTATTTCATAATAGACAAGCAGGTGAAAAACCGCCTGCAGCAGATAGAGGGCGTGGCCGATATCAGCATCACCGGCCAGAAAGAACGCCAGATTAATATCACCGTCGACCCGGACCGGCTGGCCCAATACGGGCTGTCCATCCTGGACGTGGTCGATACCCTCCGGATGCATAACCTCGATGTGCCGGCCGGGCTGATCGAGACCAAGAGCCGCGAATTCAGCACCCGGCTCAACGGCCGTTTCCTGACCGTGCACGACATCCGCCAAGCCTCAATATTCACACCCACGGGCAAGGAAATACGCCTTGAGAATGTCGCCAAGGTGGAAGACGGCTTCAAAAAACAGACCAGCTTCAGCCGCGTTAACGGCCAACCCTGCCTGGGTATCTCAATCATCCAACAGCCCGGCTCCAACAGCGTCCGCATCACCAAATTGGTCAAAAAAGAACTGGCCGGCCTGAGGACCAAGCTTCCCAATGATATAAATTTCATCATTGCTTACGAGCAGGCCACCTTTACCGTCGATTCAATCAACGAGGTGCGCAACAACCTGCTCGAAGCCATCCTCCTGACCGGCATAATCATCTTCATATTCCTTTATAACATCCGCAACACCATAATCGTGTTGCTGGCCATACCCACCTCGCTCATAGCCACCTTCTCGCTCTTATATTATGTCGGGTTTACCATTAATATGATTTCGCTCATGGGCCTGGCCATGACCGTTGGAATACTGGTGGACGATTCCATTGTCGTATTGGAAAACACCGACCGGCATTTTAAGATGGGCAAAAACCCCTTCCGGGCCGCGCTGGACGGCCGGACCGAAATCGGGCTGGCCGCCATCGCCATCACCCTGACCGACGTGGCCGTCTTTATCCCGCTGGCCTTTATGGGCGGCATCATCGGCCGCTTCTTCGCCCAGTTCGGGCTGACCATCACCTTCGCCGTCCTGTTCTCGCTTTTCATCTCATTTACCCTGACCCCGATGCTGGCCTCGCGCTGGTTAAGGCATAGGGCTGATGAAGGGCTGGATGAGCACAAGAGCCGGATAATGGAGATACTCAGGAAAAACTACGCCCTGATAATCAACTGGGCGCTGGGGCACCGTAAAACCGTGGTCGGCCTTACGGCCGTCATATTTGCAATCAGTATGTCGCTGGTGCCGCTCGGACTGGTCGGCACCGAATTCTTCACCGCCGTCGACCAGCACGTGCTTATGGTCGAGATGGAAACCCCGGCCGGCACCTCGCTGGAAAAGACCGACAGCCTCTGCAAAGTCCTGGAATCCAGGATTGCCGCCATGCCCGAGGTGGAGTCATACTTCTCCAGTATGGGGTCTTCATCGGCGCAGATTTCCTTCAACACCGGCAGCCAGAAGGCCCAGATGAAACTCAACCTGCGCTCAGGCAAAGGCTCACGCCCGACCAATGACGTGGCCAACGACATCCGCAAGATGGCCGGCCAAATCCCCGGTATCATCATGAGAGCCTACCCGCCCGACTTCCTCTCCGGCGGCGAGAGCATCCTGCCTATCCAGATAGAAGTCTTCGGCGCCGAACCGCGCGATTTTGAAAACGCTTCCGAGCAGATTATGGAAGCCATAAAGAAGGTTCCGGGCATTGTCGAGGTCTCCTCCAGCTGGAAAAAAGGCAAGCCGGAAATCAAGGCCGACATAGACCGGGTCAAATGCGCCGCCCTGGGCATCCCGGCCGCCCTGGTGGGCCAAACCCTGCGCACCAGCATTGACGGCGATATCTCAAACAAATACAAACAGTCCGACCGCGAATACGATATGATGGTCGTTTTACCGGACAGCCGCAAGGCCAACATCAACGACATCTCCAAAATCCAGATTAAGACCCTGTCCGGCCGGATGACCGAGCTGGCCCAGGTGACCCGTATTTACCAGGATTTTGGGCCGACCGAAATACGCCGTAAAAACCACAGCCGCCAATTCACGGTCCAGGCCAATATCGTTAACCGGACCAGCGGCGAGGCGGCCGCTGAAATCAAGAAAATCGTGGCCGGACTGCCCCTGCCGGCCAGCATCACCGGATTCAATATGGGCGGTGAAGCCGAGATAATGGACGAATCATTCTACAACCTGATACTGGCCCTGTTCCTGGCCATCGTTTTCGTCTACATGATTATGGCCTCGCTGTTCGAATCATTCATACACCCGTTCATCATAATGTTCTCCATACCCATCACCGCCATCGGCGCTATTCTCGGATTGATTATCACCGGCAAAACCCTCAATGTCATGTCCATGATCGGCCTGGTCATGCTGGTCGGGCTGGTGGTCCATAACGCCATATTGCTGGTTGATTACACCAACACCCTGAAGCAGCCCCCCATACCATTTTGCCGTTTTTGGCTTTTTTCTGTTGTCCTAATCTCTTCTGGTCAGCCTCATTATAACTCGTTACAATTACTAATGTTACAATAAAATACTTGTGGAATACTTTCTTATCGGGCCATTTTCAAACTTACCATTATTCCCAAAAGTGGTATGAAAATGGTATGAAAAATTATTTTCATCACAAACCCAAATTATCCAACCTTGACAATCTTAAATACTACTAAGTTAAAAAAGAAGCGTCAAGAAGAATAAAATTTATAAAAACTTCGTTAACTCGAACCCAATTGCTACATTACAAATCCATAGCGATTAAATCATGTTAAAATCTAACGTACTTGCTATCTTCTTCGCTCACATATAAATCGCGTAGTAATACCTGAATCATTAATACGATGTTTATCAATCCATTTAGCTATTTCATCTCGATCAAATCTAATCCTCCGCCCAATTTTTATAAATGGAATTTCTCTGCGACAAATCATTTGATAAACACCCCAAACACTAACATTAATAATATCAGAAATTTCCCTTACTTTATATAACTTCAGATCATCCCTTTCGGTTTTCATAATAGTTATTAAGTACCTCCTATTTAAAAAATGTTTTCACAACGCCCTAACTATCTCAAACTTAGATGATTTTCGGGAATGTTTTAATGTCAACACCTCCTTGTATGGTTTATTTCCGGGCTATTTGGTTGCGCGGATTTTATTAGCCCTTTCTTCGACCTTCTTGGCGTCACCGGCCTTGCCGGTTTTTTTGTAGAGTTCAGCCATACCTTCTAATATAGTAGCTACATCAGCGTGGTCTTTTCCCAGGACTTTTTCCCTAATTTCCAGCGCTCGTTTGTAAAGCGGTTCGGCCTGGGTGTATTTGCCCTGGGACTGGTAAAGCTTGGCCAGATTGTTCAGGGTGCTGGCCACATCGGCGTGGTCTTTGCCCAGCTCTTTTTCCTGGATGGCCAGCACCCGTTTGTAGAGCGGCTCGGCCTGGGGATATTTGTTGAGGGATTGGTAAAGGTCGGCCAGGATGTTGAGGGGAACGACCATATTGGGATGTTCCGGGCCGAAGGTCTTTTCCTGAATGGCCAGTGCCCGTTTGTAAAACGGTTCGGCCTGGCCGGTTTTGCCCTGGGCTTTGTTAAGCTCGGCCAGGTTGTTGAGAGGCGTGACTATGTCCGGATGGTCCGGGCCGAAGAATTTTTCATAGGTCGCCAGCGATTTTTCTAAAAACGGTTTGGCATCCTTGTAGTTTTTCTGGCCGCTGTAGGCTTCACCCAAGGTGTTGAGCGAGACGGCGATATCGGGATGGTTTTGCCGTTTCAATATCTTTTCCCTTATGGCCAAGGCCTCTTTGCCAAGCGGCTCGGCTTCTTTGGACCTACCTTGCTTTATGTAAATCTCGGCCAGCATGTCAAGCGATGTTATCCGGTCATTGTTTTTAGGGCCAAAAGCCTTATCCCTGATAAACAACCCGCGCTTGCAAAACGACTCGGCTTCCTGGTATTTGCCCTGTTTTAAATAGAGTTCGGCGGCGGTATTCAATATATAGGCCATGTTAGGGTCGGATTTTCCCCAGGTGCTTTCCATCTCGGTCAAGGCTTTATTAAGAACCGTCTCGGCTTCGGTGAGTTTATTTTGTTTGATGCAAACCCTGGCCAGGTGGTGCGATGAAAGAAGCACTTTGGGGTGATTTTTTTCGCAGGTTTTTTCCGATACGTCCAGCGCCTGCCGGCAGAATTGCTCGGCATCGGCATATTTACCTTGTCTCCGGTAAAGCCGACCGAGGTTGGTAAGTATGCCCACTCCGTAGGGACTCTCTGCCCCTAATGTTTTTCTGTAAATCACCAGGGCCTGTTTGTAAAGCTGTTCGGCTTCTTTATAGTTGCCGCGGTCTTCGTAAGCGATGGCCTGATTGTTCATCTGTGAGCCGACTTCGGCGCTGTCCTTCCCAAATGCTTTTTCGCATATAGCCCGGGCCCGACTGGCAAATGACTTAGCTTTTTCGTCTTTATCCTGGTCTATATAAAACCCGGCCAACGAATCCAGAGCGCTGGCGACCTTGGGATGTTCCGGGCCAAAGGCTTTTTCCCTGATGGCCAGCGCCCGATTGTATAATGGCTCGGCCTCGTCATACCTACCCTGATCCTTATAAAGTTCCGCCAAATTGCACAGTGCGCTTGAAACTTTAATATCGTCCGGGCCATTGACTTTTTTCAGTAAAGCCAGCGCCTGTTTGTAAAATTGCTCGGCCTCGTCATATTGGCACTGGGACGCATAAATAATGGCCAAGTTATTAAAAAAAGTCGCTATATCGGGATCGTCCGGCCCGTAGGCTTTTTCCTGTATTTTCAGGGCTCGCTTAAAAAGCTCTTTGGCCTCGTCGTATTTTCCCTGAGTTTTGTAAACCAGCCCCAGTTCGTTGAGGCTGTCGGCCACGGCGGGATGGTCCGGGCCAAAGGCTTTTTCCCTGATGGCCAAGGCCCGCTCGCAAAGCGGTTCGGCCTTGATATAGTTGCCCTCTGTTTGGTAAATCCAATCCAATCGTTTCAATGAATCCGCTACATTGGGGTGCTCCGGGCCGAAGGTCTCTTCGGCGATTTCCAGGGCTTCCTGGGCGACCTTGCGCGCTTCCGTATATTTACCTTCCTTATATAATGCATCGCTCTTTTCATTTAGCTGCTTCCAGACCACCTCTTGGGCATAAGCGGTTGCGGACAACAAACATAAGGCCACGATTAAGATTATTTTCGGAAATGTTTTCATATCAAGACCTCCTTGGAATAATAAGGCGGCCAGCTAATTCAGGCAATACTTTCTTTAACCTTTTCCCGCCGGGGGTGTCAAGGAAATGCCCAACTCGGCCACCGTCTTTCTTATATTGCTTTAGCAGGGTGTTCTTGTGGCATTAGTATGCCAAGGTTTTGCTCAAAAAAGTCGAATACTGACGAATACAGTCGAAGAAAAAGCTTAGATGATTGCTTGTAACTTATTGAACGTGGAATAATGGTGAAAAGTGTCGAAAGCGGCAGTTTTCAAGAGGTAAATCAGGGGGTACCATCAAAAGATTCCCTCTTATTAATCTGTTAAAATTATTTCAATTTTGGCAATATCCACTGGTAAACTTAAACAAAAATATTCTTACAAAGGAAATACCCCATGATTAAAAAATTCACGGTTATTATTATTTATATTATCGATTATCTTGTTGGTTGGAGTTCCTATTATGCCGTTTGGCTTATAGGCAAAAGCCGTAAACCGTTTTTCTCAGCAAAGAAACGAATAATTATGTTTATCGATCCTGATAATGCCTCAATTCATCTAGAATTGCAGCATTTGCGCGAAGAACTCATGCGGTTGAGATTCGCCAACAAAGTTATGCGGCAGGAATTGAACCGGGTTACGCAGAAGAAACCCTGTTTATGCAAAAAACTGGAGATAATCTACTTTAAACTCAGATTTGATGTACCATTGCTAAAAGTTGAAAACTACCTGCCCATCTCCAGAACAACAGTCATTAATTACCTGAACCAGCTTAAATCAGGCATCTCCAGCCTGGCATCACGCATAAGAAGTTATCATGCTTCGCCCAATCGCACGCCCGTCAGCATTGCCCATCTCATCTGGGAGATACACGATGATAATCCCCAATGGGGGCGTTGGAAAATAGCGTTGGCCATCCAAAAAATAGGCATCTATGTTTCACCATCTACGGTCCGGAATATCTTAAATTCGTCCCGGCGTGATTATCATAAACCGGATGAGAATTTTCCCGGAAAAGCCAGGACAATCAAAGGCCAACACCCAAATCATATCTGGAGCATTGATTTGACTACGGTATATGTTTGGTTTAAGCAGATATATATTCTGGCAATAATCGATCATTATTCAAGAAAGGCGGTAACGCTTGTTGCCACTTTCAATCCGACTGCCAGCTGGACGATTGATAAAGTTAATAAAACAATCCGGGCTTATGGAAAACCAACGCATCTGATTAGCGACCAAGGAAAACAATTTATTGCCGGAAATTTTATCGGATTTCTAAAAGATGAGGGCATTCATCACCGTTATGCGAATATAAGTCAAGACAACAGTAATAGCAAAGTGGAGCGGTTCTTCCTGTCATTGAAATATGAATTTTTAAATCTATTCTTATTCTTCTCTAAAAGCAGGGTCGATAAATTACTCGATGATTATTTGAAGCATTATAATGAATATCGTCCGCATGAAGCACTGGATGGACAGGTGCCGGACGAGATGTATTTTCATAAGGTGAACGACAAACCACAGAAAAACGCTAAGGCCATAAAAGGCGAGATTGAACGGATTGTATCAGGTGAAGGATTTTTAAAGGCGTATCAGCTGAAGAAGTCCGCCTGATAGTCAGGCAAGATTCAACAGTGGCATTCACGCTATAAGAGTAGTGTTGTTTGCTAGCGGTCAAACGGCATTATTTGAGTTTGAGATATCCCCTTTTCACTTCCGGGAGTAGTCATTAACGACTTTTCAGCTCTACTTAGCGATACAATTCACCCGATTTTGTTGGTCAAGATAAAGGTTAACAAGGACAATTGAGAAATGGGTGCTTCAGGGCCATAAATTATTTAAACAAATATAATATGAATCTATAGCAAATCAACAAGATTACGCAAGAAAAACTGGTCCGTTGAACCAATATCCCCTAGCATCCTACCGGGGATATCCCCCCTACTGAAAAAAGCTGAAAGTGCGTTTAATTCGTTTTAGCCCAGAAACCCTGTCAATTTTACCGTCCCTGATGTGTGTCGCATCTACAGATGCGTTTTAAGGTAATCAACGAACTATTTAACAAACACATATTATTTAGGCGTTTGTTCCTTGGGCTTATCGGGTTCTTTCGGCCAGGGATGGGTCTTGCGGTATTCCTTGGTCGGAATACCGACCGCCTTGGCTTCTTCATCCACTATAAAATTATTTACTTTATCAGACCAATATAAAAAAGATTTATTATCATTCCACCATTGCTTCCATTTTTTCGTTAGCGTATCCTCATTCTCATTTGAGAATAGTTGATCTGTTAACTGCTTTAGAGCAAATAAGGCTCCCGCACTTACAGTCGATTGTTTAAGTAAAAAACTCGCCCTCCCTTCCGAATCAGGAATAATCACCATATCTTGATCGTCTATCAAATCAATAATCGGTTTTAATGAAATTATCTCACTTTCCAACTTACCTAAACTTTCACAGGCATAATACCGTATAACCGGATCTGGGTCACTCAAGAAACCGTAAATTTTCGGGACCATCTCTTTGTCATCAAGATTACCTAAAGCCCTAATAATATATTTTCTCAGACGAAATTTTTCATGTAAAAATGGTCTTATAGAAGGCAATATACTTCTGTCACCCAATTCTCCCAAGGCAAGAATTACTTCTTCTTGAATTCCAGATTTTGTTTCGTTTATAAACGGCACAAGATAAAGAGCTATAGATTTGTCGCCTATTTTCCTAAGGGCACTGATGCTTTGCAACTTAATGTCCTCGTTTTGTGTATTAAGGGATTTTTGCAATCTTGGAATCGCTATCTTATTACCCATTAACCCTAAAGCCCACGCAGCATTCAATGACGATTGATCATCAGTACTAGAGAGAAGCTCTACCAGCTCTTTAATGGGAACATTGTCTTTCACCTCATAAAGCCTGAAAGCAATAACCCAAGCAACTACTATACTATTTTCCTTTTCCAATGCTTTTAACACAAAAGGAATCAAGGATTTCTCTTTAAACTTCTGGAATGCCATTAGAGCAGCTTGACGGTCCATGATATTTTCGCTTTCAAGTAACTTGGGTATTATTGGAATGACTTCCCTATCTTTTAATTTTAATAAAACTCTCATTGCCTGCCATCTAACTTGGTCTTCTTTGTCATTTAAAAGCGGTCTTATATCCGCAACAATTGCTTCATCTGAAATTTTGCTCAAAATATATAATGCATCCCGGCGCACGTACATATACTGATGTTTTAACAAGGGGAGCAAATAATCCTGAGCTTTTTTATCACCGATGCTAAGAATAGCATCTGTAGCAGTATCCCTGACTTTTTTATCCTCATCTAAGAGCAAGGTAACAAGATCTTCTATCGCCCCGGAATATTTCATTTCACCTAATGTTTTTACGGCAAGTATCCGGATATTCTCATTCCCATTATAAAGCATTTTTTGGAAAATTATTGCCGTGTCTTTTCGCTTAAGTGTCCTCAGCTCCATCAAAGCATCCAAACATATTTCAGAAGCACTACTTTCCAATCTTTGAACAAATAAATTATTTTTGAGCAGGTCTGGCGGCAAGAGGTCTTCTATGGACTTATCTTTTATGCCTAGTTCGGCCTCTTTTTTTGTTGGTTTGGGGTTAGATGAAGTATGCGGTTTTTCATCCTGGCCACAGGATATAAAATTCATCGAACCAAACCAGCATAGTATCGTTGCTACGCAACTAATACTAATCCATTTCCTTATCGGTAGTAATTTACTATTCATTTAATCTGATTAATTAATATAACCTTATGGATCACTAAATGCTTCTCTAGGCCATTCGCTTCCTGTCAGATTTTTAAACAATCTTTGTATTTCTTTTATCATTTTTTCTCTTTTGTCGTACGCTATTTCAAGATCTTTCGCAAGTAGCCAAGCACCCAAATTTTCAAAGTCGGTTGCCCTTCCTACATTGTGCGTCATAATTGCTTCCCGCATCTCTGTTTTTTCCTTCGTTTCCACCGTTGCGCCAGCGTTATCTCGTGGTCCAAATCTGTCAGGATAACGTGTCTGGGCAGAATCCCATTTTCTAAGTATTTCTTGCTCAAGCTCTTGCAATTCAGTAAGAAGGTCTCCAAGAGCAAGTTCATCTGCTGTCAGAGTTTTTCTAATCCTCTTAATATATTCGTCATGATTTACTGGTTGGCCTAATTTAGTGGCTGGTTTACTCTGTGCATCCATTTTAGCCTTATCTATTTCCTCTTGTGTCATCTTCTTATCACCTGTCCCGGCCATTCCAATTCCCTTCGGCCTAAGCCCCATCGGATCGGCAAAGTTCACCGGGTTATTCCCTACATAAGCATAGGCATTAAAGAGACTGTCGTCGTCTAATGGGTCCTTGCTTATGAACCGTCCCATCTCGGCGCTATAGTAGCGCGCACGATAGTAATATAAACCGCTTTCCGCGTCATACTCACGGCCGGTATACGTTATGCGGTTACCAATGGCTGTGTCAGCCCGCTCGGTGGTGCCGTCCGGTTCCAGTATAGTGCATTTGCCGTATGCACTGTACTTGTATCTTTCCACCACATTCCCCGTGTTATCCGTCACGGCGTAGACACTGCCCTGCAGGTTGGTGTGGTAATAATACCTCTGCCCGCCCGAAGTCTCCATAGTCAGCACCTCGTCTATGCCGATGCCGAAGACGTATTGCTTGCGGGTCACGCCGGTCTGGTCAGTTTCTTCAATCACCCTTGCCCCGTCGTAGAAATAGACGCTTGTCTGGGCCACGGTCTGCTTGCCCACCCGCCGGCCGAATACGTCGTAATAATAATGGGCTATCATCGCGTCCGGCGACTTCTGGCGCACCTCCACCAGCCTGTTGGCGTAGTCATACTTATAGGTCTTGACACCGTCGTCCGTAAGGTTGCCGTTGATGTCGTAAAGCAGATTGACCGCTGGGTTTGCGCCTTGCTGGATGGATGAGTATTGGTTCAGGTCATTGGGCGTATAGACAGTTTCCGGGTTAGGCAGACTACTGTCATAGGTCCAGGTGCGGTTGCCGGAAACATCCAGACTAAAGGTCTCCCTCCTATCGAAAGTCAGGTAATTGTCATAACTGGTTAAGGGGTTGATATCAGCCGCCGGGATACCGTACTTTACTCCGGTCAGCCGGTAAATCGAGTCATAAACAAAGGCATCGCCCTTGTTCTCATGAAGGCGCTTCTCGTAGATGAGATTGTCCTCGCGGTCATAGGCGTATTCGAACCCGGCGATAAGGTCGTTGCCCGTAGTGCGTGATTCGTAGTTCGTGACGCGGCGGCTGGTGTCGTAGCCAACCGTGAGATTAGTGTTATTGCCGTAAGCCCTCTCCTTGACCCGGCCCGGGCCGGTATAAGTATAATTGGCAATGGTCTGGCTGTTGAACGAAAGCCCCTGGATGCGGTCCAGGTTATCCGGAGTAAAGCCAACGCTCCGGGACAGCGACGGATAGCCCAGGCTCAGACGGTTGATGCCCTTGGCGTCGTAGCCAGAGGTTACGGTCTTGTTATTAACGCCCATCGAATACTGGCTTTCGGTCAATAAGTTGGACAGGCTGTCATAGCTACGGCCGATGGTAGAGGCGTTGTTGGATGCGCAGGTAATCCTGGACAGGGCGTCGTAAACGAAGTTTTCCGAGGTCGTGTCGCTGGATACGCCTAAACCGGGCGAGATGTTCCGATTGGTCATCCGGTTCAATTCGTCAAATATTTGGGTAACGGTCGAGCCGTTGCCGTCTATCATAGTCTGGGCATTGCCGTTGCCGTCGTAGTTGGAGTAAGCAATCTTGCGCTGGCCGATGGCCGTGGTCGCCTCGAGCAGGCGGTTTAAAGCGTCATACTCGTAATAGGTGCCCCTGCCGCCCGGGTCCATTTGGGCTATCAGCCGGGAAGCGGCATCCCAGCGGTTTTCGGTGCTGATGGTCGTGAAGATGTTGCCCGAGCCCTTACCGCCGGAGCGCATATCACGCACTACCGAATTCAACCGGCCCAAGCCGTCGTAATTATTGGCCGCGGTATTGCCCTCGCCATCCACGGTATAAACCACGTTGCCGCGGGAATCGTATTTCAGGCAACGGGTGATGCCGGCGTTGTCGGTGGATTCTATCAGCCGGTCTAAACCGTCGTAGGTATTGGTGGTGATAAAGGTCTCAAAGGTGGTGTCCGGTTTCTTTTCGGATTCGGTCACGGTAAAAACGTTGGAATTGGCGTCGTAGGCGTAATCAACCTTGTTGCCGTTATTATCCTCGGCGCGGGTAACCCGGCCTAGGCCGTCGTAGGTAACGGTCGAGTTATGGCTGTTGGGGTCAACCACCCGGACCAGCCTTGAATCGCGGTCGTATTGCTTTTGGCTGGTGGCCCAGGTTTCGGCCGGCAGGTTGAGCCACTGGCGCGTTTCATAGACGCGGTTGAGCTCGTCATAGCCGTATTCGGCCTTGGCCACGGTTATGGCGGCATTATCCTTTTTGACTATCCGGGTGACATTACCCAGGACGTCCAGGGTCAGTTCGGTGACGTTGCCCTTGGCGTCGGTCGAGCCGTTGACCCGGCCGTAACCGTCGATGCTGAATGTGGTGGTATTGCCCCGGCCGTCCATAACGCTCTGGAGCACGCCGTTGGCGTCGTAATTGCGCTTGACGCTGGTCCAGTCGGACGTGCCGTAGCCGCGGATGGTTTCATAGAGCAGGCCACGCTCGTCGTAGCTGTTCTTGACCTGATGATTGAGCGGGTCGGTGATGTATTCGAGGTTGTCGTTATTATCATAGCCGAAGCTGGACATAACCGAAGCCGGGCACCAGGCCTTGGCCGCGTCGTAAACCGAATTGGTTTGGGTGGCCGTTTTGTCGAGCATGGTGTAGGTGAAGTTGGATGTTATCCAGGGCATAGTCGCCACGACGTTATAGTCCTTGTCGCGGTTTTCAACCTGGACGACCTCGATATTACCGTTGGCGTCGTATTGGAACCGGCTGTGGTAGCGGATAGTCGGGTTGGCGGCAACCGGCGGACGGGAATAGGTGTCGGTCACCTGGTTTAAGGCGTTGACGGTGAATTCTGTCTTGGCGCCCTTGTTGTCGTAGATGGCCGTAATGTTGCCGACGGCGTCGTATTCGTAGCTGGACGAGACCTTAGGCCCGGCCAAATTGCGTTCGATGAAGCGGTTAACCCGTTGCAGGTAACCGTTCATCGGACCGCTGGAATAATACTCGTAGGTGGTGTAGTAGCCCTCGGGATCGGTGGCCTTGGTCACCTGGCCGTAATCGTTGTATTCAAACAGCGCGAAGATATTGCTGGCCGCGCCCAGGCCAAGAGTCACGTCGGGATACTTTATCTTGACCACGTTACCGTCGGCGCCGTTGGTGATGCCGTCGCCGTTCTGGTCGCCCAGGGTGGCTTCTTCGTAGTCGTAATAGAAGGTGGTAATCTTACCCAGGGCGTTGACGGCGGTTTTGACATCAGCCCAATTATAGGTGAAGCTGTTGGTAATCACCGGGTCGGAACCTGTGGAATGACGGCTGACCGATAACATATTACCCCTCAGCTCGGGGATGTTGCTATATTCAGCATATGCATACTGGATGGTATTGCCCTTGGGCAAAAGGATACTGCTTCGCTCGCCCTGCGTGTTATAGCCGTAGGCGGTCTCGTAGAAAGCCGGGTCGCCCGGACGAATACCGCGGGTATAAAGGCGTTCCTTGGCGATGGTGCCGTCGCTGTTGATATAGTAATCGGTGTTGTTGCCGGCCCGGTCAGTCATCCTGGTTATGCCCGGCAAAGAATAATCAAAGCTGAAATTATTCGACTGGCCGAAACGCTGGATAATCGCCCGGTCATTGGAGTCATAGGTTGTTTCCATATAGACCTGGCCCTTGGGGTCGGTAATGGTCTTAAGATTGTGGTTAAGGAACCAATAGGCCTGTCCGGTCCAGTAGGAATAATTGGTGGTTTTGCCGATGGGGTATTCGGCCGTGGGCGGCGTAGTCACGCTGACCAGGTCACCGTTGGCGTCATAACCATACCGGATTTCACGGCCGGTAAAATCGTGGATTGTATCAATCCGGTTAGAAGCGTTATAGAACAGGTTGGTATTCCGACCCAAGGTATCGTAGATGGCAGTAAGCCGTCCCTGATAATAACCTAAGGATATAGCGTTGCCGGCCTGGTCAATAATCGAGCTGAGCTGGTATTTATCTTCGGTCCCGTATTTCCAGAATACTTTCTGCGAGCGGTCTTTCTCGAAAATAACGTAGTAATCGGACACCGACACGTAATGAAGCGAATTGTAACAACCCATCGGGCTGATGAAACTGCCGCTGACATAGTCGTAATTCAGGCTGCTGCCCCGTCCGGTATGTACTTTCATGGCCTTCATCTGGTTATTAAAGTCATAGACCGGCTCCAGCCACTGGTTATAATTGAAATCCCAGCCATAGCCGAGCGGGCCGTCATAGTTGGACTGGCTCCGGTATGTCCGGGAAAAGGCTAACGGAAATCCCCGGCCCGGGATGACCAAGTCGGTGTTGTTGATGGTGCATTCTCCATTATGGACAAGGATGTCATCGCCCTGAGCATTATTCTTGCCCTTGGAATCGCTCGCCGGATCCGACACCATGATGCTTTCGCTGTCATCACTCGGTTTGATGTAAGGACTTTTCGGGGCATAACTTGCCGTAATAAGGACGGCACCAGCCCCCCGGCCTTCTATCTTGAATTTGAATAAAAATGGAAGCGAATCTACGACTATTGTTTGCGGGTCAGTCATTATCGGCCAAGCCGGCGGGTAGCTCGTACCGTCATAAAGGCTTATGGGATTTTTTTCAAATGGCACGTAGTTCATCGCGATTGTTAAGATACCGGACGCGGCAGTAGGACCTGTAATATTAATCGTAGCATCCCTCAGATCACCATCCGTTGGCGTTATCCCTGAACCCACTTCGTTGTCGGAAGTTAGGTTATTCTCGTCCTTGTCACAATTGACATCCATATTAGTCCAACCATCTTTGGAATCTGTTACCGTTAACTTTAATTCAATCGGAGTTTGTGGCGTGGAAACAAATGAGGCTTCCATGATACTTTGCTGATGGTCCGGATTAACCGCCTTGGTCGAATATGTGCCGGTCGGCGGCACGGTGATTTCACCCTGGGCATGCATGCCTTCCGCATCCACAGTCACATTTTCAACCGGAGTTGTACCGACAAAGAAATTCGTATCCGGCTGGAAATTTTCCCCATAGAAATGCGTGGTTATCCGGGTATACTCTTCGGCCGAACTGGGCGACATACCGGTAAGACCCGGAGGCAGTTCTTTGACGCAAAAATCCTTAGGGGCCGGCGTGGTAGAGGTGTTGCCAGCCGCGTCGGTAGCCGTAGCCTGCCAGCAGTAATTGGTGTCTCGGGGCAGGGTGTCTTCCACGGGCAGTTGATAGCTGGTGGTAGTGATGTCATTAACCGTTTTACGGACTACCCAGCCGCCGCCCAACTGCTGCTCGGAAAGCGCGAAATCATATTTTACGGCAGTAATGTCCTGGGACGGGTTCCAGGTAAAGAGCGGCGTGGTGGAGTATATGTCGCCGGAGGGGCTGACCAGCTGTGGCTCGGTAGGCGGCGTTTTGTCCACGGTAAATTGCTGGCTGATAGAAGCGGACCAGTTACCGGCCGCGTCCTGTGCGCGCATATAAACCGTGTGCGGACCGTCGGCCATGCCGGTGGTCGCTATATCCGCGCGGATATCTTCGGTATTGCTGTTAAACGTGCCATCCACGGCATACATCTGGTAATGAGGGTTATATTCGTAATCAATCCAGTACTCAGCCTGGTTTATGGGCGAAATAGTATCGCTGGCCGTGGACTGGGTTGGAGTCCAGTTAAGGTTGGTCGGGTCAGGCGTAACCGTCGGGATTGATAATCCCGGCGAAGCGGCATCCTTGACAAACGAGCTGGTGACCGGCTCGGACCAGTTGTTGGCCGCGTCCCGGGCGCGCATATAAACCGTGTGCTGGCCGTCGGTCAGTGTTAAAATATTTATTGAGGAGTTAAAGCTTTCATAAAGTTGATGGTTGAATTGGCCATCAATCGGGGTTAGCTGAACTTTACCACTAGCCTCGGCGTCTATCCAGTATTCAGCCTGGGCGATATTGGTCAGGTTATCACCGGCATAGCCGCTTAAAACGATATTAGTAGTGGCATAATAAGGCGTTACAATCACGCCTGCGGTGGGCGGCATGGTATCTTTAATAAACTGACTGGATACCGGAACAGACCAGTTACCGGCCGCATCCTGGGCTCGCATAGAAACTGTGTGCTGACCATCAGTAGTGTTTTGCAGAATATCCAAGGCATAGAGGTCTTCGCTAAGATTGTTAAGCAGGCCGTCTGCGGCGGCCATTTGGGACCTGTCGGTCTGGGCATCTATCCAGTATTCGGCCTGGGCGATATTGGTCAGGCTGTCTACGGCGTTGGCTGATATGGCGATGTCGTTATTGGTCGGGTTGGGTGTAACCACCGGGATTGAAGGCACCGGCGGAGTGGTATCCTTGATGAATGTGGCCTGCGCAGGAACCGACCAGTTGCCGCCCGCATCCATGGCCCGGACATAAAGGACGTGCATACCGTTTGCCAGGCTGGTCGTAGGAATTAAATTGGAGAAGTCCTCGGTCAGGTTGTTAAACAAACCATCAATCGGGGCAATCTCGACTTTACCGTTAGATTCGGAATCTATCCAGTATTCAGCCCGGGTTATAGTGGTATACGCATCTATGGCCGTGGCGGACAGGTTGAGAGAATAGATGCTGATCGGGTTGGGTAACAAACTGTTGATTGTAACACCCGGCGGCGTCATATCCACGGTGAAACTATCCGTTACAACGGTTGAATATTGTAAATTGATGGTGTCCATTGTCTGCATGGTAAAATTATAGACGCCTTCAGTCAAAGCCATCGGCCAGGTTTTCCATTTACCGCTGAAAGGCTCGACCTCAAGCGCTGGAATAACCGGCAGGCTAGAACATTCTATCTGAACCTGGTAACCGTAGCCCTTGGCCGCGATACCTTCGAGGGTATAAGAAACCGTACCAGAAACAACCCTGGCTGAGGTCATAACCGGCGCGGGCAGGATATCGTAGAATGATTTCACGGTGAAGAATACGGGGATAACCTCCGGCGTCAGAGGATTGATACCCCGGGCATAGGCCTGAATGACGCAGGTATCGTTGCCCAGTTCGCCCAGTTGGAACGGCCAAAAAGCAGTAGCATCGCCCATTGGACCAACAGTCACGGCACAGCGGTTTTGCATAACCATAACATGACTACCCTGGGCGTAGCTGTCCACCACATCAGACCGGTTGGAATCTCCGCCCGGAATAAAATACAACGGGTAGTCATGACCCCAGTAGTTACCCTGATTATTGAACGATAATTCAACGGGCGTATTAGACCATACGTTACGGGTATAATTGTAGAAAAAGTTATTCTGAAAAACATAATTATTGGGGGAATTTGCCAGATAGAGCCCGTAATAATTCGAGTTGGCGGTGTTATAACTGATATAGTTAGAGTCGGAATTTTCCAGGTAAATGGCCTGGGCGCTATTCTGGATGGCGTTTTCGGCAATCTGGTTATGGCGCGGGTAATAGGTGTTTGGCCAGGCAGTAAATGATTTGACCTGGATAGCCGATCCGGCACAGTTGTTGATGATATTGCCGCGGATGCTGTTATCGGACGCGCCCCATATATCCATAGCCGCTGAATTATTTGAAAAGGTGTTGTTGGCAATGACATTGCCGGTGCAGGGGGCGTACAGGCATATACCCCGTCCATTTGTCAGACTGTTGTTGGCCACGGTATTGCCGTTTGCGCTGATAAGCCATATTCCATCCATACCGCTTGTTTTTAGGGTAATTTCGTTGTTGGTCAGGATATTTGAAACAGCATCCATACAAACATGGATACCGCTGGTGGTATTCCAGATTTTATTATTATTGACCGTGTTACTGACAGATCCGGTGAACTCAATTCCATAAGTTGAGTAATACCCGCCGATGGCATCTATAATTCGATTGTTGAGGAACTTGTTATTCCCGCCGCCATCACACCAAATACCGACCTGGAAGTTATAGATGTAAAAGTTTTTGATGGTGACGTTGCTGTGCCCGTTAAGATAGATGCCGTAACCGGTGCCCGGCATAGGGCTGGTAATGGCGTGGCCGTTGCCGTCGATGGTAATATTGTCGGCGGTGACGACGATATTGTCCATTATATCAGATGTCAGGATAGTGTTCTGTCCTATTTCTATCGTGCCCCTGGATGCCATGAAATAAACGTGGTGCTTGGCGCTGAGGTCCTGGGTCCAGCGGATTTTTTTCCTGGTATCAAATGATTTCTGGAATGCACCATCCTGATGCGAGTATATGGTATCGGTTGTCTTGAAGAAATCGCCGATGCCGTTAACGGTGATATCGGCCTGGCCGGCGGAACCGGCAAGCGGCTCGATATGCAGAGACACAGCGTTAGCCACGGCCGTGAGCCAGAGATGTATCGGCTGGCTGGAGGTAATCTTGAGATTAGGCGAAACGGGGTTATCCTTGATCCGGAATTCAGTACCTGTGGCTTCGTAAGGCAATTGATAACCGTTAAATTTGGGCTGTTCGGATTTTACCGGGACTTTTGAGTTTTTACCTTTGTGGTCGTTATAGGCCTTTTCCAATTCTGTTTTAGAGGGCGGGTCGGCAAAAAGGCCGCTGCCTTTAATGACTTGGAACTCGATGGTGGACATCTGGGGAACCGGGTTGCTGAAGGCGTCAGTCAAACGCACGCTGAACCGATCAGACAACATGGTATTGACCAGTCCCTGCTGATTATCACCACCGGTCTTTGCCACCAACATCGGGGCGTTTGTGACGTTGACGGATTTGTTATCCATAAATACCATCGGGTTGACTATATCACTAGCGTTCATCATCTGCGGACCGGTTGTGGTAAAGGCAAATGTGGTGGTAACTTCTGATGTGTCGTTAAATTCCAGATTGTAGGTAGACGTCAGAGGCTGGCCATCCTGGTCTATGGCCGGACCGGTCAGCGTAATCACCACGGTCCTGCCGGTGACCGTAACCGGGAGATTCTGGGCATCAAGATACCTGACCGTCGCGAATATCCACTGACCAACCATGGCCTGTACCGGGACGTTGGTGATTTCCAGCCGGGCTATCGGATGGAGAACCTTGATATTTATCATCTTGGAATCGAATAATCCATTGGCCGTGGCTATAAAAGTTAAGTCGTAACTGCCCTCTTGCCAGCTTTGCGGTGTCCAGTTGAATAAACCGGTGTTGGGGTCTAATGTTGCTCCTATCGGGGTCGGCTCCATTGAATAGGTTACGGCATCACCATCCGGATCTACAGCTGATACTGTAAAGGTCAGGAACTGGTTTGCATCCACGCTCTGGTTGCCGGGTAAGACCAATACCGGCGCCCGGTCAACATTATTGACGATTATGATTACTGTTTGTGTGTCCGACAAACCGTTGGCTGTAACCATAAATGTCACATCATAATTGCCGGCCTGGGTATAATCAGGGGTCCAGGAAAATACGCCTGTAATCGGATCCAGATTCGCACCGGCCGTCATCGGCATCATTGAATAGGTTATGATATCCCCATCCGGGTCTGTAGCTGACAGCGCAAAAGTCAGTAACTGATTCTCATCTACAGTTTGATTGCCGGGCAAAACCAGAACCGGAGACCTATCCACGTTATTTACCATTATGGTCATAACTCTGGTGTCGACAAGAAGGTTACTTGCGGCCCTAAACGTCATTTCATAACTCCCGGCCTGGGTATAGTCGGGCTGCCAGATGAATTCGCCGGTAGCAGGATTCAAAACAGCTCCTGTCGGAACGGGCGGATCCATTGAGTAAGTTACGACATCACCATCCGGGTCCGCAGCAAAAATAGTAAATATCAGGATCTGATTTTCATCCACAATCTGGTTACCCGGTATGCTTAAGGCCGGCGCCTGGTCCACGTTATTAACGGTTATGGTTATGGTTTTGCTGTCTGATAAACCGTTGGCCATAGCCATAAATGTCACATCATAACTGCCCGCCTGGGTATAACCGGGTGTCCAGTCGAAAATACCCGTCGTGGAATTCCACATCGCGCCTACCGGGATTGATTCCATCGAATACGTTACAATATCGCCGTCCGGATCAACAGCCGACAGCGCAAAAGTCAAAGATTGGTTTTCATTTACGACCTGGTTGCCGGGTGATGTCAATACCGGAGCCCTATCCACATTATTTACTGTAATAGTTATGGTTTTAGAGTCTGAAAGCCCGTTGGCTGTGGCGTTAAAAATTATTCCATAGTTACCGGATTGGTTATAATCAGGCGTCCAATTAAACAAACCTGTGGCAGAATCTAATATCGCGCCGACTGGCATCGGCATTATTGAATAAGTTATCACATCGCCGTCCGGGTCTGCCGCAGAAAGTATAAAGGTCAAGAGCTGGTTTTCGTTTATGGCCTGGTTACCGGGAGAAGTCAGTACTGGTGCTCTATCCACGTTATTTACCGTTATGGTCACGGTCTTGGTGTCTGACAGATCTTTGGCTGTAGCTTTAAAGATTACTTCATAGCTGCCGGCCTGAGTATAATCAGGCATCCAATTAAATACGCCGGTTGACTCATCCAATACCGCATTAATAATTGCGGACGTCATTGAATAGGTTATGGCATCGCCATCCGGATCCATAGCCAAGAGCGTGAAGGTCAGGAGCTGGTTTTCGTTTACGGCCTGGTTGCCAGGCGAGACCAGCACCGGAGCCCTGTCTATGTTATTTACCGTTATGATTACAGTCTTAGTGTCTGACAGGCCGTTGGCTGTGGCCTTGAAGATCACTTCGTAACTCCCGGCTTGATCATAATCCGGTGTCCATAAAAAAATACCAGTGGTCACGTTCAAATCAGCTCCAGTTGGCGTCGGCGTCATAGAGTATGTTATGGCATCACCATCCGGATCCGTAGCTGATAATATAAAGGGTAGAAGCTGGGCTTCATTAACGACCTGATTACCCGGGGAAGCCAATACCGGCGACCTATCCACGTTATCTACCGTTATGGTTATAGTTTTAGTGTCAGTCAAAAGATTGGCTGTGGCGGTAAATGTCACCGTGTAACTGCCGGCCTGGGTGTAGTCAGGCGTCCAGGTAAATACGCCTGTCATCTCATTTAATACCGCGCCGGTCGGCACAGGAGTCATTGAATATGTTATGCTATCCCCGTCCAGATCGGTTGCGGACAGAGTGAATGTCAAGAGCTGGTCCTCGTTTACGCTCTTATTGTCCGGAGAAACTAATACCGGCGCCCTATCTACATTATTCGCCGTGACAATTACGGTTTTTGTATCTGACAGACCGTTGGCTGTGGCCTTGAATGTCACTTCATAACTCCCTGACTGGTCATAATCCGGTGTCCAGATAAATTCACCTGTATCGGCATTAAGCGCTGCGCCTATTATGACCGGCGTCATGCTGTAAGCAACCGTATCCCCATCCGGGTCCGTAGCAGACAGCGTGAAGGTCAGGAGCTGATTCTCGTTTACGCTTTGGTTGCCGGGTGAAGTCAAAACCGGAGACCTATCCACGTTATTTACTGTTATAGTCACAGTCTTGGTGTCTGACATACCATTGGCTGTGGCTTTGAATGCCACTTCATAGCTGCCGGCCTGGGTGTAGTCGGGGATCCAGCTGAATACGCCTGTCGCAGCATCCAACGTCGCACCGGTTGGAACAGACGCCATTGAATACGCTATGGTATTGCCATCCGGGTCTGTGGCGGATAGCATAAAGGTCAGGAGCTGGTTCTCATCAACAGCTTGATTGCCAGGTGAGACCAGAACCGGAGCCCTGTCCACGTTATTTACTGTTATGGTCACAGTCTTGGTATCTGACAGGTTGTTGGATGTGGCCTTGAAGGTCACTTCATAAATGCCGGCCTGGGTGTAATCAGGCGTCCAGCTGAATGCGCCTGTCGTTTCGTTCAGGACAGCTCCGGTTATCGCCGGCGTCATTGAATAGGTTATGGCATCGCCGTCCGGGTCTGTAGCTGACAGCGTAAAGGTCAGAAGCTGGTTCTCATTCACGCTCTTATTACCCGGAGATGTCAGAACCGGCGCCCTATCCACGTTATTTACCGTTATGGTCACGGTCTTGGTGTCTGACAGGCTGTTGGATGTGGCCTTGAAGGTCATTTCATAGCTGCCGGCCTGGGTGTAGTCAGGCGTCCAACTGAATACGCCTGTCGTTTCGTTCAAGACAGCTCCGGTTATCGCCGGTGTCATCGAATAAGTTATGGCATCGCTATCCGGGTCTGTAGCTAACAGCGTAAAGGTCAGGAGCTGATTTTCATTTACAGTTTTATTGCCAGGCGATGTCAAAACCGGCGGCCTGTCCACATCGCCTACCGTTATGATTATTACCTTCGAATCCGTTAATCCATTGGCCGCGGCAACAAAGGTCACCGTGTAATTGCCGGTCTGGCCATAGTCCGGCGTCCAACTGAACACTCCTGTTGCGGTATCCAGCGCCGCCCCGGCCGGGACAGGCGACATTGAATATACTATGGTATCGCCATCCGGGTCTGTGGCTGATAATGTAAAGGTAAGCAACTGCCCCTCATTAACAACCTGATTGCCCGGTGAAACCAGTACCGGAGCCCTGTCCACATTATTTACCGTAATAGTCACAGTCTTGGTGTCTGACAGGCTATTAGCCGTTGCCTTAAAGGTTACTTCATAACTGCCGGCCTGTGTATAGTCGGGTGTCCAGGCAAATGCGCCTGTTGCGACATCCAACGTCGCTCCAGTTGGCACAGGAATCATTGAATACGTTATGTTGTCCCCGTCCGGGTCGTTTGAGGACAGGATGAATGTTAAAAGCTGGCTTTCGTTTACGGTCTGGTTGCCGGGCGAGGCCAGTACCGGTGCCCTATCCACGTTATTAATTATTATCGTTATGGTCTTAGTGTCTACCAGGCTATTGGCCGTTGCCTTGAAGGTTACTTCATAACTACCGGCCTGGGTATAATCCGGCGTCCAGCTGAACACACCCGTTGCGGCATCTAATGTTGCACCTGTTGGGGCAGCTTCTATTAAATAGGTTGTGGCATCTCCGTCCGGATCTGTTGCAGATAGCGTAAAGGTCAGGAGCTGATTCTCGTTCACACTCTTGTTACCCGGTGAAACTAAAACCGGCGCCCTGTCCACGTTATTTACTGTTATAGTCACGACCTTGGTATCTGACAAGCCGTTGGCTGTGGCCTTGAAAGTTACTTCATAGCTGCCGGACTGGGTATAGTCAGGCATCCAGCTGAATGCGCCTGTCGTTTCGTTCAGGATAGCTCCGGTTATCGCCGGCATCATTGAATAACTTATCACATCGCCGTCCGGGTCTGTGGCTGATAGTGTAAAGGTCAGAAGCTGGTTCTCATTTACGGTCTGGTTGCCCGGGGATGCCAAAACCGGAGCCCGGTCCACATTATTCACCGTTATGGTCACGGTTTTGGTATCTGACAGGCTATTGGCCGTAGCCTTGAAAGCTATTTCATAACTCCCTGACTGGTCATAATCCGGTGTCCAGGAAAAGATGCCTGTAATCGCATTTAAATTCGCTCCGGTTGGGGTCAGCGCCATTGAGTAGATTATGGCATCGCCGTCAGGATCAATCGCTGATAGTGTAAATGTCAAGAGCTGGTTCTCATTGACAGTCTGGTTGCCGGGTGAGGTCAATATCGGCGCCCTGTCTATATTGTTTACCGTGATAGTTATGGTCTTGGCATCGGTCAAAAGATTGGCTGTTGCCGTGAATGTTATCGTGTAATTACCTGACTGGGTGTAATCAGGCATCCAGGAAAATACACCTGTGGTTGAATCTAATGCCGCGCCGGTCGGCACCGGGGTCATTGAATAATTTATCACATCACCATCCGGGTCTGTGGCTGATAGCGTAAATGTCAAAAGCTGGTTCTCATTCACGGCCTGATTTCCGGGTAAGGTTAATACAGGGGCTCTGTCTACATTATTAACCGTGATAGTTATGGTCTTGGTGTCTGACAAACCGTTGGTTGTTGCCTTAAAGGTCACTTCATAACTGCCGGCCTGGGTATAGTCGGGTATCCAGGTAAATACGCCGGCACCCCTGATGGCCCCGATTGAGGAGATGCCGACCAGATGGCCGGAACGCTGTTGGATTAAATGCCGGAAGACCACGCCGGCCAGGGCCGTGAACCCGGCCACGTTGACATCTATAGCCTCTTTTTCCAGTTCCCAATTCAGGTCGGGATTTATATGGCCGACCCCGGCGCTGATGACGACCAGGTCTACTCCGTCCATCTCTTTGATGAGTTCATCCAAAAAACCCACGGCCTCGGCGGTCTGGGTAACGTCAATTCTTTTGATGTGCGTCTTGGCGGGAATCTCTTTCTGCAGGCTGGCCAGCAGTTCAACCCTCCGGCCGGCGATGCCGGCCAGGTAATCATTCTGAGCCAGGATTTTGGCCAGCTCCCGGCCGATGCCCGAGGTCGCCCCGATGATAATGGCTTTTTTCATAGTTTTACCACGAACTAATACGAGCCGCTGATTACACAGATTAAAACTACGGTTTAACAGGGACTAATAAGAGACTCTTAAGAGACAATATTAATTATATTTTCAAGTATATTTATAATTTTATACCATAAGGTGTTAGAGTCTTTTACAAGTCTCTTCAAGTCACTGTTTCATTAGTTCAATCTCGCCGTCTGCTGGGTTGAATCAGACAGAGTATTGCATTTCGCCGTTTATAAGATAACATCACCAGCAATATGGTCAGGCCGATATACAATCCGCCATAGGACATCCGGGCCTTTATCTCCAGCTCCTGCAACTGTTCCGGCGGCAGGCCGGGCATCAGCGACGGCATCACCAGCGGGATGACCAGCTGGGTAGTGAAGAGCACTATCAATGTAAGCGCTTCGAGCATACTGAACCTGAAGTTGGCCAGGATGAATATGGCGAAGAGCGATTGGGCCGCGGTCAGGAAGATTTCTTCGGTCTGCATACTGTCCAGTTTCATTCCGGTAAAAGAGCCGCCGCCCAGGTAATAAGCGATGGGCAGGGAGGCGATGAGCAGTGTCCACTGGTTGACCTTGGACGAGACCAGGGTGCCCAAGGAGGCGCCGGCCATGGCCCGGGTGGCGAAGATGATGGCCACAATGAACTCGGGCGACTCGGAAGCCAGCGGGGCCAGCCACTGGACCAGCACAAACTCGTTGACGCCCCAGGCCTTGCCGCTGGCCAGCAGGCCTTCGGCAAACGGTTCGGCCGAGACGTAGATGGTGAACCCGGCCAGGATGAAGAAAAACACGGTGATGATACAGCGGAACAGGCGCGAGCCCTTGCTGAAGAGTTCCACCGGGCCTTCCAGTTCCGGCTCGACGTGGTGCGCCCGGCCGGCGGCGATGATATAGAATACGAAGATGGTCAGCAAAACGATGGAGTCTATCATCGAGATAGAACCCTTGATGGGAATGAAGAAGGAGTAAAAGGTGGCGGCTAGCAGGGCCAGAAGTTCTATCCGATGCGTCGGTTCCAGCTCGATGTGCGTCTTGCGGGTAGACAGGTAATAAGCGAAGAGCACCACCGGCCAGCCCAGGCCGATGAGCAGCCGGTTGGCGCCGGTCATATTAGCCGTGGCGTAATGGATGTATTCGGGGTTGGTGCCGGCCGTCCAGGCGAAGTAGATGTCTACGGCGTATTCGGGCACGACCGCAATCAGGGCCAGGAAGGCCAGGGCCAGGGCCTGTGGGATTTCCATCTGGGCCAGTTCGGCCGCCCAGGATAATACAAACGCCGCGCCGAAGATGGCCAGCCCGGGCACCAGCGCCTCCCAGCCCGGTCCGAGCTCCTTGCCCATAAACTGAGCCACCGCCTGCTGTCCTATAAGGCCGAAGGCGACCACCAACCAGATTATTTTCTTGAGCATAGATAATCTTTCCAATAACTACGCGGAATAATTACCACAAAGAATACAAAGAATTTATTTATTTTGTCAATATTTTACCACGAAATCACGAAAGACGAAATGCTTGGCCAGAAAGAATAAACGCGTCCGTAATTATTCTTTTTCTTATTTCATTTATTTCGAATCTTCGTGGTAGATTTAGATATCAATGCTCTTTCAGTTCGGGAATGGGCAGTTTAGACACGTCGACCGCGCCTTTCTTCATCTGAAACTTCCATTTCCATAATGTGTAGACCGGCGGATAGACCAGCAGTTCGAGTATGAAGCTGGTAACCAACCCGCCGACCATAGGAGCGGCGATGCGTTTCATCATATCGGCGCCGGTGCCCATGGACCACATTATCGGAATCAGACCGATGAAGGTGGTGCCGACGGTCATCATCTTGGGCCGGATGCGCTTGACCGCGCCGTGCACCACCGCCTCGATCAGGTCGGAGTAGGTCTTCATCCTGCCCTTGCGGACGCTGTCGTAATAGGACATATCAAGAAACAGGAGCATAAACACGCCGGTCTCGGCGTCCAGCCCCATCAGGGCAATCATACCGACCCAAACGGCGATGGAGACGTTGTAGCCAAGCAGGTAGAGGAACCAAACGGCGCCGATGAGCGAGAACGGCACGGCGGTCAGGACTATCAGGGTCTTGATGGTGGATTTGGTGTTGATGTAGAGCAGGACGAATATTATCAGCAGGGTCAGCGGGATGACCACTTTAAGCCGTTCCTTGACCCGAAGCATGTTCTCGTATTGGCCGCTCCAGAGAAGCGAGTAGCCGGGCGTGGGCGGCAGTTCCCGGTCGACCCTGGCCTTGGCCTCGGTGACGTAGCCACCGATATCGCGGTCCTTGACGTCAACGTAAACATATCCGGCCAGGAAGCTGTTCTCGTCGCGGACCATAGCCGGACCGGTGGAGAAGCTGATGTCGGCGATGGCGGCCAGCGGTATCTGGGCGGACACCCCGTTAGAAGCGCCGGAGTCGGTTTGCATTTGCATATTAGGTTGCTGTCCGCTTCTAACAGGGCCGGTAGTCGGTACCAGCACGCGCTTGAGTTCGTCCAGGTCGTCCCTGAGCTCGCGGGCGTAACGGACGTTAACAGAGTAACGTTCACGTCCGGCGATGGCGGTGGTGACGCCTTCACCGCCGATGGCGGACATAATGACCATCTCGGCTTCAGCCACGCTCAGGCCGTAGCGGGCCAGCTGGTCGCGCCTGAGATCGAAGTCGAGGAAATAGCCGCCGGTGACACGCTCGGCGTAGACGCTCCGGGTGCCGGGCACTTCCTTGAGGATGGCTTCCAAATGCAGTCCTATTTTTTCTATCTCCTTGAGGTCGGCTCCGAAGATTTTGATGCCGACGGGCGTGCGTACGCCGGTGGAAAGCATGTCCACCCGGGCCTTGATGGGCATGGTCCAGGAGTTGACCACGCCGGGCAGCTGCATCTTGGCGTCGAGCTCGTTGATGATGTCTTCCCAGGTTATCCGGTCGGTCCAGACGGGACGGAAGGGTCTCTGCAGGATTTCGGGCAGTCCGGAATACCAACGGTCGACCTTTCGCCACTGGTCCCTGGGCTTCAGGACGATGGTCGTTTCCATCATCGAGAACGGCGCCGGATCGGTGGCCGTGTCGGCCCGGCCGGCCTTGCCGAAGATGCTCTGGACCTCGGGCACGCTCTTGATGATCTGGTCCTGGATCCGGAGTATCTTCTGGGCGTCGGTAACCGAGATGCCCGGCGGCGTGGTGGGCATATAAAGGATGCTGCCTTCGTTCAACGGCGGCATGAATTCGGAGCCGAGCTTGAAATAGATTGGGACGGTCACGGCCATCAGGGCCAGGGCGGTGATGATAACGGTCTTGGGATGTTTCAGCACCAGACGGCAAACGGGCTCGTAAATCCGAAAGAGCCATTTGCTGACCGGATGATTTTCTTCCTTGTAATATTTGCCGACCAGAATTTGGTTGACCGGCCAGGCAATCCATTTGGGCCGGAACTTAAAGTCGTCCATGCGCATAAAGAGCAGCCTGATGGCCGGGTCTAGGGTGATGGCCAGCAGCGCGGCGATGGCCATAGTCAGGTTCTTGGTATAGGCCAGCGGCTTGAAGAGCCGGCCTTCCTGGTCCAAGAGGGTAAAAACAGGTATGAAGGCCACGGCAATAACCAGGAGCGAGAAGAAGACCGAGGGCGCCACTTCCTGCAGGGCGCGGATGCGGATCTGGTGCGGGTCGCCCTGGCGGCCGCCTTCGATCCATAATTCCATTTTCTTGTAGGCGTTCTCGACCTCGATTATGGCGCCGTCCACCAGCACGCCGATGGAGATGGCGATGCCGGTCAGCGACATTATGTTCGAGGTCAGCCCCATAAAATACATGGGAATAAAAGCCAGCAGGCAGGAGACCGGTATGGTGATGATGGGCACCAGGGCCGAGGGAATATGCCAGAGGAATATCAGGATCATCAGGCTGACCACTATCATCTGGAGAACCAGCTCGGCTTTGAGGGTGCCGATGGATTCGATGATGAGCTCGGAGCGGTCGTAGGTGGTAACGATTTCGGCGCCCTTGGGCAGGGACGGCCGGATTTCGTCTATCCGGGCCTTGACGCGGTTGATGACGTTGAGCGCGTTCTCGCCCTGGCGGATGATGACGATGCCGCCGACGGTATCGCCGATGCCGTCCAGGTCGGCCACGCCGCGGCGGATGTCCGAACCGAGCTCCACCCGGCCGACGTTCTTGACCAGCACGGGCGTGCCGTTGACGTCAATGCTGATAACGATATTGGCAATATCGTCAACGGACTTGATGTAGCCGCGGCCGCGGACCATATATTCGGCGCCGCTGAATTCGACCAGCCGGCCGCCTACGTCATTGTTACCGTTGCGGACGGCCTCGATAACCTTGGTCAGCGGCACGTTGTAAGCAACAAGAGCGTTAGGGTTGATGTTAACCTGGTATTGTTTCTGGTAGCCGCCGACGGTGGCCACTTCGGACACGCCGGGCACGCTCTGGATATAATATTTCAGGTACCAGTCCTGGAATGAACGCAGGTCGGACAGGCTGTTCTGTCCGCTCTTGTCGACCAGTGCGTATTGGTAAACCCAGCCGATGCCGCTGGCGTCCGGGCCGATTTGGGTCTTGACGCCTTCGGGCAGGCTGGACTGTATTTTGCTGAGGTATTCCAACGTCCGGGAACGGGCCCAGTAGATGTCGGTGCCGTCCTGGAAAATAATGTAAACGAAAGAAAATCCAAAGTCTGAAAAGCCCCGGATGGCCTTGACCTTGGGCGCGCCGAGCAAGGCGGTAATAATCGGATAGGTAACCTGGTCTTCGACGATGTCCGGACTGCGGTCCCAGCGGGAATAGACGATGACCTGGGTGTCGGACAGGTCGGGAATGGCGTCGAGCGGGATGTTCTGCACGGTATAGACCGCTCCGGCCACGGCGATAGCCGCGAAGATCAACACCAGGAATTTGTTGTCGGCCGAAAACGCAACGATGGTTTTAAGCATTTAATCTCCGCCGTGTTTATGTTCTTGTTGCCCGGCTGCGGGAAGCGCGGCTTTGAGTTTGGATTCCGAGTCAATGAAGAAGTTGGCCGCGGTGACGACCTCTTCCATCTCGGCCAGGCCGGCTAGGACTTCGTAATAGCCTTCGGCCGTTTGGCCGGTTTTTATCTCCCTGGGTTCGTAGATGCCCGGGCCGGTCTTAACAAAGACCAGCTGCCGGGTGCCGGTATTAAGAACCGCCTCCTGGGGCACGGCCAGCTTGTTGCCCAGCCCGGCGTTGATGATAACGTCCAGGTACATCTCCGGCTTAAGCAAGCCTTCGGGGTTGGACACCTCGGCCCGGACGCGCAGGGTGCGGGTCTGTTTGTCCAGGATGGAATCAATGGCCTTGATGGGGCCGGAATAAGTCTTGCCCGGCAACGCGATGGAACTGGCGGTAATGACCTGTCCGGCCTTGACCAGCCCGATTTCGTGTTCGTAAATCTGGGCGTAGACCCAAACGGTGCCGCCCGGCCTGGACAGTAACAGGTTGTTGGATGAATCCGACCCGCTCCGCTGGGCCAGTTCTTTGATTTGCTCTTCGGACAGGCCCATCTGGCGGAGTTTCAACGCTACAGACCTGATGAGCTGGGAGTCTTTGGTTTCGGCCACGCGTCGGTATTCGGCAATGGCCACGTAAAGTTCCGGGTCGTAGGCCACCCGTCCGCTGGCCCGGACCAGGGCCGTTAAGTCGCGCTTGAGGACCATAGATGTCTTCAGGCCGATGAGCTGTTCCTGCTGAGCCGTAATGTTAACTGCCGCTTGGCCGGGGACAGTGCTGGTTGCGCCGGCGCCGGCGGGACTGAAAGGCACCAGCTTCATATTGCAGATGGGGCAATCACCCGGCTTGTCGGCCACATAGGACGGATGCATCGGGCAATGGTACATCTGGACCGCGGCACCAGCCTTGATTTGCGTCGAACCGCCCTTGTCGATTTTGTTATAACTGGAGGTGAACAGTGCGGCCAGGCCAAGAACAATCAGCAGGATTGTGATTATCAGCCACTTGAGGTATTTCATAGTGATTTTCTCCTTTATTCGGGCGCAAATATTCTGGCGATTTCAGCCGGGCTGCGGCTGGCAGCCATCAATGTTATTTCGGCGAAAACCGTTTCGCGTTCGGCGTTGGCCTCGGCCAGGCGGATTAATAATTCAACCAATTCGCGCCGGGCGTTGAGCCAATTGGTCATCGTTGTTTGGCCGGTTTTATATTCAGCGTTAAGGCTGTCAGCATTTAGTTTTGCCCGGGGAATGAGCTGTTCGGAAATAAGCAGGCTTTCCCGCTGAAGCTGGCGCCAGGTGAATGTTTTCTCGGCCAGCAGGACGGACAGATTTATCTCTTCGGCCTTGAGTTCGGCCTGGGCCTGTCTTTTCCGGGCCCGGGCGGCGGCGATTTCGGCGCCAATCCTTTTGCGCCAGATTGGAAAAGTCATATTCAGTTCCGGCATCTGGGTCATCGGCGTTTTCTGTGCATCCAGCGCCAAACCGACCCCAAAGTCCGGAACGTTGCCTTTGTAAGCCAGCTCCACCAGCGCCTGGGCCTGCCTGATTTCAGCGGCCAGGGCTTTGAGCTGGACGTTATTCTCCAGCGCCTCTTTCAATAAATCAGAATCCTGAGGCAGCGTGTTTGCGGGCAGTGCGGCTTCCGGCAGAGGCGGGTTTTCATTCCCGGGCGGGATGCCCAGCACGCCGCGCCAACGAGCCATCAACGGCTTAGCCGAATCTTCCAGGTTGGCCAATTCGTTATACAAACGGTCCTGCTCTGAGCGGACCATAGTCACATCATCAACCCGGTTCAAACCGGTCTGGAATCCGGCCCTGGCCGAACCGGCCTGGGCATCGGCCAATGCGACCAGCTCTTTGGTCAGCCGTATTTTTTCCTTGAGCAAGAACACCTGGTAATACACCTGTTTGATCTCAAAGGCTGTTTTAAGGAGTTCTTCCTCGAAGAGATAGCGCTTTTTCTGGGCCTGGGCGGAAACGGTCTCGGCCCGGAGCGCTAGTTTGCCCGGGCCGGGGATTTCCTGCATAAAGCCGATGAGCGTTTTCATCACCACCCGGTCTATCTCGGCGCTCAATGTTAACTGCGGGTCAGGCCACGAGCCGGCCACGGCTATTTCCTCAACGGTGCTTTTCCAGTCGTAGAATGCGGCTTCGGCCCGGGGATTGTTGAGAACGGCATAAGTAATGAAATCAGAAACCGGGCTGGTGGCGGTCAGCGCCGGTAGACTCGGTTTACGGTCGCGCGGCCGGTATCGCTCCATTGTCCGCTCAAGGTCAGAATGCTCGGCCGGAGTGGAACAGCTGGCTACCGCCAATATCAGCAATGCGCACGGAAGCCAACGCGTCAAAATCCCCGGTATTTTTATCAGCCATTTCATATGCTTATTTCTTTTCCAGGTTCATCCCGCACTTGGAGCATTTGCCCGGTTTATCGGACGTCTCGCAGTTCATCGGACAGGCATACACGGCCTTTTCCGAAGATTCCTTTTTAACCAGGTTCATTCCGCATTTGGGGCATTTACCCGGCTTATCAACCGGTGCAACACAACCCATCGGACAGGCATAGATAGCTTTTTCCGCCGGTTCCTTTTTGACCAGGTTCATCCCGCACTTGGGACACTTGCCCGGTTTATCGGCTGTGGAACAGTTCATAGGACAGACGTACCATATTCGTTCATCCGGCGTTTTCGCGGCGTCCCTGGACAATAGTGTGTTGTACTTTTCCATCAATTCCGCAGCTTTTTTCATCAGCTTCAGGGCGGTTTCGTTTGACGCAACAATCGCTGCCGTATCCGGTTTATCGCCGGCCAGCATCTCATTACATTTGGTTACCATTTCCAGCGCCTTGGTCAACATTTTCTGGCTATGCGTCATTAAAGCGTTCCTCGCTTCGGGCGTATTTGATTTATGGGCATCACCCAATATTTTAGCGGCGGTTTTTAATAAACCCTCCGGGCTGTTCGGGTCATCGACAGTTTTTGTTTTAGCCGTATCTGCTTGCGTTTTACCCGAAGAAGCCGCCTGAGAATCCACTGTATCAGGCTCGCCGCAACAGGCATAAACATATACCCCAGCCAGTACCAATAAAAATATCGTTGTTCCGGTCAGCAGTTTCAATCTGTTTTTCATATTATTCCTTTCTTTCTTTATACGGTTTTAGTGACATCCCGAATGAGCCGGTTGGTGCTGGGGTCCGTGATTATCCGCACTCCGGCAGGATACGCTCAAGAAAACAAATCCGGCCAACAAGACCAGCATCAGTATCAACTTCATATACGCAACGCCTCCCTTCTTGAAATCATTTTGGATTATCTACATCCGCAGTTACAACTGTTTAATGTTTTTATGTCTTCCAGTAGTTTGGCAACCTGGTTTTTATCAAGCTTGGCTATTACGCCGATGGTACGTTCGCCAATCTGTTTCATGGCGGCATTGTATTCGCCGGTCCGGCCCAGCGTGATTTTACCCTTGGTGTCCACGCCCGGAATTGCCCGGTCCCAGATAAAGAACGAAACCGGAATATTATTGTAGTAAGCATAAATCGCAGCGCAGGGACATTGGTCTTTTCCGCCTATCCGCCCCCCCTTCAACTGGATATTTTGATTGTAACAAAGCAAAGAACAGCAGCATTGTTTCATACTCAATAGATTATTCTGCCGAAAATAACCGCTTAATTCTTCCGGGACAGTCGTTTCCCGGTCTATTTTAACATCGCCTTTGACAAATAATTGGTGATCCTCTTCCATCGCATAGAGCAGGCTGGCTGGTATTCCGGCCGGCTGGAATAACATATAGCCGACTAGCGCCACCAAAATCACCGCGGCTGACGCAAGCGTAGTAATAAAATATCTGGGCTTTTTAACTATTCGTTTCGTCCGGCGCTCGGCGGCCATCTCTAAAATCTTCTGGTGGATAGAGTGGTCTATGTCTTCCGGTATAACAACCTGCTTATTTAACTCCGGAAAACCCCGCAACGCATCACGAAAAGACTTCAACTGCCCACATCGCTGGCGGCACTGGTTGCAGACAGCCAAATGGTCGGTAATGTCTTTGGCCGTTTCGGTCGGCAGGCGTCCCTCAATAAAGTCATCTAAGAAATCGTTAAAAATATCGTTGCATTGCATACTTATTCCTTTACTCTGGCAGTTTGAGCCCCACCAAAAGTCCTGGGCCCGCCCGAACAACCCCGGCGGGGTTGGGCAACCTGCCAGGCATACCATTCTATATATTAAGCAACTTAGGGGTGAATTCGTTCACGGAAATCGGTATTTTTTACCTTATCATATAAACTATTTCTTAATAATTCCAGCCCGTTATGCAGCCTTGATTTTACCGTGCCGACAGGGCACTCGATAATTTCGCTTATTTCGTCATATTGAAGGCCCTGGATAATCTTCAGAACAATAACCTCTCGATATAATAATGGCAGCCGTTCCAATTCCAATTTAACGAACCTGTTTAATTCATCCTTTTGGAGCGAATCAAGCGGGTCGGGCGCATCCCTGACAGCAATAATATTACGCCATTCTTCAAGCGGTATCTCTTTTCTACGCTTGTCTTTATCAAGAATATTAATACAAATATGCCTGACAACCGTAAAAAGAAAGGTGGAAAATTTGGCGGTTGGTTGATATTCTGCTATCTTCCTGAAGACATAGACAAAAGTATCCTGAAGCACGTGAGAGGCAAGGTCGGAGTCTCCCAACATCTGGTAGGCGAAATTTATTACCGTCTGGCGGTAGCGTTGATAAAGAACCGTAAAAGCCTTTTCCGAACCTGTCTTACATAAAGCGATCAATTCTGTATCGGAAAAATTATCCATAGATTTTATATGTTTATCTGCGCCTGATTATCCGGCGACACATCGCATTTTATTGTTTCTATACGGTTACCGTAGATAATCCGTCCGAGGCGGTATTGTCAAGAGAAATATTCGACTTCTCCCCGGGATAAATAACCCCAGGCGCTGAGCCCGGCTCAGCGCCTTAACCTGTCTCTGGTCTTATGTCTCTTGTCACTCAATGTAACCTCTTAGTGGCTGTTAGCAACGAAGAAGCGTTAGAGCCTACTGGCCTCCCTTTAGGGACAGCCACTTAGATCCCCGAAACGAAGTGGAGTGGGATAATCATTCTATCCAACCTCTTATCCAAATATTGATACTTGTGAACACGCCGTTTTTAGTGGCTAATACCCGAATCTGTCTAAGTGTATCCGTGGCAAGTATACACTCCTTATAAGAATTATTGTTAAAGCCCACGATGTTTTGCCAAATATGATGGATAGTGCTTGACCCGAAGTTCATCCCGGCCCTGCGGCCAAGCACGGTCAGTATCTGCTCCATACTGGCCGGGACGCTCATGGCGTTGAACTGCATCTCCAGCACCACCGCCTGCGCCGTAGCCGGAATAAAGGTTGACAGGTCCACCAGCTGGTCCACGTCCGCTATCGAGTTCTCGGAAAAGACCAAAGGCGACAAATACATCTGCCTGACCGAGGCCGAACGCAAACAATACCAGTACGAGGGGTAGAGCATCAAAAACAGGTGATTTTAACCTCCCTGCCCGTCCGGTCAGGCGGGCCTCCTGCTACCGAAAACGCCCGGAATTTGACATAACCCATTATTTCATAATCCCTTAGAGCAAAAACCTGTCAGGGGGGTGGGGGGTAGGGTGGGGTATAACATAGGGTGGGGTATCGGATGGCATAAGACGCCCCACCCCATCGTATAGGATAGCCCGCCGGATGGTATGGGATTATCTCCCGGATGGTATAGGATTACCCCCCGGATAGCATAGGAGTACCCTTCGGATAGCATAGGAGTACTCCTCGGATAGTATGGGATTATCTTTCGGATGGTATGGGAGTATTCCTCGGATAGTATGGGATTACCCCTCGGATGGTATGGGAGTATTCCCCGAATAGTATGGGGTTATCCCCCGGATAGTATCGGATTACCTCTCGGATAGTATAGGAGTACCCCCCGGATAGCATAGGAGTATCCTTCGGATAGTATGGGGTGGGGGTAACCGAAAATATTTATCCAGCGACACACCTACTTTTCCCCGTTATTTATTCTTCTTGTCCGGCTGGCCGGATTTGTCGTCCTTGCCGCCCCTGATGTCTGTCGCAGGTACACCCGGTCCGCTTAAGCTTTGATTATCGTTGCGGTTATGATAACAGGGGATAAATGGGTTGCTTTTATTATAATTAAGCGGATTCGGCAGAAAGTGTTTCGCGGATGACTTCTTCCGCTGTTGTTTGTCCGTCGTAAATAGCCAAAAGGCCGTTTTCTCTCAGCGTTCTCATTCCGTGTTCGCGGGCGGCCATACGGATTTTTTCCACCGAGACGTTTTCCAGCACCATTTGTTTTATCTTTTCGTTTACCAGCAATATCTCAAACAGGGCCATCCGGCCTTTGTAGCCGGTGTTGTTGCAAGCCGGACATCGTTTGCCGGCATAGAATTTTTTCCCTTCCACTTCTTCCCGGCTCAAATTAAGGTCCCTGAGCATCTCCTCGGTCGGTTCGATTTCCTCCTTGCATTTAGTGCAGATTTTGCGGACCAGCCTTTGGGCGATGATGGCTTCAAGGGTAGCCATAATAAGGTAAGGCTCAACGCCCAGGTCTAAAATCCGCGCGATGGTCGAGGGCGCATCGTTGGTATGCAGGGTGGTCATCACCTGGTGGCCGGTCAGGGCGGCTTCTATGGCCATTCTGGCTGTTTCCTGGTCGCGTATTTCGCCGACCAGTATGGTATCCGGGTCCTGCCTGAGTATCGCCCGCAAGCATGCCCCATAAGTCACGCCTATATTTTCGTTAATCGGACATTGGACAATCCCGGGCAGGTCGTATTCGACCGGGTCTTCAGTAGTGATTATTTTCCATTTAACGTCGTTAAGATAATTGAGGCAGCCGTAGAGGGTTGTAGTTTTACCAGATCCGGTCGGTCCGGTCACGATAAAGACCCCGTGCGGCAGGCTGAGAATATTTTTTATCTGTTTAAGGTCGTCATCCCGGATGCCCATGTTCTCAAGATCGAGCGATACGACTTCGCGGTTAAGGATACGCATAACCACGCTTTCGCCGTACATGGTGGGCAGGGTAGAAACACGGACGTCTATCGGTTTGCCGCCGACGTTGAGCGCGATGCGGTTATCCTGTGGCAGGCGCGTTTCGGCTATATTCATGTTAGCCAGAACCTTGATGCGTGAAATCAACGGCAATGCCAGGTTCAGCGGCGGAGGAACCATTTCGTACAAAACACCGTCCACCCGATATCTTATTTTAAATTCTTTTTCGAACGGCTCGAAATGGATATCGGCCGCCTGGTCTTTTATGGCGTGAAGAAGAATCAGGCTGAGCAGTTTTTTAACCGGCGCCTGGTCTGCCATCTGTTGGATATTATCCAGGCTTAGCGCCTTGTCTTTGCTGCTGGTTACGCCGCTGGTGTCGCCCAGTTCCTTGAGAACGCTGTCCATCAGGGTTTCTTCTTCGGTATAATATTTTTCCAGCGCCCGGTTAACCGAAGCTTCATCGCTGACGGCGCCTTTTACGTCGCTGCTGAGCATGAATTTCAGGTCGTCCAGAACGCTTAAATTCAAAGGATTGGCCATGGCCACGGTCAGGGTATTATTTTCCCATTTGATAGGAATGATTTTAAAAACCTTAGCCATTGAGGCGGGAACTTTTTCTATTACGTCTGGTTTTATTTCCACCTCATCCAGGATGACCACATCCATACCCACCTGCGCACCCAAGGCAAGCAGGACTTCTCCTTCGGTGGCGTAACCCAGCTGGACGAATATACGCCCGATAGCCCCTCCTTTTTGCTTCTGAATAGTCAACGTATCCTGTATCTGCTTTTCGGTAACGATCTCCATTTCTTTGAGTATTTGCCCCAGCTGTTTACGTTTTTTTTCGGCCATAAGTATTATTTTAGCAGTCAACGCCCCGCTTTAATAAAACGCCTTATCAAACAATGCGCTTGCCTGATATTCTAAATAAAACAACGGGGCTGTAAAGAATTTGATTGTAATAATTATGCCCTGGAAAGCTCCCAAACAAGATGATTAAGTTCCGGCAGAATCAGTTTGCGTAGGGCCAATTTGGCTGCGTTGGGCGAGCCGGGCAGACACACGATGATTTTGTCGCCACCGGCAACGCCCATCAATGCCCGACTCATTAATGCCCGGGACCCGATTTCTTTATAACTCAGGACCCGGAATAGTTCCCCAAACCCATCGAGCTCCTTGGAAATAAAAGGCCGGACGGTTTCGATGGTCACATCCTTTCGCCCGCAGCCAGTGCCGCCCGAGGTTACTATCAACCTGATGTTTTTCTTTAAAGTCAGTTTTTTTATAGCCAACCGAATAAGATTTTTTTTATTCGGGACGATACCGAAACTTATGCATTTATGGCCATTGTCAGTTAAAAGTTTTGTGATAATTTTGCCGGTCAGGTCTGTTTTGGGCGAGCGGCTATCCGAAGTAATTAGCACGGAAAAACCTATCGGAATAAATTCGGCGTGTTCGTGATCTGACATATTATTCGAATATCAAGAATCCGGTTGTCCGGCGCTTTCTTTTATACGTCCAGATATTTAACTTCCAGCGCGTACTTCTCGATAAAATCACGCCGGGGTTCGACTACCTCGCCCATCAGTACTGTAAATATGTTTTCTGCTTTGGCCTGGTCTTCCTGCGATATTTTAAGCAGTGTCCGGCGGGTCGGATCCATAGTGGTCTCCCAGAGCTGTTCCGGGTTCATTTCGCCTAAGCCCTTATAACGCTGGATATCCATGCCCCTTTGTCCGATGCGCCGGAGATTTTTAAGCATTTCGGACAAAGACCCAAGCTCTATAACCGTTTGATCGTCGCCGGCTTTATTAACCAGCCGGAACTCCCGGATACTCTTTTCTTTATCAACGGTAACTTGTTTACTGAAATAATCTATCGCCGAAACTTCATTTTTTTCCACATCCTTTACCAGTTTATCTATTTCCTTGCTGTAGGGGAATTCCAGGTATTTCAGCGGTATCCCGTTGTTATTTTTTGATAATTTTGGCGCTTCACCCAATTCAAATTCTGCGCCGATGAGCTGAAGATTCAAATCCTGTTTTAGTTTTTTCTCCTGCTCACGAATGTATTTATCCAACTCCTTGTCCGTATGGAAAAACCTGTGCTGCGTCTCCGTATTTTCTGCCTGAAGACAGGTATAATAGCTCGGGTGCCGCCCGCTTTTGTCATCGCGAGCCAGGAAATACTGGCGCGCTGATATTCCACGCAATCTCGATTGAATGGCCCGTATATATTCCTCCAGCCGCTCAATATTATCAGCCAGGTGTTTAAGGGCTGTCTTTTCTACCCGGATTTTTTTGCGGCCCTCGCTTATTTCCAGATAAGTATCATCCAGCCCCAACTCCATCAGAGATTGGTGCATCTCCTTTTCTGAAAGAACATACTTTTCCTTGCTCTTGTGCTTTACTTTGTAAAGCGGCGGCTGGGCAATAAAAAGATGCCCATTGGTAATAAGGTCGGGCATGTGCCGAAAGAAGAACGTTAATAGCAATGTCCGAATGTGCGAACCGTCTACGTCGGCATCGGTCATAATAATAATCTTACCGTAGCGCAGTTTGGAGTAATCAAACTCCTCCTTGCCGATGCTCGTTCCCAAAGCCGTAATAATAATTCTTATTTCCTCGTGAGCGAGCATTTTGTCAATGCGCGCTTTTTCCACGTTAAGTATTTTACCCTTAAGCGGCAGTATCGCCTGAAACTGGCGGTTGCGCCCCTGCTTGGCCGAGCCGCCGGCCGAATCACCTTCGACGATGAACAGCTCTGTCGAACTAACATCCCGCGAAGAACAATCAGCCAGTTTGCCGGGTAGCCCGCCCGAAAATAAAGCATCCTTGCGCCGGGCTAAATCCCGCGCTTTTCGGGCTGCTTCACGCGCCCGGGCCGCCGTGGTTACCTTGTTTACTACACCCTTAGCCGTTGCCGGATGCTCTTCAAGATAGCTAGAAAGCCCGTCATTAACCAGAGCCTGAACAATCCCCTCGATTTCCTGGTTGCCTAATTTTGTTTTTGTCTGTCCCTCAAACTGCGGATTAGGCAGTTTGCAGCTTATTATCGTAGTCAAACCCTCGCGGTAGTCGTCGCCGATAGGCAGTTTATCGTCTTCTTTAAACATCCCCTGGTTTTTGCCGTAATTATTGAATGTCCGGGTTAGAGCCGTCCGAAAACCGCTCACGTGGGTGCCGCCCTCGATGGTATGGATATTATTGGCAAACGCAAACAGGTTCTCGCTGTAGCTGTCGTTGTATTGCATGGCCACTTCTATGTATACATCGCCGTCTTGCTTTTGAAAATATATCACATCAGAGTGGATTTTTTTCTTATTCTGATTGAGGTGTTCAACAAACGACTTAATGCCGCCTTCGTATTTAAATATTTCAGATTTCCCATTTCGCTCGTCGGCCAGGCTGATTGATATTCCCGGGGTCAAGAAAGCCAGTTCTCTCAATCGGGTGGACACTGTATCAAAATTATATTTTAGGTCGCCCGGAAATATTTTACGGTCCGGCTTGAAGGTAACCTTGGTGCCTCGCTTGCTGGTCTTTCCGCGCTTTTCCACCTTTGTAACCGGCCGGCCGGCTTCATATCTCTGAAAGTGCTCGGCCCCGTCTCGCCAAACCTCAACGGTCATCCATTCGGAAAGAGCGTTAACCACCGAGACACCCACGCCGTGCAAACCGCCCGAAACCTTGTATGTTTTCTTGTCAAATTTACCCCCGGCGTGAAGCATGGTCATAACCACTTCCAGCGCGGATTTTTTCTGTTCCTTATGCATATCCACGGGAATACCCCGGCCGTCATCAATAACACTCACGCTATCACCCTCGTGAATCAAAACCTTGATGTTTTTGCAGTAGCCGCCCATGGCCTCGTCGATACTGTTATCGACCACCTCGTTAATCAAGTGGTGAAAGCCACGAACCCCGGTATCGCCGATATACATGGCCGGACGGGTTCGAACGGCTTCGATGCCTCCCAACACCTTAATATTGGTCGCATCATATTTCCCAGACGGTTCCTGTGTTCCGGATTTTTTCGGTTCTTCTTCCTCTTTGTTCTTTTTCATAACGTAAACTTTATATCTCTTATTTTACTTCCAGCTTCTGTTTCCTTAAGGCCTTTAATAAGCCTTGTCTTATAAAAATTATTCAGTTCCTGACACAACGGAGCTGAGGCGACTTTAACCGTCAGCACGTTCTGTTTTATGCCCATTATCCGGGCTTGAGCCGCAAACCGAGGGCCCAGCACCTTTTCCCAATCCCGGCTGATGGCGTCTGGAATTTTCTTGTTATCGCGCCTTAATTTGCGCTCAAAATCTTTAAGCAACCCGCTTATGGATTTTTCCATTTAAAGAACTTATATTTCTATGGTCATGGGCATCACTAAGTAAAGGAAATCTTTGCCGTATTTTATTACGCCCGGAGAAGTCTTGTCCTTTAGCTCCAGCGTTACCTCAACATCGCCTAACACCCGCAAAACATCTATGAAATAGTCCGGATTAAAGGTTATCGCGAACGGCGCACCCGCATATTTAATATCCATGGTTATGGTCGCCTCTCCGACATCCTGGGTGCGCGACTTCAGGACCAGCTTGTTCTCCTTGAACTCCATCTTGGTTGCCCTCAGCTTGTCCGTGGTTACCAGGGCCGCCTGCCGGAAAGCCGAAGCCAATTCCAGGCTGGAGAATTCCAGTTTCTTGTCATTATCCGACGGTATTATCGTCTCATAATCCGGGAAAGCCCCGTCTATCAACCGGCAGAAAAGTATTGTGTCGGGCATGTCTTGCTGAGGAATGCTTATTTTCAGTTGGTTCTCGTCTATATCCAATTTAATTGTGGGGTCTTCCGCCTTTTTTACTTCCTTGCCCTCTGGTTTTTCGCCCTCGCCGAACTGTCCACCTAATATCCGATCCAGCAAAGTCATTATCTTGGGCGGAACGATTATTTTAATATCTTCAGAAATGGTTTGCTCTGAATGCCGCTTGACGAATCCCAATCTTTTCCCATCGCTGGCAACCATTCGAATCTCTTTTTTCCTAATTTCTAAAAGCAGCCCGGTTAATGCATATCTTGACGTTTCAATAGAAACCGCGAAACTGGTTTTACGCACCATTTCTCGGAAACCCCTGGAGTTTATCTCAAACGCTTTTTTATGGTTAAACGCTGGGAAATCAGGGTAGTCCCCGACTTCCGGAGCCATTATTTTATAGTCGCTGTGTCTGGTAATGATTTTCGCAATTGCTCCGTCGCTTTTCAATTCTATTTTATCCTCAGGCGTTTCCCTCAATATTGCCCCTAATCTTATGGCCGGAATTAAAACGTTGCCCTTTTCTTTAATATCCGCTTTAAAATGCGTTTGGATGCCTACTTCCATATCCGTTGCGATTATAGACGCAATTTTATCATCTGCGGTTATTTTGATATTCTGAAGTATCGGCATTGCACTTCTGGCTGGAATCACATTATTAGCCATTTGGAATGCCTGCAAAATTTTATCCCGCGAACAAGAAATGTTCATAACTAGCCTCCTTATGGTCCTATATTTATATTAGTAAACTGTGCTATATAGTATTATTCTTATTATTATAAATCCCTACTATCGGGATAACCTGTTTTGAATTCCACAACCCAATACACCATATCAAATAACAAAGGCTCTTAATTATCCACAACCGAATATGGTTTTGTGGACAGTCTTGGAGAATTCGGGGTCTTCAACCGCTCCTATCAAATATCGAGAATATATGTTGATAACTAGCTTGTTAGTAGTATAAAAATCCACACAAAAAGGCAAGAAAAACAACCCTTAATAAGAGATATTTTTAGTCTTTTGGGCCTCACAGAAGCAAGGCACAAACGGTAATCCTTGACAACGGGCCAAAAATAACATATAATTAAACAGAATGAAACCTAAAACGCCCCAATTAATACTTGCTTCAGGCTCCAGCCAACGCTCAAGGCTGCTCAAAATGTGCCGTATCCCGCACCGGGTAATGGTCAGCCATATTAAAGAGACCCCTGTTTCTAAGGAGGACCCAGCCGGACTGGTAGTCCGGAATGCCTATAATAAGGCTAATGCCGTTGCTTCCAGGCTAAAAACCGGGCTAGTCATTGGTGCAGACAGCGTTGCTTATGCCGGAAACCATATTATTGGCAAGTTGGGCAGCCGGGCTAAACTTACAAAAACCCTTAAACTTATGGGCGGGCGGGTTTCGTTCGCATACACCGGCCTGGCTCTAATCGACATAAAAAACCGGGTATGTGTCATGAGCTACGCACGCACCACCCTAAAATTCAAAAAACCGTCCGGGCCAGAACTGGCTCGATGGACCAAGATTATTGGCTTCCGGCCAGAGTGCGCCGGCGGATTCTCCGTAGACGGCCCGGGAGCCATGCTGATGCCTCATATCGAAGGATGTTACTTTAATATTTTAGGAATGCCATTGTCCAAAATGGCCGAACTCTTCGACGGGCTTGGTTATAATATACTTGATTTTGTGAGGCAACGATGAAATACAAAAAAATAAACGACAAATGGTTTATAATTTTGGCCAAAGGAGAAAAGGTGGTTGAAAAACTGACAGAATTCTGCAATAAAAAAGACATTAAGGCTGGGTTTTTTAAAGCCATTGGTGCTATCAACGATGTGGAAATGGCGCACTTTGACCCGCTTGAGAAAAAATATAGTTATAAAAAGATGTCCGGCGCATTGGAAATCGTCAGCCTTATGGGTAACGTTACCCGCAAGGACAATCAGATAATTATTCACAGCCATATATCAGTCAGCGCAGAGAATATGCTGGTTTACGGCGGGCATCTTAAAGAGGCGATCGTTTCGGTTACCTGCGAAATAGCCCTGGTTGATTTGAAAACGACAGTTGTTAGAACGCTGGATAAGGACAGCGGTCTTAATCTGGTAGATTTTAGTTGATATAATTAACCCAAACAAGATGGAGTAAAAACGTATTTTGTAACTACTTAAATTGGTATCAAGGTGAAACGGGCATCTTCCGCTTTTGTACGCACCAGTTATGCGCGTCAACAGACTAAACCGCCGGAATTAACGATAGCCAACCGCCGATTATGCCGATAAAATTTCTTTGTAATAAATATTATTAATTGAAAGGCTTATTAGATGGCGCAAGCAGTTAACCTGTCTCGGGTCAGGAATATAGGCATCATGGCCCACATCGATGCTGGCAAAACGACCCTAACCGAGAGGGTATTATTTTACACGGGCAAATCCCATAAACTGGGCGAGGTGCACGACGGCAAGGCCCAAATGGATTGGATGAAGCAAGAACAGGAACGGGGCATAACTATCACTGCTGCGGCTACCACCTGCTACTGGAAGGACCACCGGATAAACATCATCGACACGCCCGGCCACGTCGATTTTACGGTCGAAGTTGAACGCAGCCTCCGCATTCTGGACGGCGCCATCGCGGTCTTTTGCGCGGTAGGTGGGGTTGAGCCCCAGTCCGAAGCCGTTTGGCAGCAGTCAGACAAATACAAAGTCCCCAAAATAGCATTTATTAATAAAATGGACCGGGTCGGCGCAGACTTTTTCGCCGTTCTTAAAAGCATTGAGAGTGACTTGGGAGCCAATGCCATTCCGCTGCAGATACCCATCGGCTCCGAGGATAAATTCCGGGGGGTCGTAGACCTTATTGAGATGAAAGCCTATGTTCACGAAGACGAATCTCCGGACAGCGAAATCAACGTTGAAGAGATTCCGGAGGAATACGTTGCGGCCGCCCAAAAATACCACCACATCCTGGTCGAAAAAGCCGTTGAATTGGACGATACCCTGATGGCTAAATATCTTGAATCCGAAGAAAAAATAACCAAAGCCGAACTTATCCCGGCCATACGCCGCGGCACAATTGCCAATAGAGTTGTGCCCGTAATCTGCGGCGCCGCTTTTAAAAACAAAGGAGTTCGCAAACTTCTTGACGCGATAAATGCTTATCTTCCGTCACCGGTTGATCTGCCGCCCATTAAAGGGACCGATCCGGCCGACCCGGCTAAAATTATTGAACGTCGTCCGAGCGATGACGAATCGTTCACGGCCCTGGCTTTCAAAGTCCAGGCCGACCCGCATATGGGCAAACTGGTCTATTTCCGGGTTTATTCCGGCACCCTTGAAGCCGGCGGTCACGTTCTTAATGTCAGTAAAAATCAGAACGAACGAATGATCCGAATACTGCTCATGCACGCTAACCAGCGCGAAAACCGGGCCGATATTCATACCGGTGAAATTGCAGTGGCTATCGGGCTGGACCATACCGTCACCGGCGACACTCTATGCGACCCGGACCATCCGATATTGCTTGAGTCCATTGAATTTCCAATACCGGTCATCTCCATCAGCATAAAGCCAAAAACTCAGGCTGAAAAAGATCGGCTTGGCAAGGCGTTAGCCCGTTTGTCCGAAGAGGATCCAACCTTTACCGTGCACGTCGACCCGGAAACCGAGGAAACCATTCTTTCCGGTATGGGCGAACTGCACCTGGAAATAATCGTGGATCGCTTAAAGCACGAATTTAACGCCAATGTCGAATCCGGTCAGCCCAAAGTCGCTTATAAGGAAACCATAACCGCTTCGGCCGCAGAAAAATACAAGCACGTCAAACAGACCGGTGGACACGGGCAATACGCCCACGTCGAGTTGGAAATAGCGCCGGCCCAGCCGGGTGAAGGTTTTGAATTCGAGAATAGCATTACCCAGGGTTCGATACCCCGGGAATTTATTCCGGCCGTAGAAAAAGGCGTGATTGACGCCATGCAAAAAGGCGTCTTGGCCGGCTATCCGGTTGTTGATGTCAAGGTCAGCCTGGTTGACGGCTCATTCCACGAAGTCGATTCATCCGAACTCGCTTTCCGGACGGCGGCCCGCGAATGTTTCAAAAAGGCCTTTTCTAAAGCGTCACCCATCCTGCTTGAACCATATATGTCTTTGGAGATAACCACCCCGCAGGAATATATGGGCAATATCGTCGGGCATATTTGCTCCAAGCGCGGAAAGGTTTTGGCCGTCGAAGCCCGCGCCAACAACCAGATTATCGAAGCCGAAGCGCCGCTTTCCGAAATGTTTGGTTATGTCTCGACGCTTCGCTCGATGAGCAGCGGACGGGCTAATTATTCCATGCATTTTGAGAAATATTTGCAGGTCCCGTTCTCAATCGCCGAACAGATAGCCGAAGAAGTACTAAAAAGAAAGAAAGCCAAAGCGTAAATACAGAGTTCTGACGCGATGGCGCTTACTGATATGAAAAAGATGAAGCATAACGAAAAGATACGTAACATTGCAATCATTGCTCACGTTGACCACGGCAAGACCACCCTGGTTGATTTTATGCTCCGGCAGAGCGGCGTTTTCCGCCAGAACCAGGAAGTGACCGAGCGCGTTATGGACAGCATGGATTTGGAAAAAGAGCGAGGCATAACCATCGCAGCCAAGAACTGCTCCATAGAGTGGAAAGGCGTGCGTATCAACATACTGGATACGCCCGGCCACGCCGATTTTGGAGGCGAGGTCGAGCGCAGCCTGAGCATGGTCGACGGCGCGATACTTCTGGTCGACGCGGCCGAAGGCCCCCTGCCCCAGACTCGCTTCGTTCTTAAGAAATCACTCGAGGCCGGGATTAAGATGGTAGTCGTTATCAATAAAATAGACCGCAAGGACGCCCGGCCCGAACAGGTTCTGGACGAAATATACAACCTCTTTATAGACCTTGAAGCCAAAGAGCATGACCTAGATTTTCCGGTATTATACGCCATCGGCCGGGACGGCATCGCCCAACCCACCCTGGATACGCCGGGCACCAGCCTGGCCATTCTGTTCGACGCGATAATTAAAACCGTGCCCGCGCCGGCTTATGATCCGGCCGAGCCGTTCCAGATGCTGGTGGCAAACCTGGACTATTCCGATTATGTCGGCCAACTGGCCATCGGCCGGGTCTTCAACGGCTCAGCCCGGTGCAATGATGCCTTGGTGTGTATCAAGGAAAACGCCCAATCAAACCCGCTACGCGTAACCAAACTCCAGGTTTATAACGGAATATCACTCGAAGGTGTTGACCAGGTCGACCCCGGCGACATCATCATTCTGGCCGGCATCGAAAATGTATCCATCGGCGACACCATCTGTACCAGAGAAGTGCCTAAGGTTTTGCCCCGCATTAAAGTTGACGAGCCGACGGTTTCGATGGCTTTCACCATCAACACCTCGCCCTTTGCCGGACAGGAAGGCACTTACGTCCAGTCCCGCAAAATCCTCGAGCGCCTCCGCAAGGAAATAATGCTTAATGTCGGTATCCAGCTTGAAGAATCGGACGAGGTCAATATTTTTATCGTCAAGGGCCGGGGCGAGTTCCAGATGGAGATACTTCTGGAAACCATGCGTCGCGAAGGCTACGAAGTCGGCGTCGGCCGGCCCCACGTCATATTCAAGAAGAAAGACGGCGTCAAGCTCGAACCCATCGAGCGGCTTTTTATCGATTGCGACGAAGCCCACATCGGAATCATTACCGAACAGATTGCCCATCGCAAGGGGCAGATGAAGAATATGGTCAACCACGGCACCGGCCGGGTTCGGATGGAGTTCACCATTCCCACCCGCTCCCTTATCGGTTACCGGAATAACTTCCTGACCGATACCCGGGGCACCGGCATTATGAGCTCCTACCTCGAGGGCTACGAAGAATACCGGGGCGATTTCAAAATGCGTCTGACCGGTTCCATGGTGGCCGACCGGGTCGGCAAGGCCAATGCCTACGCGCTGCAAAACCTGGAAAAACGAGGCGAACTCCTGGTCAGCCCGGGCGACCGGGTTTATGAAGGAATGATAATCGGCGACTACAGCCGTGAAAACGACATAAACGTTAATCCATCCAAAGAAAAGAAATTGACCAATATGCGCAGCTCTTCCAGCGATGATACCATCATCCTTAAACCGGTCCTGCCCGTAACCCTGGGTAAGGCTATTGCGTTTATTAACGAAGACGAGATGATAGAAATCACCCCTAAATCCATCCGCTTGCGCAAAACAATACTATCCGCCAACGGACGCAAAGGCACCAGAGGCCAAAAAGACGAGACGTGGGAAGATTAATGGTTGTGTTGTTTTCTGATATATAAAACTGGCAACCTCGCTAGAAATATGGTAGATAAAGCCTCTAACGAGTTTGGCAGGAATCGATAAATAAAGGAGATTTGTAGATATGCCTAATAGAACAGAAGTTGTTTCTCAAAAAACTGAACAGCCCAGCCAGGGCTTTTTCGGCTTGGGCATCGCGCCCAAGATACTGAGTATTCTGGAGCAGATAAAGTTTAAAGCGCCCACGCCCATCCAGGCCAAGGTAATCCCGCTGGCTATCCAGGGCCAGGATATCGTCGGCATTGCCCAGACCGGCACCGGCAAGACCCTGGCTTTTGTCATTCCCATAGTCCAGACCCTGGCCCAGAAAGATATCTGCGCCCTGGTTTTAGCGCCTACCCGGGAACTGGCGCTCCAGATAGAAGAGGTTTTCCGCGAGATAATGCGCCCGTTCGGGATGAAGACAGCCTGCCTTATCGGCGGCGCGCCTATGCCGCCGCAGATTATGGCCCTTCAACGCGACCCGCGCGTCGTCATCGCCACACCGGGACGCTTGTTTGACCACCTCGAACGCCACAGCATCGTTCTTAACGGAGTCGGCATCCTGGTGCTTGATGAAGCCGACCGGATGCTGGATATGGGCTTCGCTCCCCAGGTAGACAAGATAGTCGCTCGCCTGCCCAAAAAACGGCAGACTATGCTTTTCTCCGCGACTATGGCCCGCGAGATTATGACCGTGGCCTCGCGCTATATGAAACTGCCCGTGTCCATAGAAATCGCTCCTCCCGGCACCACCGTTCAGGAAGTTACCCAGGAATTGTTCATCGTCGCTAAGGAAGCCAAGTTGAAACTGCTCGGGAAAATACTCGGCCAGTATCCGGGCTCGGTTCTGCTTTTTACCCGGATGAAGCATCACGCCCACAAGATAGCCTACGCCATCAGGGAAATGGGCTACCGGGCGGCTGAGATACATTCCAATCGTTCGCTCAACCAGCGGCGCGAGGCGCTTGACGGTTTTAAGTCCGGCCGGTATAAAGTCCTGGTGGCCACCGATATTGCCTCACGCGGCATTGATGTCACCGGCATCGAGCTGGTCATCAATTACGACCTGCCCGACGAAACAGAAAACTACATCCACCGCATTGGACGGACCGCCCGGGCCGGGCATAAAGGGCGCGCCATCTCGTTTGCCACGCCCGACCAGAGCCGAGATGTCCAGGCAATCGAACGGCTCACCCGGACCACCTTGAAGATTTCCGAACATCCGGGCATTACCCACGGAAAGTTCTCGCTTAGCAGCACGCCGGTTGGACATACCAGGTTTGGCGGCGGCTATGGCGGACGTAGCCGTCCGTCGACCGGACGACTGCCGGCCGTGCCCAGGGGCAGATATACGGGGACCCGGGCTTTCGGTAAGACTTAACCTTAATGTTGCGTAGTTTTTTATATATTATCAGGCTATGGATAACTCCCATACCAAACCGTATCAGGTTATAATCATCGGCGCCGGAGCGGCCGGACTTATGGCCGCTATCACCGCCGGGCGGACTGGGCGGTCTGTCCTGGTTATCGAACGTAATCCCGCCATCGGCCGCAAAATACTGGTCACCGGCAACGGACGTTGTAACCTGACCAACACCGAGACCGGCCCGGACAAATACTACGGCCAGAACACCAAATGCCTACACAACATCTTCAGCCGTTTCTCGTGTAGCGATGCCATCGCGTTCTTCGAAGGGCTGGGTGTCCCGCTCAAGACTGAAGAAGCCGGCCGGGTCCTGCCCACCAGCGACCAGGCCAGCTATATCGTCAACGCTATGGGTGACGAGCTGTCGCGCCTTAAGGTCACCCTCAAGCTGGAAGAACGCCTGGTCAGCCTGTCGCCCAAATCCGGCAGGTGGCAGGCCGTCACCGACAAAGACGCCTACCAGGCCAAAACAATCATTATTGCCGCCGGCGGTAAAAGTTATCCCCAACTCGGTTCGACCGGAGACGGCTTTGACCTGGCCCAGAAACTCGGGCACAGCATTATTGAACCCCACGCCGGGCTGGTGCCGCTTGAATTATCCGGCAACTGGTTCCGCGAACTTCAGGGCGTCCAGTCCGAAGTAGAAATGACCTTAATCGTCAAGGGGAAAACTATCCGCCGGACCGGACAACTGCTCTTCACCCATTTCGGCATCTCCGGCCCGCCGGTAATGGACCTCAGCCGTCTGATAACGGCTAATCCGGAATCAGTCCTGACCGCCAACTTTATGCCTGCCTATAAATCGGCTCAGGATTTGACCCGATTCCTGATGGGCCATTTCCAGGCACAGCCCCAGAAGACGCTCCTTAACGTTCTGTCCGGTTTCCTGCCCAGGAAAATCTGCGCCGTATTGCTCAACCGGCTGACCTTCCACCACGAATCCCGGGCCGGGCATATGCCCAAGGTCCGGACCCAGCTCATTGCCCAACTGCTCAACAGCTGGCCGCTGGAAATAACCGGGCCCCGCCCCTTTGCCGAATCAATGGTCACGGCCGGCGGCGTGCCGATGGACGAGGTCAACACCAGGACTATGGAATCGAACAAGGCCAAGGGCGTCTACCTGGCCGGCGAGGTGCTGGATATCGACGGCATCTCCGGCGGGTACAACCTCCAGTTCGCCTGGAGCACCGGCTATCTGGCCGGCGCGTCAGCGGCTCAAAACCTTGACTGAGCTCTGCCTAATGATACAATCCAGCCAAAACTTATGCGCAAACCATCTTGTTTCAGGAATTTGGCCTGGGCCGTTCTGGCAATCTCGGTATTTCTGTCCGCCTGCAACTGCAAGTCGGCCGCGGTTGCCCCGGCCGGTCCGGCTGTAACTCTCGCCCAACCCGATAACAGCATTCCCGGGCTGGAAAACTTCGCCAAAATAACCGACAACATCTACCGCGGCGCGCAGCCGACCGCGGAAGGTTTCGCCGCGCTGAAGAAGATGGGCGTCAAGACCGTTATTAACCTGCGCGACCGTCATTCCGACGCCGAACTGCTCAAGGGACTGGGATTGAAGTGTATCGATATCCCCAGTATGGCCTCCGACATTCAGGAAACAAATATTTACACATTCATCAAGGCCGTGACTAATCCGGCCAACCAGCCGGTTTTCATACATTGTCTGCACGGCTCAGACCGGACTGGGCTGATGCTGGCCATATACCGGGTCTGTTGCCAGGACTGGCCGCGCGAAGAAGCCGTCAAGGAGATGGACATATTTGGCCGCCATATAGTCTATCCCAATATTCCCAAATACATCAGGTTCTTTAACGTTGACGAAACCAAGACCAAGGCGCTGTCCGCGCCCGAACCAGCAGTCCAGACGATTGATTAACATCTGTTAGCAGTTATCGATATTAGAAGGAGCCGTCTATGAATTTCAGCGAGATAGTCTACCAGCGCCCGGACATCAAACAGGTTGAAACTCAGTTCAACGTCCTGCTCGACAAGTTCGCCTCGGCCAAGACCAACGAGGAACTCGACCTGGTAATGGAAGCCGTCAACCGGCTCAGGAGTGAGTTCGAATCAATGGCCTCGGTCACCTACATCCGCCACAGCGTCGATACGGCCGACCAGACCTACAAGGCCGAACAGGATTACTTCGACCAGACCGGCCCGCACTACGGCAACCTGGTCACCAAATACTACAAGGCCCTGATAAAATCCAAGCACCGTCCCTACCTGGAAAAGAAATGGGGCAAACAGCTCTTCGTCCTGGCCGAGATGGCCGAAAAGACCTTCAAGCCGGAGATAATTGAAGACCTCCAGCAGGAAAACAAGCTCTCCACCCAATACACCGAATTGCTCGCCTCGGCCAAGATACTGTTCGAAGGCCAGGAGCGCACCCTGTCGCAAATGACGCCGTTTATCATCTCGCCCGACCGTGCCATGAGGAAAAAGGCCTCGCAGGCTAAATACAGCTTCTTCATCCAGCACGAAGCCCGGCTGGACGACATCTACGACCGGCTGGTGAAAACCAGAGTCACCATCGCCCATAAGCTTGGTTTCAAGGACTTCATCGAACTGGGCTACGCCCGGATGTGCCGCTCCGACTACAACCCCGATATGGTGTCCAGGTTCCGGAATCAGGTCAAGGACCACATCGTGCCCATCGCCACCAAACTGCGCGAAGCCCAGCGGCTCCGGCTCGGCCTGGACTCGCTCAAGTACTACGACGAACCGCTCAGCTTTACCGACGGCAACGCCACCCCCAAGGGCCCGCCCGAATGGATTATCGACAATGGCCGGAAGATGTATTCCGAGCTCTCGCCCGAGACCAAGGAGTTCTTTGACTTTATGGTCAACCACGGCCTGATGGACCTGCTCAGTAAGAAGAACAAGGCCGGCGGCGGATACTGCACTTACCTGAGCAAATACAAGTTTCCTTATATCTTTGCCAACTTCAACGGCACGGCCGGCGACATCGCCGTGCTGACGCACGAGGCCGGCCACGCATTCCAGGCCTACCGGACCAAGGACTTCATCATCCCTGAATACAACAGCCCCACCGCCGAGGCCTGCGAGATACACTCGATGAGCATGGAGTTTTTCACCTGGCCGTGGATGGAGTTGTTCTTCAAGGAGGACATCAAGAAATACAAATTGTCCCATCTGGGCAACGCCCTGCTCTTCATTCCCTATGGCGTGACCGTGGACGAATTCCAGCACTACGTTTACTCCAACCCGGGCGACAGCCCGGCCCAGCGCAAAGCCGCCTGGCGCCGGATAGAAAAGAAATACCTGCCGCACCGCGACTACGAAGGCAACGCCTACCTGAAAAACGGCGGCTACTGGCACCAGCAGATGCACATCTTTGGTATGCCGTTTTACTACATCGATTACACCCTGGCCCAGATGTGCGCATTCCAGTTCTGGAAGAAATCGCTCGAAGCCGGCAATACCGCCTGGGCAGATTATTTGAAGCTCTGCGCCGCCGGCGGCAGCAAGCCGTTTCTGGAGTTGGTCAAGCTGGCCAACCTGACCTCGCCTTTCGAGAACAACTGTGTCAAGTCCGTCATCGGCCTGATAGAATCGCGATTGAACGAACTTAAGGCGTAAACATTAAAGGAGTAAATTTATGATGGCGTATTTCGAAACTATGGTCAGCCAGCCCTGGCTGAATATTATTATATCCGCGGCGGTCCTGTTCGGAGCGTTGGTGGCCGGGTTCTTCCTCAAGATAATTGTCCTGGGCCAGGTCTCGCGCATGGCCGAAAAGACCTCCTGGAAATGGGATGACCCGATTGTCAACAACCTCCGCAGCGCCATCGTTTTCTGGGCGCTCATCCTCGGACTCTACTTCGTCAAGGAGGTCTGGATGTCGGTCCTGCCGGCCACCATCAACGTCTTCCTGAATAAACTGCTCATCGCCGGCCTGGGATTCAGCATCATCCTGACCGTGGCCAATATCATTACCTCCATCATCTCGCTCTACGGCGAAAAGTTCAGCTCCACCCTGCCGCTGTCCAACCTGACCCGGACGCTGGTGCGCATCCTGGTCTTCAGCATCGGCGGGCTGGTGGTGCTGGACGCGCTGGGCGTTTCCATCACACCGCTCCTGACTACCTTAGGCATCGGCGGATTGGCCGTGGCCCTGGCCCTGCAGGACACCCTGGCCAACTTCTTTTCCGGCTTCTACCTGACCGTTTCCAAGAACATCAAGGCCGGCGACTACATCAAGATAGAGTCCGGCGAGGAAGGCCACGTCACCGATATCGGCTGGCGCGCCACCAAGATAGTCCTGCTCTCCAATAACGTGGTCATCATCCCTAACATCAAGATGTCCCAGTCGATTATCACCAACTACAACCACCCGGACAAAGAGGTGCCGGTGCTGATACCGGTCGGCGTCCATTACAACAGCGACCTGAAATACGTCGAAGAGGTCACCGTAGCCGCGGCTAAAGAGATACAGCAGACTGTGCCCGGCGCGGTCAAGGATTTCCAGCCGCTGGTCCGCTACAACGCCCTGGCCGATTCCAGCATCAACTTCAACGTCATCCTGCGCGCCCAGGAGCTGGTGGCTGGTTACCTGATAACCCACGAGTTCATCAAACTGCTCCACCAGCGGTATAAAGAAAAGGGGATTGTCATTCCCTACCCGGTCCGGGCCATTAATCTGGACCAGGAAAAAGCGGTTCTGCCTAAATAAATCACGGATGCAAGGAATACTCTATGAATCAGGACAAAGAGCATCTAAAATTACTGTCTATTTTTCACTATATCGTTGGCGGTTTAGGCTTTGTCTTCTCATCACTATGGTTGGCTTATGTAGCCATGGGTATCTTTTTTATTGCCATGCCGGAGAAAACGAACGGTTTTAACAATAATGAAATACCCCCACCCTTTGTCGGCTGGTTCCTGGTAATTCTTGGCGGCGCGCTGGTCCTCCTGGGCTGGACCATATCACTGCTCTTCATCCTGTCCGGCCGATACCTGGCCCGGCAAAAACATCATTTCTTCTGCCTGGTCATAGCTGGTATCGGATGCCTGGCCTTTCCGTTCGGGACGGTCTTAGGTGTGTTCACCTTCGTCATCCTGTCTCGACCGTCCGTAAAAGAACTGTTTATGCCCAGTTTTGCACCGAACGAGTCTGGCCCCGGGCAAGTAGTGTGATTAGAGTTGGTAAGGCCGGTATCAGCGGAGAGTAATATATGGAAAATATAAATCCTTTTTCACTGCTACCGATTTGTGTGCTGGTAGCCTTGCTTGGTTGGTTGCTGTTAAAGGTGGTACGCAACCACCGGTTGGCCGTCAAAGATATCGAACCCCAGTCTGATTCTCAACTGCCCCAAAAACCCAGCAAGCTTCGGGCTCTGCGTCCGAGGGACCCGGTCGAACTAAGCGCCGTCATAGGTCTATTTTTCGTTGTACTTATTACTGTATCGTTCACATTCGCGGCCATAGCAGGCGTTACTATCATATTAGAGGCCTCGTCGTTAAATACGGCAATTTACTATTTCCTTTTATGTTTGGGCGGAATAGCTGTTACCTTAGCCTTATTTTATACAATCAGCGAAAGTGAAAAATACATAAAATACTCGCCTGAACCTCATCGACCCAGCCCGGAAAAGCAGGCCGAACTGATGGCTAAAAGTAAGTTGGTCGCCTTTATGTCCCGGCGCCGCCAATCTGTTCTGGTCAGCATAATGGAGGTTGTATTAATAATATTAATGCTCATATGGCTGATTCTTGCCCAGATACTACCGGCATCGAATATTACCTGGCCATCTTCAGGCGAGAATGAAATAACAATAATAGATTAACGGGCTACCGCATAATTCGTTAAATCCGCGGTTTCGTGTTTTCGTGGTAAATTATCGGATTTACCAACAAATCCGGCTTGGCAAAGTATCTAATATTATAGAAACGATTATATCATCCTGAAAGACGGAGGTGTTTTATGGGTAAGCTATGGAGTTGCGGAATAGTTGTGGGAGTATGCGCAATGCTGTTTAGCGGCGCGTGTTCCGGCAATGATAAGCCGGTTATTGAAACCAAATCAACTAATCCTTACCAAAATGCGGTTCTTGAAACTTCTGATGGAATAACCGGTATAAAGGTCAAGGAAGATAACAGGACCGTGTTTGCCCGGAACAAAGAAGGAAAAGAACTATGGGCCGTTGATATTATAGCCCAATGTGGTGTGCCGGAGGTCGGAGAACCCGTAGTCAGGCATATCAGCATCAGAGGAGACACATGCCGCGTTGTCTTCGGCAAACACTCATTCGCCGCTCTTGATCTTCAAAGTGGTAAAATTGTAAACCAAGGAACAGATTAGTGCCAGTAGGAGTGAAACGACGTACTGGCACTTATCCCGATACAAAGTATCGGGGCTAGTGCAGGGTGACGTACTGCCACTAATCCAGCGACCACAGGGAGCAGGATTAGTGACTGCTGGAGGCAAAGTTTATCCCGCCTATTCGGCGGGGCACTCCCTGAACGAAGTATCGGGGCTAGTGGCAGTTCGACCCCCGCCAAAGGGGGGTATAAACATGACAAAATCAGTCGGGACTTGCAGAATAACGACTTTATTACTCGCCTTGTTCCTATCACTCGCATCGATGCCCGCCTTCGCGACCGATAGATTCTTTAACGACATTACAGCCAAAAGCGATAACGGGAAATTCATCGCCGTCGCCGCTTCCCCGGATAATAAAGGCAGGCAGCATATGGCATTCCAGCGTAATTTCACATTCACGCTCAGCGACGCCCGGAATAATCAAATAATCTGGACTTATAAACAGGAAGAAAACGTAAACAGCCCGGTTGAATTGATTCCAACGGACGACGGTTACCTTATCATGCGGACCGCCAATGAGGATTATTATGTCTTTGATAAACGAGGCAATCCGAAGAAGATTTTTAATGTATTTGCGGCATTCACTGATGAGGAAATAAAAAAGTTTACCGATAGCACCTCAGCGGGCATAATGTGGCGGCAACATTCCAAGCAGGGTTTTTTTCCGCCGGGCAAAAAAACATATTTCTATGTAAGAACCTATTGGGGGCGTATCGCGGTCATAGACGTTGCCGATAGAACCTGGACCCGGAGTGCAAGATTGGCGGAAAAGATTGAGGATAGCCTGGTCCAAAGCACAAAAGAATGGCTTAAGGGCTTTGACAATAATTACTACGATAAATGCGATTCTTGCAGGGAAATACACCTGAAGGATGAAATAACCGGCAATGTTTTCATCGTTAAAAAATATGGTTTGGCCGGAGGCGAAAAAATACTCCAGGAAGTTCTGAATAAGGCGGATGACGGCAAGAATTATCGCATCAACGATTATTTAAAGCGGATAGACGTTACGCCATATTCACCCGGAACACAAAAAATAACACCCGTATTTATCAGCGTATTGATTATTCTGGTTGTAATGCTTATCGCGGCGATTATATTTTCTAAAAGGCAAAAATACTAAAAGCTGGAGTGTAGTCGACCGGTGGCCCGGCGCGGTTTCGTATTTCGTGCTTTCGTGGTAAAATCTTAATCTGCGGCTGTAACCGGCAATGCGTCTGCCGCCGGACAATAATTAAATTATTCCCCAAAAATACTTGACAATACTTTTCGGTATGCTATATTCTATGGTTATGGAACAATCTAACTACGTTAAGGTATTCAAAGCCCTGTCAAACGAACAGCGGCTCAAGATATTCCTTATGATCCACAAGGGTTGCTGTTCGGCCGATGGCGACGGCACCTCCAAAATCAAGATCGAAGACAAGGCCTGTTGCCCCGTGTCCGGCGTCATCGAAAAAGCCTTTACCAAGGTGTGCGACTGCATGAACCTTTCCCGGTCAACCGTCTCGCACCATTTCAAAGAACTCCAAAACGCCGGGCTGATAACCTGCGAACGCGACGGGCAGATGTATCGCTGCCGGATAAATAAGGAAACCGTCAATGCCATCAAGGATTTCCTGAAGTAGTTTTTTTTGTCTTATCGGTTCGACAGTGTTCGAACTGTAGTGATAGACAGTATGGAAAAACCAACGAAAGGAGGTGATAACTATGTTTAACTGTTGCGGTAAAGACGCCAAGTCTATTTGCGAACAGCTTGACTGCAAGGTGACGGAAACGTCCAAAGGCGTTCAGGTTGAAATCAGCGCCAAAGACGCGTCCAAGACAGAAGCGCTAAAGACCTTAATCAAGTCTCTGCGCGCATTCTGCGAATGTTGCTAAGCGGCCAAAGCAAGGCCGGGAGGTGGGCGCCCGCTTCCCGGCATTGCCCCAATAAAAAAGAGAGGTATCATGAAAACGACAAAAGAAAACTATCTCTACGCCCTGGGATTCAAATGGCTGGCCCCGTTGTATGACCTGGCCGTAAAAATAATCATCAATGAAGAAGAATTCCGGGCCCACATCGTCCGGGCCGCAAACATCAAGCCCCATCATAAAGTCGTTGATTTGGGCTGTGGCACGGCCTCCCTGGCCATAAAGATCAAGCAGGAACATCCCCAGGCCGAGGTTACCGGCTTGGATGGCGACAACAAAATATTAGGCATTGCCCGGGGAAAAATAGATGGTTTGAAACTGGATATTGCATTGCAGGAAGGAATGATATTCCGGCTTCCCTATCCGGACAATTCCTTCGACCGGGTCTTCAGCACGCTCACCCTGCACCACCTTAAAACAGAGGACAAAGTAAAGGCGCTTCAGGAGATATGGCGCATTCTCGCGCCGCTGGGTGAAATACACGTGGCCGATTTTGATAAAGCCGCAGGCAAAGACAACGTATTGGTTGGATTCCTTAAAAACCTGCACCCGCATAAAATAGCCGACACCCGCCGGTCGCTGGAACAAATGCTTGCGGACACAGGTTTTACCTCCGTAAGAAATCAGGGGATTTTCAAGACCATGGTTGGAAAGATATATTGCCTTGGGGCCATAAAAGGCTGATATGCAAAGTTATCTGGGGGTAAACTACGCGAACGGGACGTAGAGTCACTTAGATCCCGACTATTGAGCCGCATCGAAATCCAGGAGTTCCGCAGAGCCTCCCGCTTAGAGGGGTACTTATGCAGAATTTCGTCGGGACAAGCGCATTATTTGACAAAAACGTCGCCCGGAAGACCGCAGAGAGAAGCCTTTTGTAAAGGATAAATAAAGGGAAAGAAAATATGGATAGTGTATAAAATATAAATTACTTATGTCTTATTTCTTTAGAGGTTTTTGTTCCTCCTTTTTTGTTATTCTTAATGGTGGTGGTTGTGGTGGCGGCTGTATTTGCGGTTTTGGTGTTTGTTGGTTCTGTTTCATATATTAATCATCCTTCATTAATAAGCCTTAATTTATTTACTGATTCTTTATTTTTTTGGTTTTTTGGGTATTTGTCCTTCCCTTAATATCCTTAGCGGGGGAGGTTGTGGTTTCTTTGGCTGTTGAGGTTGTTGTGGTGTCTGCGATGGTTGTTGATTTTGGTTGCTGGTTTTCTCTTGTTGCATATACCTGTTCTCCTTGTTTTAGATTAATCACTTCTGTTTTCATTACATTTTTCTGAGAAACTGATAAATAAGGCAAAAAGCCAATTATTATAATTATAACAGATGCGACATTTATTTGATGTGCCCAGTATAATAATGCTGATTTTTTATCATTATTTCGCGCATTCATAGTTGAGGCATCCATGAATGCTTTATAAAAAAACACATTAATATCTCTATCTGTATCATCCCAAGACGCAGTTGGGCTTTTATTAGCGGCATAATATTTAACGGTGTCACTTAAGTATTTATGAATATCTTCTGTATAAGGAAGATTTGCGTAATCGGATTTTTTAAGTACCCGGGATAGTAAAATTATTGATGCAATGACAGTAATAGATGAGCACAAGCAACAAATGCCCAAGATTATAGACGCAGGATCCCATTTGGAAGAAGGGATTAGGATTTTCCAATAATACGCGACCACCCCTGAAAGTATTGTTACGAGGGTAACTGGTAGGGTCAGTTGAGAATAAATCTTATCTCTTCTTTCTAGCTCTTTCCAGTAAACACGCTCAATAAAATTTTGATATTCTTTAGCTTCCATGGAATACTACATCTTAATCCCTATAAATGGTAGTCCTTTGGGTGTTGCACTATCCAATACTAGGTGCGATAACATACTCAATCCACCTGCCGTGATCCCATCTTTAAGTTCTGTGGGTAAATTACTTTGGTTTGCTCTGATAAGTCCTATAATGGTTAAAACCCCTGCACTCATACTATGAAATACCTCGCGGTGATTTGGGTTTGTGGCTGGTTCTAACCAGTCTGGAACAGTGGCACAGGCAAATCCTAATGAGGCACCTCCGCCCGTATATAATAAAAGTTCAGCCCAGCTAAATTTTTCTTGCTCTCCCTTTTTCATTCTGTCAAATTGGCGGACTAAATCAATAATTAATCCTGTTCCACCGCCAAGCAAGAAACCCCATTTTGCATGTCGTCCGAAATTTGGCATATCAACTACTCCTTAATAACTGTTAAGTAATTTCTTTTCTTTAATTAGAGCAAAATATTCTTATTTGTCAAGTGGTTTTTTTTATTTTGTCTTAGTAAAAATCTTGCAATTAAATCTGCTCACAAAGAATTTAACAAGAATTCTCATTTTTCAATGTCAGATTTTCCTTATCTGGTTATCCGGTGACACACACCATTTCGACAAACACTTATAGTAAGCCCATTTCCAGGCGCTGTTTTCGGCAAATAAGCTCTTTTTCGCCCTTAAATCCTAATATAATGCATATTTGGCAGGGGGTACCTATACCCTACCCCCACCCATAACACCTATATGTCATAATCCATCAACACAAGCGCACAAGCGGGACAGACCACCTATTTTGTAAACGTTGATTTATCTATGTTTTAAGGCATAGTTTCCCAGAAATCATTTTTTCCCTGCCCAACCCCTTAGTGATATTCGGGGCGTGGTATGACGAGCTCCCGGCGGCTTTCTATCAGAACTCCGGGAACGCAATATCCTGACTCCAGGAACGTAATACCCTGACTCCGGGAACGCAATATCCTTATTCCGGCAACTCTCTACCCTGACCCCGGTAACACAATATCCTCACTCCGGTAACACAATATCCTGACTCCGGGAACGCAATACCCTGACTCCGGGAACGCAATACCCTCACTCCGGTAACACAATATCCTGACTCCTGGAACGCAATACCCTGACTCCGGGAACGCAATATCCTGACTCCAGGAACGTAATACCCTGACTCCGGCCACCGGCCACCCCCACCCCCTTTTCCCAACAAGGCGTTGGTTATTTCAGGAATTCGCAAAAATGCTGATGGCATAACTCATTACCATATAATAGGTTATAAATTTGCCGTAATTTTCACACCTCTAAAAAACCAACAAGGCGTTGGTTTTTAGGCTCCTTATGGAGAACAAGAGTAGATTGGGGTTCGTCAAGTATTCACTTCATTTAGCAGAACATCGCTAACCTGAATAATAATGTATATAAGGAAGCGATGATTGCCACGGATAGCGCCAGGCAGGTTCGCACTGGCACTAATCCCACTCCGCGAAGTTTATCCTGAGCATTAAGGAAGTGCTTCGGGGATCTAAGAGACAGTACGGCTCTTTGTTTGTAGTGCCACTAATCCCACTCCGCTGCGCTTCGGGGATCTAAGTGCCGCTAACTCCCTTCGGTCGAAGCGGCACTAAGAGAGAATCGGAATTTTCTTGACTTGGTCTGTTTGGGGAGTATGAAAGATAAGATTATGTCAAACGAAATGTATTATTCCCAGACGCACGAGTGGGCCCGGGTCGATGGCGACACGGTGACCGTGGGCATTACGCCCTTCGCGGCCGAACACCTGAGCGACCTGATTTTCATCCAGCTGCCCAAGGCCGGGGCGCAGGTCAAACAGGGCGCGCCGTTCTCGGAAATCGAATCGGTCAAGACGGTTAGCGACATCAACAGCCCGGTCAGCGGCCAGATTACTGAGGTCAACGAGGCCGTGGCCGGTAACCTGAACGCCATCAGCACCGACGCGCTTGGCACCGGCTGGCTGATTAAGGTCAAGCTGTCCGGAACGGATGAGCTGAAGAAGCTTATCACCGCCGACGCCTATAAGAAACTCTGCGACTCGGAAGGCGGCCATTAAGGCGCCTTAAATTACAAATTTCAAATTACAAATTGCAGATTGTTTGAAATCTGACATTTGCAATATGTAATGGTAGGAATTCTATGCCTTATATTCCTCATACGCCCTCGGATATCGAGGCGATGTTAAAGGCCATCGGGGCTAAATCGGTGGACGAGCTGTTTTGCTGTATTCCTGAAAAGGCACGGCTGAAACAGCCGCTCAAACTACCCAAGGCCGTTTCCGAGACCGAAATCACCCGCGAGCTGACCGATATGGTCCGCTGTAACCAGGGGGCGCATACGATGCCGTCTTTCCTGGGCGCCGGTTGCTATAATCATTTCATCCCCAAGGTGGTGGACCATCTGGCCGGCCGGAGCGAGTTTTATACCTCTTATACGCCTTACCAGCCGGAAATAAGCCAGGGGATGCTCCAGTCGTTCTTCGAATACCAGACCATGATGTGCGAGCTGACCGGGTTGGACGTTTCCAACGCGTCGCTCTACGACGGCGCCACGGCCGTGGCCGAGGCGGCCCTGATGTCGCTGGCCGTTACCAACAAGAATAAAATCGTCATCTCCAAAACAGTTCATCCGGAATACCGCCAGGTGCTCAAGACTTATCTGCACGACCTGAGCAAGGCGGTCAATCTGGTGGAAATTGGTTTCAAGGACGGCGTGACGGATATGGCGGCGCTCAAGGGCGCGGTTGATGCCGACACCGCCTGCGTTATATTCCAGACGCCGAATTTCTTCGGGGCAATCGAGCCGGCCGATGAAATCAGCGCTATCATACACAATGTCCAGGGACTGCTGGTCAGTTTCGTCAACCCGGTCTCGCTGGCGCTGCTGAAGCCGCCGTCCGCGTACGGAGCCGACATCGCCATCGGCGACGGCCAGTCGCTGGGCAATACCATGTCGTTCGGTGGGCCGCACCTGGGTTTTATGGTGGTCAAGAAGGATTTCGTGCGCAAGATGCCCGGCCGGATTATCGGACAGACGGTCGATACCGACGGCCAGCGCGGGTTCGTCCTGACCCTGTCCACCCGGGAACAGCATATCCGCCGGGAAAAGGCAACATCCAATATCTGCTCCAACGAAGGACTGCTGGCCCTGCGGGCGGCTATTCATATGTCGGCCCTGGGCAAACAGGGCCTGCGCGAAGCGGCCGAGCAATGCCTGCAGAAGGCGCATTACCTGGCATCGAAGCTGTCTGCCAAGCCGGGATATAAACTGTTATTCGCATCGCCGTTCTTTAACGAGTTCGTGGTCCAGTGCCCCGAACCGGTCTTCGTTATCAATAAGAAATTGCTGGATAAAGGAATCATCGGCGGTTTGGATTTGAGCGGATTTTATCCGGAGCTCAAGCACACCATGCTTATGGCCGTGACCGAGATGAATACCAAAGAGGAGATGGACGAGTTAGTTAAGAGTTTGTAGAATAAAGTCCTGATACCGCTACAAGCGGTATCTGGATAAGACCCAGTACGTCACTTTGCCCGCCTGCGGCAGGCGAAAGATTCCTACTGGCTCATAATATGCAACTGATATTTGAACAATCTAAACCGGGCCGCAAGGCGTATACCCTGCCGGAGCTGGATGTTCCGGCGCAGGAGATAAGCAAGCTCATTCCGGCCCAGTATCTGCGTACCGGCCAGCCGGCCCTGCCTGAGGTGGACGAGCTGACCCTGGTGCGCCATTACACGGCTTTATCCCGGCGCAATACCGGAGTGGACAACGTCTTTTATCCGCTCGGTTCCTGCACCATGAAATATAATCCCAAGATAAACGAATCACTGGCCGCTCTGGACGGGTTTAACCTGGTACATCCGTACCAGCCCGAGGAAACGGTCCAGGGTATGCTGGAGATGATATACAACCTGGCCGAATACCTCAGGGAGATTTCCGGCCTGCCCGGCGTGACGCTGCTGCCGGCGGCCGGGGCGCACGGTGAGTTCACCGGTATCAAGGTGATAAAGGCCTGCCTGCAGGCCCAGGGTGACGCCCGGAAGCAGGTACTGATACCGGATTCGGCGCACGGCACCAATCCGGCCAGCGTGGCGTTCAGTGGTTACCAGCCGGTCGAGGTTAAGTCCGACGCGCGTGGCAACGTCGACATCGCCGACCTCAAGGCCAAAATCAATAACCAGACCGCGGCCATAATGCTGACCATTCCCAACACGCTCGGCCTGTTCGACGAGCATATTTTGGAGGTGGCCGATATCGTCCACAAGGCCGGGGCTTTTGTTTATATGGACGGCGCCAACCTTAACTCCATTATGGGCATCGTCAAGCCGGCCGATTTGGGTGTGGACGTGATGCATTTTAACCTGCATAAGACTTTTTCCACTCCGCACGGCGGCGGCGGCCCGGGTTCGGGTCCGATTGCCGTTTCAGCCAAACTGAAAGAGTATCTGCCGCCGCCTTACGTGGTTAAGAATAAAGATAAGTTCTCCCTGGTGATTGACGCGCCGGGCAAGGCGGTCGGTCGGCTGAAGGGATTTTACGGGCACATCAACGTCCTGATTAAGGCATATGTTTATGTCCGGATGATGGGCCCGGCCGGGCTGAAACAGGTTTCCGAGATGGCCGTGCTCAACGCCAATTATATCATGAGCCGGCTCAAGCCGGATTACCATCTTTCCTACGACCGCTACTGCATGCACGAATGCGTGCTGGACGGTACCAAGCAGCTGAAGGAAAACGGCGTGCGCACCCTGGATATCGCCAAGCGCTTGATAGATTACGGGTTCCATCCGCCGACCATATACTTCCCGCTGATAGTGCACGAAGCCATAATGATAGAGCCGACCGAGACCGAAAGCAAGGAGACGCTGGACGGATTCATCATCGCCATGAAGCAGATAGCCGACGAGTCAGCCAAGAACCCTGCTCTGGTCAAGTCCGCGCCCCAGACCGCGCCGGTCAAACGGCTGGATGAGGTCAAGGCCGCCAAGGAATTGGTGGTCAGGTACACGCCCGGTAAATAAGTCATCCCCACTATAACGCATTACTTGACAGCCTTGCCGTCTTTGGTATAGAGAACCATATTATGCCCAAGCGAATAGTCATCATCGGTGGCGGCACGGCCGGGGCTTCGGCCGCGCTGGCGGCGCGCAAGTCGGACCGTCAGGCGGTAATCACCGTATTGTCGCGAGAAGCATATCCGACCTATTCCCGGTGCGGACTGCCCTTCGCCATCGGCGGCGTGATACCGGCACTGGAAAACCTGGTGGTCTTCCCGGAGAAGGTCTTTGCCGCCCAGAAGATAGATCTCAAGCTCAATACCGAGGTGACCAAACTCAACGTCCAAACCAAAGAGGTCACCTATCGCCAGGCCGATAAAGACGGTATCATCAACTATGACGCATTGATTATCACCAGCGGTTCGGTGCCATCAGTGCCCGGGCCGTTGCTAAAGGTCTTGGGCAGCCGCAGGTATTTCGTCCTGCGCACCATAGACGACGCCCGGCGGATAATGGCCCAGGCGGCCAGCGCCAAGTCGGCGCTCATCATCGGCGCCAGTTTTATCGGGTTGGAAACAGCCGAGGCGCTCAAGGAAAAATACAAGCTCGATGTCACGCTTATCGAACAGTTCCGCGTGCTTTGGCGGATGCTTGACGTTGACACCAGCAAGCTGGTCTACGACCACCTGGTGGCGCATGGCATTAAGGTCAGGGAAAACGAGACCTTGAGCGACCTGTCCGCCGTTCCGGAATCAGCCGTTATCATCGTCTCGGCCGGCATCAGGCCCGAGACCGCTATTTTCAAGGAGGCCGGCATAGAGGTCGGCCCGTCCGGCGGCATCAAGACCAACGAATATTTACAGACCAACTTTCCGGACATCTATACGGCCGGCGACTGCGCCGAGTCGGTTTCCGGCGCCACCGGCGAACCGCTGCTTATCGGCCTGGGCACTATCGCCGCCCGCCAGGGCGTGGCGGCCGGGATTAACGCCAGCTTGCCGGCCGACAGCATCGACCGGAAAACCGTCCCGATTATACTCAATGCATCGGTGCTGAAACTATTAGGCCGGGAAATCGGCAGCGCTGGATTTACTGAAGAATACTTTAAGAAAACCGGGAAGATAAGTACGGCCTCTGGCACCATTAAATTTCTGTCCTTGCCGCATTATTATCCTGGCGGCAGCGACGTTCACGTCAAGCTTATCGCCGACAGGTCCACCGGCGCGATAGTCGGCGGGCAGGTGTTGGGCCAGTCGGCCGTCGGCGCCAGGGTCAATATGATTTCGCTGATGATAGAAAACCGGATGACCGTGTCGGATGTTCTCCGGAGCGATTTCTGCTACTCCCCGCCGGTGGCTGACATCTGGGAGCCGATAACCATCGCCGCCCAGGCGCTGGAGCGGGTTATAAAAGCTAAAAAGATTTGATTCTATCGTTGTTTAAATTATAATCAAACCATATGGTAGGCGAGAATAAAAAACGGTTTGGGGAAATCCTCAAGGAGATGAAGCTGATTACGGCTGAACAGCTCGAGGCCGCCCTGAAGGAGCAGAAAACGACACCGGATAAAAAAATAGGCCAGATCCTGGTAGCCAAGGCCATAATCACCCCGGGCCAGGTTACGGCCGTGCTTTCACGCCAGACCGGATTGAAGTTCGTCCGGATTTCATCAGGCACCATAACACCGGAGATAATCAAGGCCATTCCCTCTAACATCGCCGTGGAATACAAGGTCATTCCGATTAAGAAGGAAGGCAAGGTTTTGACCTTGGCCGTGATTGAGCCGCCCGATATTTTCGCCTTGGACAACCTGCGTTTTGCCCTTAACGCCGAAATCGATTGCGTCCTGGCTACCGAAGAAGAGATTAACATGGCGCTGGGCAAGTATTACGCCAAGAGCATTGATGATTTCGGCAAGCTCGTCGGCGAAGCGTCCGGCGATGTTACCGAGCGGGGCAACAAGGAAGACCGTGCCGATATGTCGGCCGACGACGCGCCGGTTATCAAGCTGGTTAACACCTTCGTTTCCGAAGCAGTCAAGACCAGGGCCAGCGATATTCATCTGGAATCGATGGAAGACTCCGTCCGCATCCGCTACCGTATTGACGGCATCTGCCGCGAGATCGAGACTTTGCCTAAACGGCTTCAGGCGCCGGTACTGTCGCGCATCAAGCTTATGGCCGGGATGGATATATCCGAGAAGCGTAAGCCGCAGGACGGCCGCATTCCCATCAGCGTTGACGGGCGCGACTTCGATATCCGCGCCTCGGCCTTGCCCTCCACCCACGGCGAAAGCATCGTCCTCAGGTTGCTGGAAAAACAGTCAGTCATCACTCTGGAAAGCCTCGGTTTCCATCCGGATGATTATACCAGATTCAAAGCCATCATTAAAAAACCCAGCGGCGTGTTCCTGATTACCGGGCCGACCGGTTCAGGCAAGACCACTACCCTTTACGCCGCGCTTAAGGAACTCAATAAGCCCAACGTTAAAATAATCACCGCCGAAGACCCGGTCGAATACGTCATGCCCGGCATCAATCAGTCCCAGGTCCGCAAGGACATCGGGCTGACCTTTGCCGCTATCATCAGGTCGATGCTCAGGCAGGCGCCCAATATCATACTGGTCGGCGAAATCCGCGACATGGAAACGGCTGAAACCGCCATCCAAGCCGCATTGACCGGCCACCTGGTATTCAGCACGCTCCATACCAACGACGCCTGCTCGGCCGTGACCAGGCTTTTGGATATGGGCACCAAGCCGTTCCTGGTCGCCTCGGCGGTTCAGGCCATTATGGCCCAGCGGCTGATCCGGTTGCTCTGTCCTAAATGTAAATCGCCCCAGGAGCCAAGCGAAGGCGATTTGGCCGCACTGGGATTGAAACCCAAAGACGTCAAGGGTCGCGTCATATATAAAGCCGTCGGATGCCCGGAATGCGGTAATGAAGGATATAGGGGGCGCAAAGGTATTTACGAGCTCCTGGAAATAAACTCCGCCATCCGCGACCTGATTTTTAAGCGCTCATCAACAGCCAAAATATTCGAACAGGCCAAGCTGACCGGCATGGTTACCCTGCTCGAAGACGGCGTCAGGAAGATTGTCGAAGGGCTGACCTCGGTCGAGGAAATACTCCTGATGACCAAGCGAGAAGACATCTCTTATTAACCCCGATAGCAAAAGGAGTCAATTATGGCCATAGAACTGAACAAATTACTCGATGTTGTCGTGGACAAAGGCGCCTCGGACTTGCATCTGGCCGTGGGCCTGCCGCCGGTCATCCGATTGCACGGCCGGCTCCGGCAGCTCAACGTGCCGGCCCTGACCCAGGACGATACAACCGCCTTTATGAAATCCATCACCTCCGAGCGAAGCCAGATAGAAATCAAGGAAAAAGGCGGCTGCGACTTCGGTTTCGCCTACGAAAAGAAAGCCCGTTTCAGGGTCAGCGTTTTCACCCAAAAAGGCAATACCGGCTTGACCCTGCGCCAGATTCCGACCAAACTCCGGAGTATCGAAGAACTCGGACTGCCGGCCGAAACCATCAAGGCTTTGATGGACCGTCCGCGCGGGATGATTCTGGTTACCGGCCCGACCGGCTCGGGCAAGACCACCTCGCTGGCCACCATGATAGATTACATTAATACCAATATGGATTGTCATATCATCACCGTCGAAGACCCGATTGAATATTATCACAACCACAAGAAATCAATAATTACCCAGCGCGAAGTGCACAATGATATCGGTACGTTTGCCGAGGCTATTGTCAAGTCCCTGCGTATGGACCCGGACGTGATACTGGTTGGGGAACTGCGCGACCTGGAAACCATCTCCACGGCCATTACCGCGGCTGAGACCGGCCACCTGGTTTTCGGCACGCTTCATACCACCGGTGCGGCCCGGACCATCAACCGCATCGTTGACGTCTTTCCCAAGGAGCAGCAGGAGCAAATCCGCACCCAGCTGGCCTCGGCCCTGCTGGCCGTCATCTCCCAGGTACTTATGCCCCGGGCCGATGTGCCCGGCGTCATCGCGGCCTATGAAATAATGATTATCACCCCGGCCGTCGAACACCTTATTCGCGAGAACGAAACCCATAAGATTATCTCCGCCATCCAGACCGGCACTAAACAGGGCATGGTCTTGCTGGACGACTCGCTCTATAGCCTGTTTACCCAGAAAAAGATAACCTACCAGACTATGATGGAGTTCGCCCAGAACCCCAACGACCTTTCTTCCAAGGTCCAAGGGATAAAGAAATAGGATAGGGTGAAGTTCCTGCTGGCACTTATTTTTCTACGGATAAGTTGACAATAATTCCGATATAATCTATAGTTAGCAACCTAATTCTGTCTTTCAAGGAGGGCCGATAATATGTTCAAGAAAAGGGAATCGCCGGAGCTTTACGAAGTTCTGAAGCATCGCAATCTTGATGTGGGCAAGAACGCCGGCAAGGAAATCACCCTGGGCCTGGGCTCTAAGCCGGCCGAGAAAGCGTCGTCGCAGGAAAAGGACGACTATAATTCGCCCCAGACCATTCCTGAACTTACCAGTCCCCGGCCTTATCCCAAACTGCGCAGCCCTTTCCCGGTCAAGCTCGACCGGATGAAAAAACCGGCCGACCGCAAGCCGTCCTCAGGTGCCAATAACTATAGTGGGATCCTTTTGCTGTTACTGATCGTCGTTATCGTTGCTTTTATCATCTACGCTATCTGGTTCAGCGGATCTAAAACCACGGACGGAGCCGCAACCGCCGGCACCTCGGGTGCAACGACTGCCGGCACGGGCGACACCGGCCCGCGGGGTATTCCGCCGCCTCCGCCGGCTCCAGTGGTTAAAACCTGGTCCATTCGCCTGATTTATTACGAAGACAACGCCGTCGGCCAGCAATCAACCGAGAAGATGCTTCGGTTCCTTAACGACAAGAATGCCGCTGGCATATTTGTCCGCAAGGAAAAGCTTGATGGCGTCAAGAGCCTGGTGTTTTACCAGGGCAACTACAATACCCGGGAAGAAGCAAATAAAAATTTGAGCAAATACCAGAAACTTCATTATGGATTCAAGAAATGTTCTGCAGTGGAGGTAAATAAATAGTATGGGTATTCATAAAAGTTTAGTCACCAGCGGCAAACTGGCCCGCCATCGTAACGTTTTAAAGCGCGATGAACGTATTGCCCGGCTGACCGAAGAAGAAAAGTGGAAAGAAGAGTCCAACTCCGTGTTCGGCCTGCAGAAGGTGCGCAACATCCTGCACCGAGCCAAGAAGGTCAAGAAAGCCGCGGTTGAAGGTGAAGGCGTCGAGGCAGTTCCGGGCGCCGCACCGGTTGCCGGAGCCGCCGCCGCACCGGGCGCCAAACCAGCCGCTGGAGCCGCCAAGGGAGCCGCTCCCGCCGCAGCAGGTAAGGTCCCAGCCGCCAAGGGAGCCGCCGCACCGGCCGCGGGCAAGAAACCCGAAGCCAAGAAGTAGGATTAAAAGGTCATCAAAACGGGCGTTTGATCGCAAGGTCAGGCGCCCTTTTTACTTTAAAGTTATTTTGGGTTTGTTCTTCTGCACCTGCCCGCCAATTGGCCGGGGGTCCAGGCGCAGTGAGGTGATGGGTTTTATTCGGTGCCCTTTCGGGAATACTCAGGATAAACAAATCACATTAGAGACACCAATTTATTCGAAATGTTTCTAAATTCCTATGGGCATGCCGTCTTTGTCCAGGGATTGCTGGGCGGATTCGAGTATTTTCACCACCTCTAGTCCGTCCTGGCCGTCGGTCAGTGGAACTTTATTGTTGGTAACGCAGTCGATGAAGTGTTTGCAGAGCACATTGAGCGGTTCGGTTAGTTTGAGGTGAGGAATAATTATGTCGCCGAACCTGAGCGATATGTATTCGCCGTAGGTTTCGTATTTGGTCTCTTTGCTGGCGCCTTTGTCGTAGATTTTTATCTTGTCGGTCGCCTCGGTATCGTCAAACACCACCATTTTCTTGGAGCCGACTATTGTTAGCCGCCGGACTTTGTGCGGGTCCAGCCAAGAGATATGGATGTGGGCTATCTTTTTGCTCTTGAATCCCAGGGTCATAAAGACGACGTCGTCGATGTTTTTTTGGAGATAAGCCTCGCCCCGGGCCGAAACCGATACGGGCGTTTCGCCCAGCAGGTAATTAATCACGGCCAGGTCGTGCGGAGCGAAGGACCACATGGCGTTTTCATCGGCCCGGACCTTGCCCAGGTTCAGGCGCTGGGAATATAAATAATAGACTTCGCCGATGTCGCCGGAGTCTATCAGGTTTTTCAGATACGTTACGGCCGGGTGGTATTTGAGTAAATGTCCGACCATTAGGACCAGTTTTTTGTCGCGGGCCAGATTTACCAACTTCTGGGCCTCGGCGGATTTTAATGTAAATGGTTTTTCCACGTAGGTGTGTTTACCCTTGAGCAGGGCCGCCTCGACCATTTGGTAATGCATTACTGCCGGGCTGGCGATGACCACGGCGCTGATGTCTTTGTCGTCGAGCACCTCGGCCAGTTTGGTGGTGGTGCTTACGCCCGGATAGGCGGACCGGACGTTCTGGAGCCGTTTCTCATCGGTGTCGCAGACGGTTTTGAGGTGGGCGTTTTCCAGCTGGCTGAAATTGCGCACCAGATTCTTGCCCCAATCTCCGGAACCGATTACCGCGATATTAATCATAATCTGCTTGATAGTTTATCTTGACTCCGGATAAAATCAATATAATTTTAGGTATTTTTAGACATCTAAAATTAATTAGCACGGAGGATAACTATGAAAACCGATCAAGACGCCAAAAAGATTACCGACCGAATTATCAAATTAGCCAAGACTTACGGCCAGGCGGACATTATCCTGGTTTCCGGCAGTTCGTCGCTGACCCGTTACGCTGATAACGTTATTACCCAGAATGTGCATGAAGACGAAATAACGGAAGTAATAATCCGGCTGATAAAGAAGTCCGGCAAATCGTCCCGGGTGGTGGTTAACCAGATGGACGAGGGTACCATCAAGCAGGCGCTCAAGCGCGCCAGCGATATGGCCGATTGCCAGAAGAGCGCGGAGCCAAACCGATTGGAGCTGACGTCGCGCCAGAAATACGAGAAGGTGGACAGCTATGTCGAGGCTACGGCCCGGCTTTCGCCGGCCGACCGGGCCCGGTTAATCAAGGAAGCCATTATCGAATGTAAACAACGAAACCTGCGCGGGTCTGGCACTTATTCCAACGGCGTGTATTCCATTACTGTAGCCAATTCTAAAGGTATGTTCGCGCATCACCTGTCCACCTCAGCTGAATTTGCCATTACCTGCCTGTCCAGCGACAGTTCGGCCCGGGCCACCAAGAATGCCAGGGATGTCAATGAGATTAACACGGTCCAGCTGGCCCGGACCGCGGCGGATAAGGCTATTAAAGCCCAGAATGCCGTGAGCGTTCCGGCCGGGCCGTATACCGTAGTGTTGGAGCCGATGGCTTCGGTGGAATTTCTGTTCTTTATGGCTTTTCACGGATTCGGAGCGCTGTCTTATCAGGAAGGACGCAGTTTCCTGTCCGGGAAAATGGGCAAGAAGGTTATGGGAGAGAACATCAACATTAGTGACGATATCTACCATCCTATGGTTCGTGGCATGCCGTTTGACTTTGAAGGTATGCCCAAGAAGAAGGTTTTATTGATTGAGAAGGGTGTAGCCAAAGGAGTGGTTTATGACCGGCTGACCGCCAAAAAGGCCAAAACCCATTCGACCGGGCATGGACTGCCCCAGCCGAATTCTCACGGGCCGCTGACCAGTGCGTTGGTACTGCATCCGGCCGATTCATCCGTGTCCGAGATGATTGCCTCGACTAAGAAGGGACTGCTGGTGTCGGAATTCCATTATACCAACGTGCTCGACCCGCTGAAACTTATTATTACCGGTATGACTCGCAACGGCGTTTACCTGATAGAGGACGGAGTGGTCACCAAGGGTGTTAAGAATATGCGGTTTACCGAAAGCGTTTTGTCGGCTCTTTCTAACGTGGAGTTGATAGCCCGCGACGCGGAATTGCAGAAAGGGTTTTTCGGCAGTGGCGGCTTTGTCGCCCCGGCACTGAAGGTTGATAACTTTAATTTCTCAAGCGAGACTAAATTCTGAAGTAAGCGGATTAAGAAGGTTTAAAGGATTTAATTAATAATTATCCGAAGGGAGTCTATTATGCGAGATTTAACTAACACGGCACTTAACATTGCCAACAGCCGGGGGGTAAACTATGCGGATATTAGGATCATCCGGTTTAATAGCGAAAATATTCATGTGCGTAATTCGCGTATCAGCACTTTAGACAACAACGAATCTTTGGGTTTTGGGGTGCGGGTGCTCATAGATGGTGCTTGGGGATTTGCCTCGAGCAGTCAGGTGACCAAGGCGGAAATAGAAAAGATAACCGCACTGGCCATCAATATCGCCCAAGCCAGCGCCATGCTTAAGAAAGACGACGTCAATCTGACTCAGGAGACGCCGGCCGTTGATCTGTGGCAGACTCCTTTTGTGATTGATCCCTTCAGCGTGCCTTTACAGGAAAAACTGGGGTTGCTTTTTGAGATAGACCGCGTTCTGCGGAAGAATAAAAAGGTCAAGGTAGCCATGGGTGGTATGGCGTTCCTGCGCGAGCACCAGTGGTTCGCCTCGACCGAAGGAAGTTTTATCGAGCAGGTGCTTCTCAGGAGCGGCGCGGGATATTCGGCTACGGCCGTAGGCAATAACGATACCCAGGTCCGTTCTTATCCGACATCGTTTGGCGGGCAGTATATGTGCATGGGTTATGAGTTGATAAAGAGCTTGAACCTGCTGGAGCACGCCGAGCAGACCCGTGATGAAGCAGTGGGACTGTTGACGGCCGCACCCTGTCCGAGCGGGAAGCTGGATCTGATTCTGGGCGGACCGCAGCTGGCTCTACAGATACACGAATCGGTCGGCCATCCGACCGAACTGGACCGGGTTTTGGGAATGGAGGAAAGCTTCGCTGGGCGGAGCTTCCTGACCCCGGATAAATACAAGAATTTCCAATTCGGTTCCGAGTTGGTAAATCTGGTGGCGGACGGGACGGTGCCGGGAGGTTTGGCCACTATTGGCTATGACGATGACGGGGTCAGGGCTCAAAGATGGCACCTGGTCAAAAACGGAATGTTCTGCGGCTACCAGACCAACCGGGAAGTAGCCCTGAAGATAGGCGAAAACAAGAGCCGCGGCTGTTCCCGGGCCGAAGGGTTTACGCGCATACCCATCGTTCGTAATAATAACATTTCGCTTATGCCGGGAAAATGGACGCTGGATGATTTAATCCGCGACACCCAGCACGGCGTCTATATGGACACCAATAAATCCTGGAGTATTGACCAGATGCGGTTGAATTTCCAATTCGGCTGTGAAATTGGTTGGGAGATAAAGAACGGCAAGAAAATCCGGATGGTTAAGAACCCCAACTACCAAGGAATCACGCCAGAGTTTTGGAATTCTTGTGACGCCATATGCGATGACAAGCACTGGGTGCTCTGGGGCGTGCCCAACTGCGGCAAGGGAGAGCCGATGCAAACGGCCGAGATGTCGCACGGTACGGCGCCGACCAGATTCCGCAAGACCACGGTTGGAGTCAAGACCAAGTAAGCGGGAATAAGCCGGATTGATTGGGACAGGCAAGAACAATTCTTATCAGGTCTTTTTCCTGAGAATTTCCAGGAGCAGTTTTCGCTGGAATACCAGCGCCAATACGCTGTAACAAACGACTCCGCTGCCGACCATCATTGAAATCCGCCCGGTTTCACGGACGAGTTCATCGCTGGGCAGGGTTTTATTCATTACCAGATAGCATACCGCGCTCATTATCAGGCTGAAAATAACCGGCAATACTGATGATTTTACGGCGTGCCAGAAGAACGAGCTCCGGGTAATTTCCGGCACGGAGGCGTTTATCCGTTTTCCCAGGATATTAAGAAGCATCACCAGGTTAATTACCGCCGAGATTGTGGTGGCCAGCGCAATGCCGCCTTCTTTGAGGAACTGGACCAAAATCAGATTAAGGACCAGGTTGGCCAGGACCGTATATATGCCCACCTTGACCGGAGTGCGCATATCCTTGAGCGAGTAAAACGCTCGGTTGACTATCTGGACCGAGCTGTATGCCCAGATACCCAGCGAATAGAACAGCAATACCGCGGCGGTGCGGTCGATATGCTCCATAGAGAATGACTTTATCTTAAACAGCCCGTTGGGCAGGACGTAGAAGGCCCAGTGTATTAACGGTTGTGCCAGAACCACCAGGCCGATCGAGGCCGGGATGCCCACAAAAAGGACCAGAGCCAGTGAATGATTGAATTGTTTGGCCATGCCCTTGATATCTTTCTTGGCGACGTATTCGGCCAGGAGCGGGAAGATGACCGTGGCCAGCGACACGCCGATAAGCGCGAAGGGGAATTGCATAAGCCGGTTGCCGAAATAGAGTGCCGATATGGCGCCCGGTTCGGGCACGAACCCTTTGGCGATGATGTAATCGACCAGGAGATTTATCTGGAACACGGCCAGCCCGAATATGGTCGGGCCCATCAAGCGCAGGACTTCCCTAAACCCCGGGTTTGAAAGGTCCACCGCCGGTTTGTATTTTATTTTGTACGCCTGGAGCGCCGGCAGTTGGATGATGACCTCCATAATTCCTCCGGCAAGTATGGCCCAGGCCATAATGATGACTTTATTTTCGTCCGAGGTATCCATCCTCGAGGCGACTACGAAACCGCCTATCCAGAAGATATTCAAAACCACCGAAGCCAACGCTGGCATGGCAAAATGTTTGAGCGAGTTAAGAATGGCCTGAAAAAGGGCCACCAGGCAGATAAGCGGCATATAGGGAATCATTATGCGCAGAAGCTTGAACGACATCATCATGAATTCACTCTGCCGGAACGAGGGAATGATGAGCGGAAGAACCAGCGTGGCAACGATGATTGCCGCGGAAATCAGCGCCAGGAATCCGAATAGGATCGTGATGACGATACTGATGAAACGCATCGTTTCTGAGGCCTCTTTATTATGTATGTACTGGCTGAAGGTGGGGATGAAGGCCGCCGAAAGTGCGCCTTCGCCGAAAAGCCGGCGGAACAGGTTGGGAATGGTAAAGGCAAAGATAAAGGCGTCCCAGGCCACGCCGAAAAAGCCGGTGCAGAGCATGTCACGGACAAAACCCAGTATCCGGCTGAGCAGTATGCAAGCGCTGATTACCCCGGCTGAACTGATTATCGATTTCATATGATTATAAGGCGCCTTATATACATTTTTCGGCGTTGTTAACCGCCAGCTTGAATAAGCGACAGGAAGGATTCCTTGACATTTGGCTTATTCCAAGATAAACTAATCCGTTATTTGTTGATGTCTTACTGTCAAGAAAGGAATATCTATTATGAAATTTGCCACCAAAGCGATTCATTCGGGCAACAAGCGCGATGAATCTACCGGCGCTATTGCCGTGCCCATCTACCAGACCTCGACCTATATCCAGGATGCGGTTGGCGTGCATAAGGGATTTTGCTATTCCAGAACCGGTAATCCCACCCGGCAGGCGCTGGAATCGAACCTGGCCATGCTGGAAAGCGCTAAGTATGGGCTGACTTTCGCCAGCGGCCTGGCCGCGGTCAATACGGTCATGAATTTGCTTAAGACCGGCGACCACGTCGTTTCGGCCAACGACCTTTACGGCGGAACCTACCGCATATTTACCAAACTGTTTGTTAATTACGGGCTGACTTTTGACTTCGTCGATGCGACCAATTTGAATAATATCACCAACGCCATCAGGCTCAACACCAAAGTCCTGTGGCTGGAAAGCCCGTCCAATCCGCTTCTTAAGGTGACCGACCTGCGGGGTGCTATTGCCATCGCCAGGAAACACCGGATTCTGACTGTGGTGGATAACACCTTTGCCACGCCCTATCTCCAGCAGCCGATAACGCTGGGTGCGGATATTGTCCTGCAAAGCACCACTAAATACCTGGGTGGGCATTCGGATATCATCGGCGGCGCGTTGATGACCAACAACGCCGGGCTGTACGAACGTCTCAAGTTTTTTCAGAACGCGGTCGGCGCCGTGCCCGGGCCGTTGGATTGTTTCCTGACCTTGCGCGGCACCAAGACGCTGGCGCTCCGGATGGAAAAGCACTGCACTAACGCCATGGCCGTGGCTAAGTTCCTGGCCAAACATCCCAAAGTCAACAAGGTTTATTATCCCGGACTGCCCTCGCATCCAGGCCATAACATTGCCAAACGCCAGATGACCGGATTCGGCGGCATGGTTTCATTTGAGGTCAAGGGCGACGCCAAAAAGACCAAGCGGATTGCTGCCTCGACCAAATTATTTGCCCTGGCCGAGAGTCTGGGCTGCGCCCGCTCTTTGATAAATCATCCGCCTTCGATGACCCACGCGTCGGTTCCGCCCGAAGTCAGGAAAAGGATCGGAATAAACGATAATCTTGTACGCTTGTCGGTTGGCATAGAAGATTCGCAGGATTTAATCAACGACCTGAAACAGGCGTTGAAATAATTTATGAAACAGATTAATATCGGACTGCTCGGCTGCGGCCAGGTCGGGACCGGGATGGTTCAACTGCTCGGCCAGCAGAAGGAATTTATCGAGAATCGCACCAGATTGCGCCTGTCTATTGTCCGGACGCTGGTGCGCAGTTCCGGCAAGAAACGGCCGGTCAGGGCGCCGGGCATAACCACCGACGTCAACCGCATACTGAAAGATAAAAACATTGATATCGTGGTTGAGCTTCTGGGCGGGCTGGAGCCGGCCCGGTCTTACATAATCCAGGCGCTCCGGTCCGGGAAAAACGTGGTTACCGCCAACAAAGCCGTGTTGGCCCATCACGGCGTTGAAATAATGGATGCCGCGGCCAAAGCCAAACGTCATGTTTATTACGAAGCCGCCGTCTGCGCCGGTATCCCGGTCATCCGCTCCATCAAGGACGGATTGCTGGCCAATCATATCGGGCTGATTATGGGCATCCTTAATGGCACGACTAATTATATTCTTACCCGGATGGCCGAGGATAATCTTAGCCTGGCTGATGCGCTTAAATTGGCCCAGGCCAAAGGTTTTGCCGAACCTGACCCGACCATGGATATCCGCGGATATGACGCCGCCCACAAGCTGGTCGTGCTGGCCGGCCTGTCGTTCGGCATCAATGTCCGGCCCGGCCAGATTTATACCGAAGGCCTTACCGGCATCGAGACTGAGGACATCAGGAACGCCACGGAGTTTGGATATGTCATAAAGCTGTTGGCCATCGGGCGCGAAGTATCCGGAAACAGGATAGAGCTCAAGGTTCACCCGACCATGATACCCAAGGTGCATCCTCTGGCCGCGGTGCGCAACGAGTTCAACGCCTTGTACCTGAACGGCAGCGCCGTCGGGCCGATGATGTTTTACGGCAAAGGCGCCGGCCCGCTGCCCACAGCCAGCGCCATAGTTTCCGATATTATCGAAGTGGCTACCCAGCCCCAAGCTGAAGCATTACCCATTGGCTGGGGCAATAAGCGGGTTATGCCCATGGACCTGACCGTTTCGGAGCATTACCTGCGTTTCCCGATAAAAGACAAGCCCGGAGTCATCGGAAAGCTGGCCACCATCCTGGGCAAATATGGCATCAGCATCTACGGCGCTACGGCGTCGCTGGTGCCGGTCAAGAAAGACCTGGGCAATGTCCGGATCCTGACCAGGAAAACCACCGAAGCCCAGATAAAAAAAGCGGTAACCGAAATCAACCGCCTGTCCATAATGCGCGGACGAGCAGTGATTATTCGGATTGCCGAATGACGGCCAAAGAATATGAAAATCCTGACTCATCCGCATCCGGCCCTGAAGCGTAAGGCCCAGCCGGTCAAGGAAATAAATAAGCGGCTGGTTAAATTCGTCCGGGCTATGTTTGATACCATGTACAAGGCCAACGGCGTCGGCCTGGCCGGTCCGCAGGTCAACTTCCCCTTTGCCGTGGCCGTGATTAACCTGACCCGTAAACCGGCCGACGAAATCGTCCTGATAAATCCTAAAATTACCAAGGCTTCGGGCGCGCTTATTTGCGAGGAAGGCTGCCTGAGCCTGCCGGAGTTTACCGCCAAGATAAAGCGCAGTAAGAAGATTGTTTGCGAGGCGCATGACCTGACCGGCAAACGGTTCGCCATCGAGGCCGAAGATATCCTGGCCCGGGCTGTCCAGCACGAACTGGACCATCTTAACGGAGTCCTGCTTCTGGATCGAATGGAAAAAAGTGAGACTGCTAAATAATTTAAATAAATGCTCCCGGATAAAATCTCCGGTCATCACCTGGGGCATATTTGACGGAGTTCACCTCGGGCACCGGGCGCTCATCGGGGCCCTGGTCGCGCGCGCCCGGAAATCCAAACGGCCGTCGCTGGTCATTACTTTTGATGAACATCCCAAACGCGTTCTCTCGGATTCCAGCGAGCCGCTTTACATCACATCCATCGCTCATCGGTTGCTCCTGCTCGAACAATTGGGCGTTGACTATTGTCTGGTCCTGCCGTTTACCCGGGAGTTCAGCCGGATGTCCGCGGTCGGATTCATAAATAATATCATTCTTGAAAAACTCCGCCCGTCCGGAATAGTCCTGACCCGCGACACGGTTTTCGGACATAATCAGGACGGCGGCCTTAACCTGCTCCGGAAAATGGCGCCGGTTGTTCCTCTGTGGATTGTCCCGCCCAGATTTTATAAGAAACATATTATCAGCAGCACGCTGATACGCCGGGCTATACAGAAAAACCGGCTGGCTGACGCCCTGGCGATGCTCGGACGGCCGGTCAGCATCTTGGGCACCGTGGTACACGGCGACCGGCGCGGACGGACCATCGGTTTTCCCACGGCCAACCTCGACCCGCACCACGAAATATTACCGCCCAACGGGGTTTATGCCGGCCGGACCGGACTGACCGGTAAAAAAGATTACCGCGTTCTGGTAAATATCGGTACCCGGCCGACTTTCCATCGCGCCGGACGGGTAACCATCGAGGTTTACATCCTGAATTACCGCGAGCCGAGTAAAAATTCGCTTTACGGGATTGATATCGAGGTGCAAATACTGAAATTTCTCCGGTCCGAGAGAAAATTCGGCTCATCCCGGGCTCTGGTCAAGCAGATTTCCCGCGATATAAAGAACGCTCTCAAAGGAAAATAATCCGGCGCTGATTAATGGAATAAAATATTTTAATAAAATAATATTTTTTCTTGACACCACTATTAATTGGGTTATACTGGCCCCGGTTTACTACCTGTAGTGTTATAAGGAGTTTTTGTTAAACAACCGAAATTTAGATACCCGGTCAAGGCGGTTTCAAATATAGCCATTATCAGCCCTTGTATGTTTATGCAGGGGAACAGATTTCAGCCTCGTTTATGGCGGGTTTGAAATATGTAGTCTGTTGATGCTGTGTTTGCTCCCTCTTGTGTCCCGGGCGCGTCAAAAGGAGAGGGTTATGGCTACTTCGCATCGTCCGGCGGTGCAGAATAACGAAGACCTGCACGATTCCGCCAATCTTTCATTCGATTTCAGCAACCAGAACAAAACGCCCATAGCGCCCAAGTTCAACCCCAACGCCTTGACCGTTCTTTACCGGCGCTACTTGATGAAGGACGCCGAGGGTAAGACCTGCGAGACGCCCGAAGGCATGCTCCATCGCGTGGCTAAGAACATCACCGCGGTCGAGAAGAACTTTAACCCCAACGCTGACCTTAAGAAGTGGGAAAACACCTTCTACGACATTATGGCCCGCCTCTGGTTTGTGCCCAATTCCCCGACCCTGATGAACGCCGGACGCGAGCTCCAACAGCTCTCGGCCTGTTTCGTCCTGCCGGTGGGTGATTCCATCGACAGCATCTTCGAAGTGGTCAAGAACGCGGCGCTTATCCACAAGAGCGGCGGCGGCACCGGTTTTTCATTCACCAATATCCGGCCTAAGAACGACCTGGTCAGCACCTCGCATGGTTTGTCCTCCGGCCCTATTTCGTTCATGAAAGTATTCAACGAGGCGACCGAAGCCATCAACCAGGGCGGATTCCGGCGCGGCGCCAATATGGCCATACTTAATTACAACCATCCTGACATTATGGAATTCGTCACCTGCAAGCAGGATGAGAAACAGCTGAATAATTTCAACATCTCAATTGGCATTACCGAAGAGTTCATGAAGCTGGTCGAGAACGATGAGGAATACGACCTGGTCAGCCCGCGCAACAAGAAACCGGTTTGCAAGATTAAAGCCCGCAAGGTCTTCGACCTGGTAACCGAAAAAGCCTGGCAGTCCGGCGAGCCGGGCATCGTCTTCATGGACCGGCTCAACAAGTATAACCCCACTCCCAACGCCGGGATGATTGAATCAACTAATCCTTGCGGCGAACAACCGCTGTTGCCTTACGAGTCCTGCAACCTTGGTTCGATTAACCTGGCTCAGATGGTCAGCGGCCAATCGTCCAAGCCGGAAGTGGATTGGGACCGCATCAGGAAGGTGACCCACCTGGCTACCCGGTTCCTGGACAATGTTATCGAGGCCAACAAGTATCCGCTCCCGATGATAGAAAAGATGACCAAATCCAACCGCAAAATCGGCCTGGGCATCATGGGCTGGGCCGATATGCTCATACAGCTGGATATACCTTACAATTCCGAACTGGCGCTGACTCTGGCCGAGGAGGTTATGAAGTTTATCGATACCGAATCCAAGGTCGCCTCGCGCCAGCTGGCCGTCGAGCGCGGCGCTTTTCCCAACTTCCGTGGCAGCGTTTACGACAAGCGCTCCGAGCCGCCTATCCGCAACGCCACCACCACCACCATCGCGCCGACCGGCACCATCAGCATCATCGCCGGCGCCTCGTCCGGCATCGAACCTCTTTACGCCGTTTGCTATACCCGCAACGTTATGGACGGCACCAAGATGCTCGAAGCCCATCCGATATTCGAAGCTATGGCCAAGAAACAGGGATTCCATTCCGAGGCGCTCATGAAGAAAATCGCCTCGTCCAACAGCATCCAGAACATCGAAGAAATCCCCCGCGAAGTGCGCGAGGTGTTCATCACCGCCCACGACGTGGCTCCGGAATGGCACATAAAGATGCAGGCCGCCTTCCAGAAATATACCGATAATGCCGTGTCCAAGACCGTCAATTTCCGCAACGAAGCCACCAGGGAACAGGTGGCCGAGGTTTACTTCCTGGCTTACAAGCTCGGCTGCAAGGGCGTCACCGTCTATCGCGACGGCTCGCGCGGACAACAGGTCTTGAGCACAACATCCGAGACGACCGCTAAACAGACTACCGACCCGGAGGCAGAACAGGCTCCATTCTCGGCACAGCCCCGTCCCCGGGCCGAGATTATCTTCGGCTCCACCCGCAAGGTCAAGACCGGTTGCGGCAACCTATATGTAACCATCAACTACGACGAAAACGGGCGTCCATTCGAACTGTTCAGCGCCATGGGCAAGGCCGGCGGTTGCGCCGCGTCGCAGACCGAAGGTCTCTCGCGCCTAGTCTCGTTCGCGCTGCGTTCCGGCGCTGATATCAAGGAAGTCGTCAAACAGCTCAAGGGAATTTCCTGCCATTCGACCTCGTGGGGCAAGGGCGGCAAGATACTCTCCTGCGCCGACGCCATCTCCAAAGCGCTCGAAGAATCGACCAATAACGGCTGGAACGGGCCGGCTGCCTCGACGGCGTCGCCGGTAAAGCCGGAAACACGCCAGGCTCCCGCACCGGCCAAGCCCCAGACCGGCGGCACCGGCCGGCGGGTGACCAAGTCCGAATCATTAAAGAAAGGCGCCTGCCCGGATTGCGGCGGTATCCTCTCATACGAAGAAGGCTGTATGGTCTGCCACGACTGTGGCTATTCTGAGTGTGGTTAGTGCCGCTTCGAACGAAGTGAGTTAGCGGCACGTTATCCCCGAGCGATAGCGAGCAGGATTAGAAACATAGATTAAATTAAGTAAGTCGATTAAATAGATTTAACCAAAACTGGTGGTTTTCTAATATGCCATATCAGCTTAATCCGCTTACTTATTAAGGAGTATCATATGTTATTGCCATACCTGAACAAGACCGAGATGAAGGCCATCGATAAACTCAAATCATTCCACGGCGGCGCCAAGGCCATTGACAAAGCCATCCAGGACAAACGCCGTTACCAATACCGGGCCAAAGTGGCCGGCCAGAAAGGGTTCAGCCAGGTCCTGTCCGAAGCCGAAGGCCTGGCCAATAAATTCCCCAAGGTGGCGCAATACATCGTGGAAAATAACGTCAGGGCTTCCAAAAAAGGCACCGCCACCACCCAGGTCTCGGCCTGGCAGGGATACAAGGTCACTTTCGAGGCCATGAAATATTTGGCCAAGCGCGGGGATACACTCCTGCCGCTGGAAATGATTTCGGTCATGCCGCTCAACGACGACTACGTCTACGGCGGCGACCTGATAACCACCCTGGCTATGTGCGAAAACATCATGGGTGGCCATTTCTGCGCCTCATCGTTCCTGAGCACGCCCATCGCCGCCAAGCATTTTGACAATATCCATAAGGCCACCGGAGTCAAGATTGCCACGGCCGACGCCGGCAACGGGCTTAAGGTCCCGGTCATCAACAATATGGGCACGGTCTTTGGCAACATCTGCGGCGTCGAGGTCGGCAACGACAACCACCTGGTCTATCTGGACAGCATCACCCGGACCGGCCTGGAAACCGGCGCCTCGTTCTTCCTGAACCCCAGCTGGTCCACCATCGTGGCCGCCTGCTACTATGGCCGCGACATAAAGAACTTCACCTTCAAGGTCTCGATGTTCCTGTCCGCCCAGAACCTGATACAGTTCCGGATGCTGCTCAACATCATCAAGACCTACCTGCGCAAGGACAAGACCAGCCCCATCCGCGAAATCAACATCGGCAACGCCGTCAGCCCGGAGAAGTTCATCGAATGCCACCAGATACTCAAATCAGCCGGCATCAAGAACCTGTCGCTGACCGCGCATATCCGGATAAACACCGACCTGGGCCGGCCCGATTTCAACTGGTTCGATAACGCCGTCAAGGTCCTGGACAGCGGGCACGATATGACCATCAAATACGAATCCGACGGCGAATGCGCTCCGGACGACACCATCGCCACCTACTTCCTGTCCCGGGCCGACCGCGAAGCCAAGGCTGGCATCCTGGGCGAGGTCCTGGCCCGCAAGGTTATGCGATGCGATAAAGACGCCAAGGCCATAATGAACCTGGGCCATCCGGCCCTGTTTGCCGGGCTTTCCCAGCTGGACAGCTATTGGTTCACCGAGCGGCGTAAATAGAACTAAATCCGCGCCCGCCCTGTCCGAAGGCTAAGTGTTTACCGCAAAGCACGCGAAGAAAATTTAATAAGGAGGCCAGGAACCCAAGAGTATAGCTCCTGTCCTCATGGTCTCCTTATAGAAGCTATCCGCGAAAATCTGCGTACCATTTCCCTTGCCTTAAGGTTTAATTATTCTTGCCAAACACAAAACCCTTGTTATATTAATGGCTTATTTATTATTCGTTACAGAGTTTCTCAGTGTTCTCTGAGGCTCTGTGGCAAAGGAGGTCCGATTTATGCCAAGAGAAAGAGTAACCATACCCTACCTGTACGCGCTGCGTGAAAAAGGCGAAGTCATTTCCTGGTTGACCTGTTACGACTACCCGTCGGCCACGTTTATGGAACAGGCCGGAATCGAGATGATTCTGGTGGGTGATTCGGCCAGCATGGTGGTGCACGGCAACGACTCGACCATGCCCATCACCATGGACATGATGGTCGTCCACGCCAAGGCGGTGCGCAAAGGCTCGCCGTCCGCATTCGTCATCGGCGATATGCCCTTCCTGTCATACCAGGTCAGTGCCCAGGACGCGGTCTTTAACGCCGGCCGGTTCATGAAAGAGGCCGCCTGCGATGCCATCAAGCTGGAAGGCGGCGTGCGCATCGCCGACAAGGTCCGGGCCATCGTCGACGCCGGTATCCCGGTCATCGGCCATATCGGCCTGACGCCCCAGTCATCCTCGATGCTGGGCGGATTCAAGGCCCAGGGCAAAGACGCCCGCTCGGCCAGGCTGCTCATCGAAGACGCCAAGGCGCTGGAAAAGGCCGGAGCCTTCGGCATCCTGTTGGAATGCGTGCCCACCCGGGTTTCCGAATACATCAAAAAGAGCGTCAACTGCCTGATATTCAGCATCGGCGCCGGCAATGTCGCCGACGGCCAGCTCCTGATAATGCACGACATCCTCGGGCTGTACCAATGCTTCACGCCCAAGTTCGTCAAGCAATACGCCAACATCGGCAACATCATGCTCGAGGCCTTCAAGAGCTACGCCAGCGAGGTTAAGGCGCATAAATTCCCCGAAGACAAGCACGCTTTTACCATTTCACCGGCCGAACTCAAGAAGCTTGAAGAGGAGCTGGGAAAATAGACCGCGGATTATTTCGGGCTTTCGCGGCGGAACGCGGTTCGGCCGTCTTTGAGGCAAAACCACTGGAGCAAACTGATTTTATCCTTAATGTTTGGTTTTTAACTTGACTTAGCCTCGTTCATAAATAACATACCGGCCATGGATAAACGGACCATCAAGATACAGCCCTTCAAATCCGCTGAAGAATTCCGGGCTTGGTGGGACAGCGATGAAACCAAGAACGCCGACCCCAAACTGCTCCGGGAGCATCCGCTGGTCAAGCCTTGGCTGGAGCAGGAATCCGTCCGCAAAAATGACGATGCCGCTGGACAAACTTTCGGCAAATACCGGCTAGAGCGCAAGCTCGGCCAGGGCGGCATGGGCGCCGTCCACCTGGCTTATGACAGCATTCTCAACCGGCACATCGCCATCAAGACGCTCATTCTCGAAGACATTGAATCGACCGCCCGCTTCATGCGCGAGGCCCGGGCTACCGCTAACCTGAAGCATGCCAACATCATCAACGTCTACGAGGCCGGCGCCGTGGGCAAGACCTACTACCTGACCATGGACTATATCGAAGGCGCCTCGCTGGCCGACCTGATAACCGATGGCGATAAATCGCTTACGCCCAAAAGCATCGCCCGCATCATCCGTGATATCGCCCTGGCCCTCGATTACGCCCATTCGCAGAATATCATCCACCGGGACATCAAACCCGGCAACATTCTTATAGACAAGTCCGGCAAACCGTACCTGACCGACTTCGGGCTGGCCAAACAACTTAACGGGCTTGACCGTTCCCTGACCATGAGCGGCTCGACCGTCGGCACGCCCGACTATATGTCGCCCGAACAGGCCCGCGGTGAAAAAGAGAAGGTCGACCGGCGCTCCGACGTCTTCTCCCTCGGCGCCGCACTTTACCACGCCCTTACCGGACAACTGCCGTTTCCGGGCGCGGAACTCTACGACGTCCTGTCGAATGTCGTCAACAAAGAACCGGCCCTGCCCAGTTCGGTCATAGTCGTGCACAAGGACCTGGAAACCATCTGCCTTAAATGCTTGGAAAAAGAACAGCTGCGCCGCTACCAGACGGCCGGGGAATTAGCCGATGACCTGAACCGGTATATCGAAGGCGAGCCCATCCTGGCCCGGCGCGTCTCGTCCGTAGCCCGGCTCTGGCGCAACGTCAAAAAGCACCGTATCGCCGCCATCGGCCTGGCCTCCACCAGCCTGTTGCTTCTGGCCTTTGGCGTCTGGCAGTTGGTGAATCACATCCAGACCGGCCAAAAGCTGGATATCTATAAGTTTGAGGCCCAGGCCCTCTTCGATGAAGGCAAATACAACGATTCCCGGGTAATGTGCGAAAAAGTACTGGAATTAGCCGGTTATAACATAGAAATCGACCAGCTCAAGGACCGTTGCCTGGCCGAAATCCGCAAACGTGACCGTGACATCGCATCGCGCCAGGAACAGCTCGACATCAGGACCAAGGCCAAGGCTATGCTCGACCGGGCCAAGCAGTTTTACGAACACAACGAGAAAATAAAAGCCGCCCAGCAGGCCCTCATCATAGACCCCACCTACGCCGAGGCCTGCCAGTTCATCGCCGACACCTACAACCACATTGACGAATTCGAACAAGCCTATAAATATTACGCCCGGGCCGTGGAAATCGAGCCGACCTTGACATACGCCTATTTCCAGATGGCCACCATACTCAACGTCTACTACAATAAGCCCAAGGAAGCCGCAGCCAAATTGGAGCAGGTCCTTAAATATGACCCTGACAGCGCCGGCGGCTACTACGCCCGCGGTGATATGGAACGCGAACGCGGCAACTACGAACAGGCCATAAAATATTTCTCCAAATCGCTCGAACTCAAGCCTGACTCCTATTACACCTGCTATATGCGCGGCTACAGCTACTCCTCCATCGGTGATTACGCCAAAGCGCTGGAAGATTATAGCCAGTCCGTCAAGCTCGACCCCGGCTATGCCGGCGCCTACGACGCCCGGGCCAGTGTTTATCACCGCCTCGGCCTGGACGAACAGGCGCTGGCCGACCTGGACACCGCCATAAAAATCAAGCCCTCCGTGGCTTACCTTAGCTATGTCAACCGGGCCGAGATTTATAGGTCCAAAAAAGACCTGCCCGGGGCCCTTGAAGATATAGACCGGGCCTTGAAAATCAAACCCGACTACGCCGAGGCCTACAACATCCGCGGCTTGGTCCGGACCGATATGTTCAACTACCAGGAAGCCATCGACGATTATACCGAAGCTATCCGGCTCGACCCGTACTCGTCCGAGGTCGGGTACGTCAACCGGGCCGAGACCTACAAGCAGATGGGAAAACCAGACAAAGCACTCGAGGATTTAAACCGGGCCGTCGAGATGTCCAAAAAAAGCGCCAGCCGCGCCTTGTATCTTATTTACCTGGGCCGGGGCGAGATTCACCTGTTTCTCAATAACTTCGATAATGCCCTGGCCGATTTTGACGAGGGCATCCGGCTCAACCCCAAATACGCCGACCTGCACAACGCCCGGGGTATGGTCTATTACGAAAAAGCCAAGATGCTTGGCATCGCCGGCAAGGACTACTCCGAACCGTTAGAAAAATCCCACCGGGACTTTGACCGGGCCATCGAGCTCAAGCCCGATTTAGCCGAGGCCTACATCAACCGCAGTCGTATCTATGCCCAGAAGGGACAGTTCAAGCTGGCCATCGCCGACGCCGAAACCGGGCTCAAGCTCGACCCCGACATACTCGGCGCCGGCTTTGTGAAAATATCGCTGCAAGAGTGGAGCGAAAAGCTCCGGAACCAGCAGGGAAAGTGAACGTAGCAGTACGTTATAGAAATTATCAGCGTTTATCTGCGAAGATCTGCGTACTAATCTTATGCGTATAGAACTCAAGGTCATCCCCAACGCCTCAAAGAACCTGGTCAAGCAGGAGCCCGGCCAATTCAAGGTTTATTTGACCGCTTCGCCCACGGACGGCAAGGCTAACGCCGCGCTGATAGAGGTCCTGGCAAAGCATTTCAAGATAGCCAAGCGCCGGGTGGCCATAATCCGCGGCCAGACCTCGCGCTATAAGCTGGTCGAGATAGAGGAATAAAAAACATCTTTTAGACCCGGATAGCAATTCTAATACACTTCTATGAAGCTTATGAAACAGACGCTTTGTCCGTTAAGTTGAGATATGTTTTTTCCTCATGTTTTACATAACTGCTTATAAAATATATGGATATGGCTGATTAAGTTTTTTGCGAATTTCCGGATTTATAGTAAAATGTCCGAGCTGACAGGGGGTTAACCCCTGCCTTTGGGGGTGGTAACCATCGGTATCGTAGGGGGTGACCATCGGTATTTTAGGGGGTAACCATTGGCAGTTAGGGGGATATCAATCCGCAGGCAGGGTAGTTACTATAGGTAGGTATGGTAGTCTCCCCTAGTAGGGTAGGTAGTATCCCCCTGTAACCCCGTTAGGTACTGCAGGTGGTCTGGGTGCCTGCGGATGGTAGGTACGGTAGTTACGAAAAGTAGCTAGGGTAGTTACCTATGGTAGGTATGGTGGTATCCGCTGGTTATTATGGGCGTCTCCCCTGGTAGGTTAGGTACCCTCCCCCCGTAGGGATGGGGGTATGGCGGGTGTGGAGAATTTCTAATTTTAGGTGCATTAAACCTTGGAAATGGGCTTGATTAGTGTATTTCAGCGCCGGGAAGGGTGTTTCCTTTGGAGCCCAGAATCTTTAGGGAGCGCTTGGCATCGGATTCGAAAACATTCAGGGATGTCGGAACGAACGGCAAGACTCCCCATCCGTTAAAAAGCAGTTCGTTGCCGACAACACATTTAATGCCGTTGTCTTCCAGGAGCGTTCGGTCAAAGTGCGCCTCCATCGGCGACATATATTCAGCGATAACGATTAATTTCTCGTCCATATTTTTTTGGGACCGTAGATTATGGATAATGTTATTATAGCCAAAATTGCGCATATGAGTGCAGAGGAATTCAAAGCTGTTATAACGACGAAAATCAAGGCTATCCGACGATAGAATTTTTGGGAGTATTTTCTTTCTTCTATTTCCTGTGCGGTGGGCTGGCGTCGAAACTCTTCGGCGTATATCGTTTCGGTTGGGGCTGTTATCCCTCCGATGACTTCTTCGGGCGGTATGCCTGAGTCCCTGGCTTGTTCCAGCTTGATCTTAAGGTAAGCCTGGAGAGCATTTTTTATCCTGAGCGCATATTGGTTTTGGGTAATCAGAATGCCCCAGCCGTTATGACACTCCCAGATATCAGCGTATTTATAGCCGCTAAACGGGGTTATCTCGAAAGGGATGCCAATATCTTCCAGAAAGGTTTTCAGCTCCTGGGCTTCGGTCTTGTCCCCGATGCCGTATACCGGCACCGGCATTGTTCTGTTGTCGGCGGACTCGCTGATTTTTAACTCGCGCTTTATCCGTTTTATGAGCCGACGAAGTATCCAGATGAATATGTAAGCGGAAAAGTAAACTATTAATATGAATATGACAAATTCTATCAAGAAATAACCCATAGCCTAACTATATTAAGCCCGGCAATATTTGTCAATGCTTACTTTCCTTTGTCTGGGGCGGGTCCTATTTAAGCTCGGGTTTAGTCGGCACCGGCACCGGAGCCGTCATCGGAAGTGCCGCCTGCCCCGGGAGGTAGGCGCTGAGCCGGCCGGCCGATGCGCTCAGACACAGCCCGGGCGTCAGCACCAGGTTCCCGCATTCCTGCGGGTTGGACCACTGGGCCAGATTAAGTATCGTGCCGTTTTTCAGGCCGACCTCGAGCAGGCCGTTGAGCGTGGGCAGGTAGACCAGGCCGTCGGCTATCAGGCCTTTGCCCCGGAAGGGGTGGTTGGCGATGACCCATTCGGGCTTGCCCTGCTTTTCGACGTTGAGGCTGGCCGCGGCTGAACTGCCGGAGATAACCAACTGATTCTCCCGCGCGCCGAGGATATAACGGGTGCCGCCGATTTCCTCGCCGTCCCAGCGCCAGAGCGGCCGTCCGTCGGCTTCGGACAAGCACAGCAAATAGGGCGAGTCTATGGGCGCGGCGTAGACACAGCCGTTGTGGCTGAGCACCGGGTTGTTTATCCAGTTGAGCGGCAGTTGGACCGGGGTATAGTCCTGCCGGACCGGTGGAATATTATATTGCTGGTAGTAGCTGATCCATTTGACGGCGCCGTTGTATTTGTCCAGCGCGGCCACCACGCCGATGTTGGCGCAGTAGTAAACGGTGTCGCCGGCGATGGTTACGGGCGAACTGACGGGCTCGCGGCTGGGGTTGTTGAACAGGTTGGTTTCGAGCATACCCGACGCGATGAAGGTCTGCCACTTGAGCGCGCCGGTGGCGGCGTCGAGGCAGTAGACGTAATGCTCGGGCAGGTCGGTCTGCTGTGGCGCCTTGACCCCGCCGGCGTAGAGGCTGTCGTTCTCCACGGCCGGTGCTACGCTGAACGAGACCTTGGCCAGCTTTTCCGAACTCCAAATAATTTTGCCGTTGGTTGCGTTGAAGCAGAACAGGGTCCGGTTGGGGAAGGGGAATTTGACGTCCAGGAAGCCGAGCTGGGTTTCGTGCCCGGCGTAGGCGGTAATCATTGGCGCGTAGACGCGGTCGCCTGCGGCCGCGGCGGTGCAGATGACGCGGTTCTCGAAAAAGAACCGGACGGCGTCGTCGCGGGGTATCTCGAACTTCCAGAGCGCGGGCAGCGGGTTGAGCCGGTTAGGCAGTCCGGCGGCGGCAGTAGCAGCCGGGCTGACGGGTTGGGGCGGTTTGGGGATGCCGAATGCGTAAACGGCCGAGCCGGTGGCCAGGAATATCCGCTCCCGTTTGACCACCGGGAAATACGGCAGGTAGGCGTTGGGGTCGTAGTTCTGGGGCCGGTAATACGGGTTATAGACGTTGGGATTGGGCGCGGGCGGGAGCAACCGGCCCGGGTCGGTGTTATCCGGGAAGACCCCGGCCAGGGGCGGCATCTGGGCCAGCGGCAGTTTGCCCCGGGCCGGCAGGTTGCGGCCGCTGTTGCCGCAATAGGCCGGCCAGTCGTTGCCGGCGGATTCGGATTGGGCGACCGGCGCCTTGAGCTTGGCCAGCAGTTCCATATTGGATCTGAGCGCGTCCGGATACGGCCCCTGGCCGTAGAGCCAGACGGCCTGGTCGAGGTAATGTTCGGCGCCGGTGATGTCGGATTGTTCCAGGCAGTCGGCGCTGAGGATGGCCAGCGCCCGCGGGCCTGAGGATGAAAAGAGGTAGCGCTCGGTTATTTCGGCCAGCTGTTTGATGCCGTTTGGTCCGGCTGATTGTGCGGCCTGGAAGAGCGTCCGGGCCGGCTGGTCGAACATAGACTGGTATGCCTTGCGCCCGGCCGAAGGCATATCGCGCAGTCCCTGGAGCGCGGCATATCGCGCGCCGCGGTAAAGCCCGGCGGAGTCTTTTGTTTCGGCCGGCACGACGTAGTCGCCGTACTGTTCCAATGCCTTTTGGTAGAGGACCGCGGCCTGGACCCAGTTGGCCGCATCGGCGGCCTGGCCGGCCTGGCTCAGGGTGGCGGTGGCCTCGGCGTTGACCCGGATATGCGCCCGTGGCTGGTCTTCGGCGTAGACGTTAGCCACTAAGGCATTTATACTGAGCGCAGCGAATGTACAAAGGGTGATGTTTATGCGCAGGAACAGGTTCATATTATTTCGTCTTTAGTTCCCCGGATTTGATTTCTTTCTCAAGTTTGGCTAATTGCTCGGCTAAATTACCTTTTTTATATTGGTCAGTTTCGAACTTATACGCTTGCTCCAGAGTGTTAATTGCACGGTTGCCTTCAATTAGATATAGGGCTTTTCTGGCAAACCGGGCTTTTTCTCCGTTGCTGCTCCAATCTTTCATGCTGAATTTCTTCTCGGCTTCTATTAGTTCTTGTTTCCCGGATTCTGTTAAATGCGGGTTGAAATGTTCCCGGAATGTGCCGTAGCGCAGTACGGTAACCAGCGGACTTACGGCCGGCTGACCTATTTTGGTTAAAGCCAAGTAAACCGCAGATTGAAAACCATCTATCATTAATTGATAATCAAGACCAGATACGCCTGTCGATGTCTCGTCATCAATAAGGAAACACATAAAATCAATTAATGTTTTGATGGCCTTGCTGGCCTTGAGTTCGCCCAATTCGCGAATGGCATCTTCGACCGGTGCGGACTGGAGATTTGAACCGTCTTCCATAGCATTTCGATAGCTATTAATTGTTTTAATTAATTCATCTATTGTGATGTCTTCGATTGAAACGGAAAAAATATCACCGATACGCCAGTCGCCGTTTTCAAACGGGATGATGACTTTTAAATCGTACCGTTCCTTGGGATTCTCGGGATCATCCGTGAAAAGGGCATCAATGGTTATGATGGCTTCGGCCAGGGCGCCGGGAGTTATTACAGTGATGCGGTGTATTTTGACGATGTTCACTTTTAAACCTGATGGCGGCTCGCGGGTCGCCATACTACTGATTTCTTCTTTACTCCGGCCGGCCCTTCCTTTATTGGACATCATCTCGTAGATTTTAGCGAAGTCCATGGTATTGATGCAGTTCTGGAATTCCCTCATTACCTGTTCTATGCGCGCCTGATTGGATTGGGTTGTATGGGTGGCGCTGCACCCGGCCCCGATTATGATTAGGATAGTTAAGATGATACTTATACGCAGGAATAGGTTCATAATTGTTCTTTTCCCCTTCCAAGGTTTCGCAGGATCCCCGCTCCACTTCGTTTCGGGGATAACGTGCTGCTAACTCCCTTCGGTCGAAGCGGCACTAACAGTCAGGACGATGCTGAGTTTTACAAATATATTCATATTAATCGGGCCAGTTTACGGATTATCCATTCGGCGGTGATGATAAGCAGGAACGCCAGGAAGACCAGCGGGCTGTCCCAGAGGTCTTTCTCGGTGGTCTCGGTGTAAAGTATGTCGGCGGACGGTTTTATTTTCTGGGCCAGGGTGTTTATCTGGTCCAGGTAGAGGAACTCGCCTTTGGTCTTTTCGGCTAACGCCTGCAGGGCCCGGACATTGATGCCGGGGTTTTCGTATTCGCGCGACGGGTAGCGGACGTTGAAGGCCACGATGGTGGGGTTTTCCTTGGGCCCGGTTTCCAGATAATAATTGCCGGCCACGGTTGGGACATAGGAGCCCTCGAACGAGCCGGTCTTGTTGGATTGGGCCAGGGCCAGCTCGACCCGGTTGGCCCGCCCGCCTTCGGCATTCGGGCGAGCTGGCTTATCCCTATCAGGCGGCGCAATCAGGCTGACGGAGTAAGACGACGCGGCCAGCGGGTTGTAGTCCGGGTCATAGACCCGGGCGAAGACGCGGACCCGGTCGCCCATCGTATAGTTGGGCCGGTCGGTGGCCAGCTGGTAATGCTTGTCGCCGGTGAGCTGGCTGCCCCTCAGGTAGCGCAGGGCGTTGCTCCAGAAGGCGTAGAAATACTTGTCGCCGTATAACAGGCACCAGCGCCAGGTTTCGTCGAAGGCGCTGAAGAATGCCCGGCCCTTGCCGTAGTTCTGGACGGCGATGAGGGCGCGTTCGCCGAAGCTGTTCTTGTCCAGCGGATGCACGGCCAGCACCCGGGCGCCCGGTTTGGGCTTCTTGACCGGGAAGAACCATATCATCCCGGGCAGGCCGGAGGAGTCTTCCCAGAGGCGCTGGTTAGACAAGGCGTTATCGTCCAGTTGCATCAGCGGCTCGGCCTTGCCCTCGGCCGTCAGTTTCATCTTGAATGCGTCCTTGATGGTTTCGTCCTCGCGCATCAGCGCGTTGATGGCGTAGGACTGGTCTTCCAGGGCGACGGGCAGGAGCTCGGTCATAAAGGTGCCCCGGAACGAGTCGGGATTATATTTGGCGCCGGCGATGAAGCCGATGCCGCCGCCCATATCCTCGATAAAGCTCTTGAGGTTTTCGACAATCTGGCCGGAGGCGGCCGGGCTGTCGGCCAGGCGCATCGGGTCGGCGTCGCCCCAGAGGATGACGTCGTATTCGAAGAGCTCTTTCTTGGTTCGGGGAAATTCGAACACCGGCGCAATGCCGGGTGATGATTCCTGGGGGAAGTCCGGGTCGGCGTCGAGCAGGAGCACGGCCGCTTTCATAGTCCGGTCGCGGATGAGCGAGTTCTTGAGGCGGCGGTATTCCCAGCGCGGATAGGTCTCGACATAGAGCACCCGGATGGTGTTGTCGATGACGTTGACGTAATGGGTGAGCGAGTTGTTCTCGGCCACGATTTCGCCCTTCTGGACCGGGATGCTCAGGGTGTAGACATAGCGGCCGGGCTTGTCGGGTTTGTATTTGAGGGTGACGGCGGCCTTGGCGCCGTCCGCCGGCATGGCCAGGATTTGCTCGGCCACGGCCGGGCCGGTCGACTTGGCGCCGGCGTCCGTATCGAGCGGCGATTCGGACAGGCTGGCCGTGACGGTTTCGCCTTCCTTAAGTCCGGTAGCCCGGACGGAGAATTCGAACGAGATAAAATCCCGGGCGATGGCCACGACCGGCGCCTTGAGGTCGGACAGCTCCAGGTCCTTGATGGGTTCTTCCCGGACCGGCGCTACGGTATAAATCGGGCAGACGGCGTTGCGGTCTTCGAGTATCCGGGCCGCCTCGAGCGGGTCCAGCCCGGCGTTGTTCTGGCCGTCCGAGACCAGGATGATGCCGGTGGTGTGGCCGTTGACGTCCTTGAGGGCGTCGAGCAGCGCGTTGCCGATGGCCGTGCCGTCGCTCCGGGCTTCCAGCCCGGGTTTGGCGTCGGCCGGCAGCTGGCTGACGGCGGTGCCGAAGGTATAGAGCCGGAGCTTGTAGGTCTCGGCTAATTTGCGGATGATTTCGGGCGGTTTAGCCTTGTCCTTGTCGTCCGGCTTGAGCAAGGCGTTTTCCACGGCGCTCAGGCGCGAGGGTGATTTCCCGCCTGATTTACCCGGGACGCTGAAGCCCATACTGAGCGAGTCGTCGATAAGGATGGGCAGGTTGGATTCGCGCCGGAAGGTGTATTCGGTGGACAGCACCGGCTGGTAGATTATCAGGACGAGTATGAAGAACAGGCTGGCTCGCAGGACGAGCAGGCCGAGACGCATCAGGGGCGAGGTGTTTTCCCGGCGGTAGACCAGATAGGTGGCCAGCAACACGGCTGGGATGATGACCAAGACGGTGACCCAGAGGGCCGGCGCCTGGCGGAAGACGAGACTCCAATCGCCATTAGAAAACTTCATATCAGCGGAATTTAGCAAAAGCCTGGCGTGAAGTCAAGACATTATTCCGGCCGATGCCGAGGGTCGCCCGGGCCGGTCAGTGGCCGGAGCCACTGCCCGGCCTGACGATAGCCAAGCGATAATAGACCTCGAGGGTGAGTACGTTGATGGCCGTGGAATAGACGCGGCTGCCTTCGTCGCTCCAGCGGTCAATCGGGTCCCAGGAGCCGTTGAGGCATCCGTCCGATTCCGGGCGCTGGTTCTTGATGACGGCGTCTTTCATCTTCTCGTTCCACTTTTTCCAGCAGGGGCCGTTAGGGCCGTCGAATTGGTTGAGGCAGTACGATGCGTAGAACCAGTAGTAGTAATCTATCTCGCCCAGCCTTGACGGGTTCCAGTTGGGCAGGTCCTGGAGGATGCGGTCTACGCCTTTCTTTATGACGGGGTCGTTGGCGTTCTTGTCGATGAATATCCGGACCATAATGCCGATGGCGGTCATGGACGGCTGGATTTTGGGGTCCTTTTCGCTGGGCCGGACGGCCACGCTGCCCAGTTCGGTGTAGCCGACCACGCCGTCGGTCTGGTTGGTGGTCTGGTCGAAGAAGTCGCGGACGTTGGTGAACACGGCCGGGTCGACGGTCAGGTCGGAGCCCTGGGCGGACTTGATGGCCATAGCCGCCCAGCCGGAGACCGAGGTGTCGTTGTTGCCGTCGCGCGGCTGGTAGCGCCAGGCTCGGCCCGGGTTGCGGGCGCTGAGCAGGAAGTCGATGCCCTTCTGGGCCGTGTCTTTGTAGGCCAGCCCGGCCGGGACGTCCTTAATCAGGCCGTAGAGGTCGGCCATAGCATAGGAGGCGATGGCCTGGTTGTAGAGGAACTTGCCCTGTTTGACGGAGCCGTAAATGCCCTGTGAGTCCTGGATGCCGGCCAGGAAGTTGGCGGCTTTCTTGACCGTGGTGCCGAAGCAGATGTTTCCATAGGTGTCTTTGGAGGACGGGGTGTAGCCGGCGCCGGTAAATGCCAGGAGCGCCAGGCCGGTCAGGCCGACGTCGAACTCCTCTTCGCCCGGCCCGCCGCAGCGCGCGCCTTTGCACTGGTTGAGGAACTTTTGGGCGCCCCAGGAACCGTCCGGGTTCTGGTGCCGGGCCAGCCAGAGCAGTCCGGCTAGAGTTGATACAGTTGTTGAAGTGGTAACTCCTGGAATACCACTTATACCGCCACCTGGTCGGTGCCCACCTAAACCTGGACCTATACCAATAGAATCGTATACGCCCTTGGCGTCCAATGGGGATTTTGTCTGTATATCATCCGGGTTCTCGTTCACTTCATCGTTTTCGTTGGGGTTTTCCACCGTCTTTTCAACCGGTTTTTCTTTGGTGATTACCGGTTTCTCAAACACCTCTTCCAACACATCAGGCGGTGGCGGTATCGGTTTGGTTAAATCTATCTCGGTAATAGAGTCAGGGATGACAACCTTTCCTGAGGTCGGTATTGCGGCCAGGATGAGCAGGATGAAGATATGGAAGGCGATGGATGCCATCCATATGGGTGCCATCTTCAAGACCGTGGTTTCGAGCCATTTCCCGATATCCAGTTTGCCGTCCAAGAGGTGGGCGGCCACAGAGCCTTCTTCAACCTCTATTATATGCCCATAACTGTGTACCATAAAAGCCTCCTTTCGCGTTAATCTCAGGGGGTATATTCGCCCCCCTATATATATTAAACGTAAAATACGGGAAAAAGTTCATTTATTCTTGAGAATTTGTGAACTTTTCCCCGGAAAAAGTGGCGCTGCGCGCATCCTTCGGAACATTTTATTATTCAGAATTATTGAAGTTTTTTTAAGGTGTGGTGATGAGGAGTTGAAAATGCTGGATTATTTTGGTTGGATTAAAAAAGGGGAGGTGTTTACAGGTTTTCCAGGTAGTGCTGGGCCGAGAAAGCGGCCCGGGCGCCGTCGCCGCAGGCGGTGATCACCTGGCGGAAGGACTGGCTGCGCACATCGCCGGCCGCGAAGATGCCGGCCTGCGAGGTTTTCATCTCCACGTCGGTGATGATGTAGCCCTCGCTGTCGGTCCGGACCGAGTCCGGGATGCAGGTAGTGTTGGGTGTGGTGCCGATGAATATGAAGACGCCGTCAACGGCGATGCTGTTGTTTGCGACGGCAACGTCGGTTTTAATCTGCTTGTCGGGTGCCGGCGCTAGGGTGACCGATTCTATTTTTTTCTGGCCGTTGATGGCGGTGATGACGGCGTTATAGACGAACTTTATCTTGGGGTTGGAGAAAGCCCGTTTCTTGAGGATATCCGAGGCGCGGAGTTCGTCGCGGCGGTGGATGATGATGACCTGTTCGGCGAACCTGGTCAGGAAGAGGGCTTCTTCGAGCGCTGAGTTGCCGCCGCCGGCGACGGCAACGGTCTTGCCCTTAAAGAGCGGGCCGTCGCAGGTGCCGCAGTAGGAAACGCCCTTGCCAATAAAGGCGTCGTGGCCGGGCACCTTTAGTGAGCGCGGCGTGGTGCCGCTGGCGATAATAACGGCCTTGGCCTGGGCGATGGGCGCTTGATTATCCTTGGATGTCAGGCTGAAAGATGATGTTTCTACGTTTATATGCCCGGCCCGGGCAGTGATGATTTCAAGACCGAACTTGACCGCCTGCTTTTCGATAAGCTGGGCCAGCTCGAATCCGTTGATGCCGTCCGGGAATCCGGGGTAGTTTTCGATATGGTCGGTGTTGATTATCATCCCGCCCGGCGCGGCCTTTTCCACCATTGCGGCTTTCAGCCCGGCCCGGCAGGCATACAGGCCGGCCGTCATCCCGGCCGGGCCGCCCCCGATAATCATCAAATCGTGCATATATTATTTCTTTTTATAGAGCGGCGACATCTCCCTGAGCCGCTGGACGGTTTTTACCAGGCAATCAAGCGTGAATTCTATTTCGGCCTTGGTGTTTTCCCTGCCCAGCGAGAACCTGATGGAGCCGTGGGCCAGTTCGGCCGGCACGCTCATGGCCGAGAGTACGTGCGACGGTTCCAGGCTTTCCGAGGTGCAGGCCGAGCCGGACGAGACGCAGATGCCGGAGCTGTCGAGGTTAAGGATGATGCCTTCGCCTTCGACATATTTAAATGTAATATTAAGCATGTTGGGCAGACGTTTGGTCCGGTGGCCGTTGACCTGGATATCGGTTATGCGCGAGGAGATTTGGCTTTCCAGGTAGTCGCGCAGTTCGGCGATTCTGGCGGAATCAGCCTCGAGGTTCTTATGGACCAGCTCCATGGCCCGGGCGATGCCGACGATGCCGGGCACGTTCTCGGTGCCGGCCCGGCGGTTGAACTCGTGGTGCCCGCCCAGTTGGAGCGGGGTTATCTTGGTGCCTTTGCGGATATACAGAACGCCCACGCCTTTGGGGCCGTAGATTTTATGGCCGGAGAAACTCATTAACGATACGGGCAGTTTGGCCAGGTCAATCCTGATTTTACCCAGGGATTGGACCGCGTCGGTATGGAAGGTGACGCCTTTAGCGGCGGCGATGGCGGCCAGTTCGCCGATGGGCTGGACTGTGCCGACCTCGTTATTCGCGTGCATTATGGTAACAAGTATGGTGTCGTCGCGGACGGCTTTTTTAAGGTCGGCCGGGTCAATGACACCTTGCTTGTCGACCGGCAGGAAAGTGACTTCGTAGCCCTGTTTGGACAACTGGACGCAGGTGTTAAGCACCGCGTGGTGTTCTATCTGCGAGGTGATGATGTGCTTGCCTTTGGATTTCTGGGCGCTAACCGCGCCCAAAACGGCCAGGTTATCGGCTTCGGTTCCGCCGCCGGTGAAGATGATTTCCTTGGGGTCGGCGTTAATCAGCTGGGCGACACTCTGGCGGGCGTTGTCAACATACTGGCGCGCCTGACGGCCTTTATGATGCAGGGACGAAGGGTTGCCATAGTCGGTTTCCCAGCAGGATTTCATGGCCTCGACTACCAAGGGATGAACTTTAGTCGTGGCGGAATGGTCCAGGTAGATTGTATTCATGCTCGGAGGTAAAAGAATCCAAATGGTTAACGCCTAACCTATTTGGATTTTATTTCAACCTTGTTATACCCAGCCGGTAATAAACCTCAAGGGTCAGGCAGTTGATGGCCGTGGAATAAATCCGGCTGCCTTCTTCGCCCCAGCGGTCATTCGGGTCCCAGGAACCCCAAGAGCAGCCGTCTGTTTTAGGGTGCTGGTTTTTAACAAGGACTTCTTTCATTTTTTCGTTCCATCTTTTCCAGCAAGGGCCGTCCGGGCCGTCGAACTGGTTGAGGCAGTACGACGCGTAGAACCAGTAGTAATAATCTATTTCGCCGAGTTTTGACGGGTTCCAGGTGGGCAGGTCCTGAAGAATTCTGTCCACGCCTTTCTTGATAATCGGGTCTTTGGTGTTCTTATCGATGAAGACCCGGACCATAATGCCGATGGCGGTCATAGATGGCTGGATTTTAGGGTCTCTTTCGTTGGATTTAACGGCCACACTGCCTAGTTCGGTGTAACCGACCACGCCGTCGGTCTGGTTAGTGACATCGTCATAAAACGATTTAATGCTGTCAAAAACGGTGTGTTCGACGTTAAGTTCGGAAAGTTGGGCTGATTTGATGGCCATGGCGGCCCATCCGGAAACCGAGGTGTCATTCTGGCCGTCGCGCGGCTGGTAGCGCCAGGCCTTGCCCGGGTTCTGGATGCTGACCAGATAGTCAACGCCTTTCTGGGCGGCGTCTTTGAATATAACGCCGCTGGGGCTGTCTTTGATCAGACCGTAAAGGTCGGCGACGGCGTAAGTCGCAATGGCCTGGTTATACATAAATTTGCCCGGTTTTACTCCGCCGTAAGCGCCCTGGGTGTCTTGGACTCCAACCAGGAAATTAGCCGCTTTCTTAACGACTACGCCGAAGCAAATGCCTTCGTACTCGTCTTTGGAAGACGGGGTGTATCCGGCGCCAGTGAATGCCAGGAGAGAGACGCCGGTTAGGCCGACGTCGAATTCTTCTTCGCCCGGTCCGCCGCAGCGCGCGCCCTTGCATTGGTTCATGAACCGCTTGGCGCCCCAGGAGCCATCAGGATTCTGGTGTTTGGCCAGCCAGATTAAGCCGGCCAGAACGGCGTCTTCGGTTGCGGCCGGGGCTTTTTTTCTCCGTCCGCCGCGACGTCCGCCGCCGCCGCCTAATCCGCCGCCGATACCGATACTGTCATATACGCCCTTACCTTTCAAGGGTGAAGGGGTTAAATCCTTGTCAGTATCCTCTTCTGATTCTGTCTCCACCTCGGGTTTGAGGATTTCTTCTTCCTCGGTTTCCTTTTCTATTTCTTCTTCTTTGAACTCTTCTTTTATTTCATCAACCGGCGGAGGGATTTTTTTGTCCAAGTCAACAACCGTAATAGAATCGTCTATTTTATGGCCCGGGCCGGTAGAGATGGTGGAAAGCACCAGAATGATAAAAACGTGGAAAGCTATAGAGGCCAACCACATTGGTGCCATTTTGAGTACGGACTCTTGGAGCCACATCCCGATATCCAGCTTTTCATCCAGCAGATGGGCGGCGATAGAGCCTTCTTTGATTTCTACTTCTTGTCCGTAATTTGGTGCCATATCAGACCTCCTTCTATTTATGGGTTATCAAGGAGGATTTAGCTCCCCTTATTATATTAAACGTAAAAAACGGGGAAAAGTTCATTTTATTTTGATAATTTCGTAAACTTTTTTGGGAAACGTGGTGTTAGGCACTCCCTTCAGGAGCATTTTATCTGTTATTTTTTATCCGCAATCAGCTTTTTGACGGCTTTCATTTCATTATTTATTTTATTCTTAAGTGGTCCGGCCATATCGGGGTATTCTTTTGTAAATGCCCGGTATTTCTCCAGTGCGCCGGCCGGATCTCCTTTATTGATTAATTCGTCGGCTTCAACCCGGACCTTGGCAAAAAGCTCATTAGCATTCCCCTTTTTTTCTTCGGATTGCTTTTGTCTTAATTTTGATACTTCATCGGTTGCTTTCTGGGCAGAAGTGGTTTCACCATAATCTTTTATGAATTTTATTAAATCTTCGATTATATCGGGGAATTGTTCTTTGTCGGCGTTTTTGGCTTTAGAGAGGATGGGGTCCAGAATGCGCTGGGCATCTTCTTCCCGGTCAATCCTTTTCTCAACCTTGCTAAGGGCTTCTTTTACAGCTTCCCTTTTATCTTTGGGGTAATCATTGAAGCGGGGGTCATTAAGGAATTCTTTATATGTGCTCTTGGCCTTTTGGAATTCGTTGTCTTTTGCCTGTTTCTGGGCTTTTTCTAAAACTACCATGGCCTCTACGACCATAGCGTCGAATCTTTTTTCGGCCTTTGAACTGAAAAACAGCCAGATGGCTCCCAATACGATTAGGGCTCCGACACCGGCGGCGATTTGTACCGTGTAATCTTTGGTCTCTTTCCTGGTTTTCTTTTGCTCATTGCCGGTATTCGGGTCTTCTTCCGGCTCGGTTCTTATGGGTTGTTTAAAAGGGCTTTTTATCGCGGATGGCTTGGTGGTCAAGGCTTTTGTCGGAGGCGGTGGAATAGCAGATGGGCGCCTATTAACCGCTGTGCTGGCTGTCAGGGGCGGCGGAGCCGGCATTCTTACCGTGGGTGCCGCTGTTGTTGCCGGCCTTAGAACTGTTTTTACCGGGGCCGGAGGCGGCGGCGGAACTCTTCTGTTAACTGAAGGACTGGTTGTCAGTGGCGGAGGAGGAGCCATCCTGGTAATCGGCGCCGCAAGGCCGGCCGGCCTTGCCTGTGTTACTACCGGTTGAATTCCAGGTGCCTTTCTGATTGCCGGTGGTGGAGCAACTCTTACTGCTGGGGCAACCGGTGTTCTTAGGGCTGGTTTTGGTTGAGGGGCTACTCTATTTACTATTCCCGTAGCCGGTCTGTTATGTGCCTGTTGTGGTGCTTTTGGGTTATTCATAGTAAGTAGTTGTAAATATCATAATTATTTGGTTTGTCAAGATAAATCAAAATACTTTTTTATTGCTTCCCCATCAACGCAGCATCATAAATGGTTAGTTTAGCGGCAAAAGGACGGTGAATTTGGCGCCTTTTGGTTCGATATTTTCTACGGTTATCTCGCCTTTATGGGATTGAACAATGCGGTGGGCTATGGCTAGACCCAATCCAACTCCCTGGGGTTTGGTGGTGAAAAAAGGCTCAAATATTTTTTTCATGTTTTCCGAAGGAACACCTTTGCCGTAGTCGATGACTTCTATAGCTATGAGATTTTGATTGCCACGGATAGTTCGCGACGGCCTATTCGTTAAATAGGCCTTAACTATTATTTTCCCCCCGGGAGAACTGGCCTCGACTGCATTGTGTATAAGGTTGTATAAGACTTGTTTTATTTGTTCCGGATCCGCTTTGCAGTTGATATTTGTCGGGGCATCAACGCTGATATCAAACAAATCACCTGTTTTGCCGTCCCGAACCCTGGAACCTTGTTTTATAAGCATCACCACGTCTTGAATTACTTCGGTTAGGTTAATGTTTTTTATTAATACCGGCCGTTCCCGGGCAAAATCAAGAAAGTCGCTGATAATTTTATTAAGACGGTCTGTTTCCTTAAGAACGGTATTTATCAGTTTCTGATCATCAAGTTCGGATGTATTACGGTTTAAAATATTCTGGGTGTTAGATTGATTAGGGGGCGGGGATGAGGCTTTTTTGGACAAACTCTGGACTGCTCCTTTAATTGCAGTTAGCGGGTTGCGCAATTCGTGAGCGATGCCGATACTCATTTCTTTGAGCACTTCCAGCATTTCGGTGCGCCTTTTCAGTTCATTTCGGAGATAGCGTTCCGTAGCCAGCTCGTTAACCAAGCGGCCTGCTGCATAGGCTACGAAGTGAATAATCAAAACGAAAAAGAAAAGATACGGCAAAAGAAACCTAAATCCTTGTGCTGAAGTTTTGACAAAATCCGGCGGCAATAAAGGGAGTGAAAAATGTCCTGCGGCGCTTAGCGAGTATAATATTGTGACTATGGCCAAAAGGGTGCTTGAAACTGAAGCAAAAAACATGCCTATTCTGGGGCTGACTAGCATATTAGCGGCTAGGATTGAAGCAAAATAAAGACTTACAAAGATACTCCCCGAACCGCCCGTAAAATAAGCCAGCAGGGTTTCTATGATAATATCAATTCCGATTTGGAATAAAGCAAGTTTTCTGAGAGCGGCGTTTTCTTTTCCCGGGATTTTTTGTTCAGACTGAGTCTCTGGTACGGGTGACAGGTATTTTATTAAGAGGATATATATCAGGTTGATTAGGCAGGTAAAAATAAGGGTTAAATAGGCACCAAGCACATGAGGCGGGAATTTAGGCTGTAAGGCATGCTGGGAATAAGTCTGTTGGCCTAGATGATATATTAAAATTGCGCCCAAGCCCAGTATTGCGATAATGAGCCTATAAAATAAAAACCATTTTAGGCGGTTACGTAGCATGTCTTACTTTTTCTTATTCATAACCTGTTTCTGAATTTCAAATATGGGCAATAGAACAGCGATAACAACTCCGCCGACAACAGCGCCCATTATGCCGATCATTAATGGCTCAATCATCGCGGTAAGAGAGTCGACAAGTGCTTCAACCTGTTGATCGTAGAATTCCGAAATTTTCTCAAGAAGGGCTTCCAGCGCGCCGGATTTTTCCCCGATGCCGATCATCCTGGTAACCATAGGTGGAAAAATCGGACTGCGGCTTAAAGGTTCACTAAGCGATTCACCCTTTTGAACGCTGTCCTTGGCGGTATTTATCGCATTTTCAAGGAGGATGTTTCCAGAAGTAGCGGCTACTATCTCTAATGCGCCAAGAATCGGAACGCCGCTTTTAATAAGAGTAGAGAATGTCCGGGCGAAGCGCGAGATGGCAACTTTCTTAAATAGTTCACCCATAACTGGTATTTTTAAAGTTAGCCAGTCAAAAACGTACTGACCTTTTTTTGTTTTTAATGCCAACACTACGCCAATAATGAAAGCTGCTATTACGAGGAAAACAACTAAAAAATATTCTCTCATTATTGTGCTCATTGCCATAAGAATTTGGGTTGGCAGTGGCATAGAAATACCCATGCTTTCAAAAATTTGCTTAAATTTGGGAATAATAAAAACAAGGAGCCCAACTACAACCAGAACAATCATGCTTAAAGAGATTATGGGGTAGGTCATAGCTGATTTAATTTCGCGCTTTAATTTTTGAGATGCTTCCATATATTCAGCAAGCCTGGCAAGAATACTGTCCAGCTGGCCGCCGGCTTCACCAGCCTTAATCATGCTTACATATATTTTATAAAATACTTTAGGGTGGTCGGCAAGAGCGGCTGAAAAATCAGAACCGCCCCTGACCTTTTCTACAACTTCCGCGAGAACCAGCTTGAATCCTGGGTTATCAGTTTGTTCCTGTAAAACTTCCAAACTCTCCATCAATGGTATGCCGGCGGAAATCATTGTTGCCAGCTGCCTGGTAAAGATAACCAGTTCTTCCATTGAGGCGCGTTTAGCTGGAGTTGGTTTCAATAATGAAGCGAAAATACTTTTTTGCCCCGAAACCTTGATTTGATTGATATTCATTACCGTTAGCCCTTGTTTTTTTAGGTTGGCAGTAGCCTCAGCCATATTCGTAGCCGTGACAGTGCCATTGGCTGTTTTTCCATCAGTTTTTTTTGCAGCGTATTTAAATTGAGGCATAAATTTATCTCCTATTATTAAGTGGCTTTTAAAACCTCTTCAATGGTTGTTTCCCCGCGCAAAGCTTTAAGTACACCTCCCCGTCTTACAGTAATCAAACCGCATTTTTCTATGGCATAATCACGTATTTCAAGAACGGAAATACCTTTTATCATCATTCGCCTTACTTCGTCCGTAATTTCTAATACTTCATATATAGCAGCCCGTCCTTTATACCCTCCAAAGCATTTGGGGCATCCTGCCGCTTTATAGAGAGTCAGGTTTTTTAATTCTTCAGGCTTGAATCCAATCGAAATCAACCTTTCGGGCGGTGGCATTTCGTTTGCTGGAATCGGCGTTTTGCATTGAGTGCAAATTTTTCGTATAAGCCGTTGGTTCGCGACCATAAGCACGGCTGATGAAATCATGAACGGATCAATACCCATGTCCACCAAGCGAGAAACCGTAGAAACTGCATCATTTGTATGAAGAGTGCTGAAAACAAGGTGTCCGGTGATAGCTGCTTTGATGCCGATATCAGCGGTTTCCAAATCACGCATTTCGCCGATCATTATAATGTCAGGATCCTGTCTTAGAATAGAACGTAATGCAGAGGCGAATGTCATTCCCTGTTTTGGGTTGACGGAGACTTGGATTATTCCCGGTAGTTGATACTCAACCGGATCTTCCACTGTAATCAGATTTTCTTCCGGGTCGAAGCATTCTTTTATGGCGCAATAAAGAGTTGTTGTTTTTCCCGACCCGGTTGGGCCGGAAATTAAAACCATTCCGTATGAGGCAGTAATAGATTTTTTAAATACTCTCAACGCATTTTCTTCAAATCCGAGATCATCAAGAGAAAGATTTAGGCTTGATGAATCCAGCAGCCTCATTACAATTCTTTCTCCGTGAACCGTAGGAGTTACTCCGACGCGAAAGTCGATACGTCGACCCTCTATTTTAATTTGGAATTTGCCGTCCTGAGGCATCTTTCTTTCTGATATGTCAAGCCCAGACATTATTTTTATTCTTGACGCGATAGCATTGTGCAGCCTTTTGGGTGGGAAAAAGACCTCTTTGAGTTTGCCGTCGCACCTTAGTCTTACCCGAACCCTTTTTTCATAAGGTTCAATGTGAATGTCGCTAGCGCCTTCATGCAAGGCCTTAAAAATCAGCATATTAACCAGCTTGATTACCGGGCTATCTCCTGATTCGTCAGTAATTTGGGAAAGGTCGACGTTTTCGTCAATATCAGCCTCAGCTTCGCTTAATTCAAGTTCCGGACCGCCCGTAACACCATCCATTATTGAACTCATCTTTTCTTCTTCGGAATGATAGAATTTTTTAATCACGCTTTTTAGTTGCCTTTCAAGAGTTAACACAAGCCTTAATTCACATTGTGTTCTCAACCTGATATCATCTAGCTTAAAAACATCAAATGGGTCGGCAATGGCAATGGTTAAGATGTTCGATATTTTAGATATTGGCAGAATATTATAATATGCGGCTTTATCTTCCGGTATTATTTCTAGGGATTTTTCGTCCGGAGTAATTTTTTCGATTATAATTGGGGGCAATTTAACTTCGTAGGAAATAAAACTGAGAAGAGTCGGTTCATCAACGACCTTTTTATCCAGAACCACTTCAATAAAGGGTTTGTTTTCCTTGGCCGCTATGCCCAGAAGTTCGTCTGATTTTTCCTGATTGATAGCTTTATTTTTTAGGAGAATACTATTTATTTTTTTATCTGAAGCTGTTATCATAGCCTAATTATAACTCAGTCATTCTTAAGACTTCTTCAATAGTTGTTTTTCCGCGCATAACGTTCATGAGGCCACATCGTCTTAGCGTTACCATGTTCCTATTTTTAATGGCATATTCTTTAATATCCATAACTGGTGCACTTTTAATAATCATTCTTCTCATTTCATCATCAGCTTCAAGAGCTTCAAGGAATGCAAATCTACCTTTATAGCCCTCATTGCAGCGAGGACAGCCTACGGCTTTATAAAGCGTCATGTTTTTGCATTCTTCCGGTTTAAACCCGATAGATATCAGTTTTTCTATCGGTGGTAATTCGTCGTATGGTTTTTTACAATTCTGACAGAGTTTCCTAGCTAATCTTTGAGCTGCAATTAAAAGCACGGCGGAAGATACCAGGAATGGATCTACACCCATATCGATAAGGCGGGATATTGATGATGCCGCATCGTTGGTGTGGAGTGTGCTCAAGACCAGATGTCCGGTCATAGCAGCCTTAACCGCAATGCCAGCTGTTTCTCCGTCCCTAATTTCACCAACCATGATTTTGTTGGGGTCCTGCCTGAGAATAGAGCGCAGCGCCAATGCGAATGTAAATCCTCTTTTGGGGTTAACTGGTATTTGGCCTACGCCTTCCAGCTGATATTCCACCGGGTCTTCCACCGTCATGATATTATCTTCCGGAGACATGATTTCTTTGAGTGCCGAGTAAAGCGTTGTTGATTTCCCGCTGCCGGTCGGTCCGGTAACAAGCATTAAACCATAAGGTGAATTAACTGCTCTTTTGAAAGCCGCCAGAGCTTCAGGCTCAAATCCAAGGATATCCAAGCCCATATTAATGCTTGAAGAGTCAAGAACCCGCATAACTACTTTTTCTCCGAAAATTGTTGGCAGAGTTGAAACACGGAAGTCTATTTGCCGGCCCTCATATTTAATCTGAAATTTCCCGTCCTGAGGGATGCGGCGCTCGGCAATATCCAGGGATGTCATTATTTTGATTCTGGATAAAACGGCATTAAAAATTTTCTTGGGCGGTGACATAACTTCATGAAGCACCCCGTCTTTGCGATAACGAACAGCAACCTTTTTCTCATAAGGTTCAACATGTATATCGCTGGCGCCCTCTTCTAAAGCTTTATATACAATCATGTTGACAAATTTAACAATAGGTGCGTCCTCGGCCGCCAAGGTCAATTCCGCGACATCCACATTTTCCCCTATGTCAAACTTGGTCAATTCTATGTCGTCGGTAATAGTTTTTTCCAGGGCTTTTTCCATCTCTTTTTCGCCCGGATTGTAAACCCGGTGGATATTTTCCATTATGGCGTGTTCAGTAGAAAGGACTAATCTTAGTTCGCTGCCTAAAACTATTTTAAGCTCGTCTATTTTCATCAGGTCAAATGGGTCGGCAATTACCACGGTCATAATGTCGTTGATTTTGGTAACTGGTAGAATTCCGTACGCCTTCATTTTTTCTTGGGGAAAAGTTTGAATAATGGAATCGTCCGGCTGTATTTTAGTGACATCGACCGGGGGGATATTTATTTCCAGTGCCAGCGCGGACAACACCTTGTCTTCTGTTAATATGTTGTTTTTAGCGAGCGCTTCCACATAAGATATTTTGTCCGCTTCCATTTTCTTTAGTATTTCTTTATTCTGGTCAGCGGTAACAAGTCCGCGTTTCAGTAAAATGCTGCTTATTCTTTTATCAAGAGTTGCTCCCATAGGTTATTTATTATTTTTGGGCTTGGATTGCCTGTTTTATCTGTGAAGCCGTGCTTACAAACACAAATATCTGGCAACCGGTTTTTTTTTCTATTTCTTCGAAAACTTTTTCGCTCAGCGTTCCCGAAACGGCAATGGTTACGATAGTCCCAATTTTGTCTAACGGGATAAGTTCGTTTTGGAGTAAAAATTCTTTAGGGAGAAGGCCAAATACTTCCTTGGTGATAGAGTAGTTTGTTGCATTAACGTAAGGTAATCCAAATTGAGTTGAAAGCGCCGCAGCAATATCAAGTTCGGTAACATAACCAAGTTTTATTAAAACTTCGCCAACCATTCCGCCGACTTTTTGTTGTTCCTTAAGGGCTTCTTGTAGCTGTTCATTGGTAATTAAACCTTCATTGATAAGAAGTTCTCCCAGTCTTTTTCTGGTTAATTTGGATATATTTACCATAATTCCACGCTCATTGCAACCGCATTGCCGCCGCCTAGGCAGAGAGCAACCAGTCCTTTTTTCATTCCTTGATCTTTTAATGCATAAATAATTGTAGTTAAAAGGCGTGCGCCGGAGCACCCAATCGGATGCCCTAAAGCCACTGCGCCGCCGTTGACATTGACTTTGTCTGTCGGCAAATTGAGCTCTTTCGTCAGTGCAACCGCTGCGGACGAAAACGCCTCGTTTATTTCAAATAAATCAAAATCTGATGTTTTCATCCCGGTTTTATAAAGCAATCGCTTTATCGCTTCCAACGGAGCCATCATCACCCATTCTGGTGCCATTCCGCCTGTTGCATATCCTGTTATTTTTGCCAGAGGTATTACATTGTTTTTTATAGCTGTTTGCGAATTCATTATTACCACTGCGGATGCCCCGTCGCTTATCTGCGATGCGTTACCAGCCGTTACCGTTCCGTTTTCCTTGAAAGCCGGTTTTAGTTTGCCCAGGCTTTCCATTGTCGTATCTCCTCTTACGCCCTCGTCGGTGTCGAAAATAATCGGTTCAGGTTTTTTAGGCTGCTTTATTTTTACCGGAATTATCTCCGGTTTGAATTTACCTTCCTTTATGGCTTTGGCCGCTTTAAGATTGCTCTTCATGGCAAATTCATCCTGCATCTGGCGGGTTATCCCGTATTTGTCCGCAACCAGTTCAGCCGTGTGACCCATATGAAAATCGTTATAAATATCCCAAAGTCCGTCAAAAACCATTGCATCAATCATTTTTCCATGGCCTAAGCGCTGCCCATACCGAGCTGTAGGCAGGATATACGGCGCGTTTGTCATATTCTCCATGCCGCCGGCCACAATAATATTATATTCGCCGGCCAGAATGGCGTTGGCTCCCAGCATAATTGTTTTTAAGCCGGAACCGCAAACCTTATTAATTGTGAACGCTCCAACCGAATCGGGTATCCCGCCTTTACGCAGGGCCTGGCGCGCCGGGTTTTGTCCTAATCCGGCTGAAATCACGTTACCCATAATGACTTCTTCCACCTGTTCCGGTTTTATACCGGCCCTTTTTACTGCTTCGGAAATCACAAAACCGCCCAGGTCCGGAGCCGAAAACGGCATCAACGATCCCTGGAACTTGCCGATAGGTGTTCTTACTGCACTTGCGATAATTACTTCTTTCATAAACAATTCCTTGACTGAGAGTTTATATTATTTTATAAACCGCTGTTATTACTCTGTTTGTTTCTAGCTAGCCTAGCTCAATGGTGGAGCTCCGCTTTCGTAAAGCGGGGGTTATGGGTTCGAATCCCATGGCTAGCTTTTTTTCTTGATTATCTGTCCGTTCAGCCCGACTTGCTTAAATCTGGCCAGGCATTCTTTTGCTACAGTTTCAGAAACATCCTTTAAAACCGGAATCATTGACCGGTTGGCCATTTGTCTGGCCTGGGCTATTTGTATACCCTTGATTTCTGATATTAACTCGGCCGCTTCTTCCTTTTTAGCCTGAGGGATTGCCGCTAAAAATAAAGAATACTCGTTTGTTTCAGTACTGGCCGCTTCCATAACAACTTCTTTAGGCGGCGCTTTGGCGGTGGTTGTTAATCTTGGGGCTGGTGTTTGTCGAGGCTGTGGTTGTTCCTGCAGAATATCTACCGGCTCAGCGGCGGGTTCAGCCGGAGTTTCTTCGGCAACCGGTTCCAGTTCGACCACGCCGTCTTCAGCTGGCGCTTCATCCATCGGCGTCATCTCAACTTCTTCACCGCCGTCCTCTATTGGCGTGGGCTCGACCGTTTCCCCCTCCGCCGGAGGCGGTTCAGCTACCGGACCTTCTTCAGTTTGCGTTTCTTCGGCACTGCCGTCCATAGGTTGGACCTCGACAACCCGGCCTTCCGCCTGTTCGGCCGCCGCGCTTTCCTGGGCTTTCATAAAAGTGTTAAAGGGGTTGCCTACGCGCTTGAAAACAAATGTTTCGCCGCAATTCGGGCAGACAAATGCATTTCCCCGCCACTGGAAATCAACGTATTGAGCTATTTTTCCGTTTGGCAATTCCTGGAAATTAAACTTGGACGGCCAGATAACCCGGGCCATGGTCGGCGGTAGTTTAGTCGAAACGATGAACTCTATGCCTTTTTGGGATAGTTTTATCAGTTCGGGTTTAAGCATCCTGACCGCGTCTTTATTTATGTTAGTGACGAACGCAACGGGCGCGCTGATTAAGACTTGTTCGGCAGCTTCTTCGTTCATCCCGAAAGTGGACGCCAGTTGTTTTGCCATATCAGGTATGCCACCCACCCATTTTTCATCTACTGTAGAAATTATGATGTGATATTTTTTTACTTGTCCCGCATCCTCTGCCATAAGCTACCCCTCCTTCACTCTATATCCACTTATGTTGTCTGTACCAAGCAGCGGTTTTTTCGACGCCGTCCTCAAGCGTTGTCCGGGCCGTCCAGCCAAAATCACGCCCGGCTTTATTTACGCGGCATACCCAAAAATTACGGGTCAGCTCGCGCGCCTTCTGACGGTTAAATATCGTCTGTTGCCCGCTTAAGTATGCGACCATTTCGAAAAGTGTCGCAGACCCCTTTATTAATACATCAGGCAGCCATAAAGGGCAAGATATTTTGTTATTTCTCACCGCCTTTTTTATGATTTTAGCCAGATAATTTATAGCATATGGTTTTTCGTTGGCAATAAAATAAGTATTTCCTGAGGCCGCCTCATTTCTTGACGCATTTATAATAGCCTCAACCAAATCGTTTACATAAACAAGGCTTACCTGCCGGGATGCCTTGAAATAAGGCACAAAACCATAGCTAACCGTCTTGAAATATAACAGGAGTCCGTCATCACGCGGTCCGTATACCGGCGGTGGTCTCAGGATGGTTATGGGAATGCGGCTGGAATATGTTTTCAGCGCTTCTTCTCCCTTTAGCTTGGTCAGCCCGTAATCGGTAACCGGACGGCACCGGTCGTCTTCGGAAATGCCGGAGACGTCATCAGCCGGTCCGGCCGCGGCCAAGCTGCTCAGGTAAACAAGACGCCTGATTCCCGGATTGCTTTCAATTATGGCGTCGCCCAGGTTTTTAGTCAGCGTCGCATTGGCTTTTTCGTATTCGTCGTAAGAAAACGCTTTTATCAACCCGGCGATGTGGTAAATATAATCAAAGCCTTTAACGGCATCTTTAAGGAATGATATTTCTTGCAGGTCGCCTTCAATAAATTTTACGGGCAGGTTTTGCAACCAGCGGCGATTGCTTATCGGTCTGACCAAACAGGTTACATCATCTCCGCGCTGGAGTAGCGACTCAACCAGATGGCTTCCGACAAAACCAGTTCCACCCGTTACCAGAGCTTTCATTCCGAATAAATAACCATATCTTTTATAAAAATCAATAAATATTCAGCCTAAACCGGAAATCGCCCCGTATTTGATATAATTTGACAAAACGCCGGGAATATGGCATATTAAGCGCTTTCGTATGAAATACATCATAGCTATCAGCCTGGTATCTTTCGGATTGATCATCGCGGCAACCGAGCCCAAGGCTCCGGTCCTTGTCCCCAACAGCGAAGCGGTAACCAGTTCTGTGGACAAAGGCTTGGCATACCTTAAACAGACGCAGCAGCCCAATGGCGCCTGGATATGTAAGGTGGGCTATAAACTCAACGAGAGTTACATCGGTCCCGAGAATGAAAACGTCGCGGTCACCGCCTTGGCCGGCATAGCTTTTATGGCCCAAGGCAATCTGCCGGGCCGGGGTAAATACGGACAGGAAGTCTCCAAGGCCGTTGACTTCGTTCTGTCCTGCTCCAGGGACACGGACGGTTACATCACCAAGCACGGCAGCCGAATGTATGAGCACGCCTTTGCCACGCTGTTTTTAGCCGAAGTGTACGGAATGTCGCCCCGCGAGGACATCAAGAACAAGGTCAAGAAGGCGGCGTACCTGATAGTTTCCAGCCAGAACGCCGAAGGCGGCTGGCGTTACCAGCCGGCGCCGATAGACGCGGATATTTCCGTCACCGTCACGACTGTCCAGGCGCTACGGGCCGCCCGCAACGCCGGCATCAGCGTGCCCAAGGAAACCATTGACAACGCCATAAATTATATCAAGAAATGTTCCCGCCAGGATGGAGCTTTCGAGTACCAGCTGCCAAGCAGCCGTTGGCAAAGCCTGGCGCTTTCCTCGGCCGGAGTTACATCTCTGATGTGCGCCGGCGAATACGACGCGCCTGAAGTTCTGCGCGGGATTAATTTCATCATGGATATCGTTTCCAAGGGGCGCAAGCACCCGTATTATCCCATTTACGGCGATTACCACTATTTCTATGCGCATTACTATACCGCCCAGGCATTACACCAGGCCGGAGGCCGATACTGGGATACCTACCTGCCGCTTTTACAGAAAGAGCTCTTGCCCAAACAACTGGCCGACGGTTCCTGGGCTGATGACGTCGGGAAAACATACGCCACTTCTATGGCCTGCATAATTTTACAAGTCGAAAATGATTATTTGCCGATAATACAGAGATAGGCAACCAGTTCAAATGAAAAAAATAGCGCTGTCGCTTGTTATCTTTGTTTTTATCGCCGCCGCTTTGGGCGGATTATACGTCAGCTCGTCGAATAAAGAACTTCGGACCCAGGATGAATTGCTATCCCGCATCAATGCCGTGCCGGACATCACCGCTGAAAAACAATTACCGCTGTTCTGCCAACTGCCGGCCAACGGCAACGGCGGTGAAATAAGCGAAGTCGTTTTTACCATCGATGACGGTCCTTACCGCAATATCAACGGCACCACTACCGAGCATACCGAAATAATCCTTGATGTCCTGAAGCGCGAGAAAACACCGGCTACCTTTTTCCTGCTGGGCTGGCAGCTAGATACCAAAAAGGTTTCCACCGGCATAACTTACCAATGCTATTGCAAATGGGTCAGGCGCATGTTCGAAGAAGGCCATATTGTCGGCGTCCACGACTATAATCACACGCAATACTTTAAGCAGAACCGGGACCAGCTGACCGATTCGTTTATTTATACCCGGAAACGGATAAAAGATGTCTCCGGGTACGACGCCTCGTCCTACGTGCGCAGTCCGGGCGGTTCCATCAGCCCCGAGGTTGCCGCTTACCTCAAGGAAAATAATTACAAGCACGTGTTCTGGCACATCAACCCGGAACCGCGGCCGAACCTGAAGCCTTCGGAGATATTCAATAACATTGTCTCGGACCTCGACAATGGCAAGCGGGGCATAATCCTCATGCACGACCGGACCGCCTCAGCCTATATAGCCGATTTGATAAAATACCTTAAAGAACACCGGATAAAAGTGGTCTCGCTGGCCGAATGGGAGGCTAAAAACGGGTTGCCTGACACGATTATGACGCCCCAGCGCGAGAAGTTTTAAACAGCGTTTGTTTATAAAACTGACAGGAGAGCGAATATGATAACGTTTGAAGAGTTTAAGAAACTGGAACTGCGCACCGGCAAGATTATTTCCGTGGAAAACCACCCCAACGCCGACAAACTTTATCTTATTAAGATAGACATCGGCGGCGAGATAAAACAGAGCTGCGCCGGGCTAAAGCCTTACCTGACTCCGGAGCAACTGCTCAATAAAACGGTGGCGGTAGTGACCAACCTTGAGCCGGTAATACTCCGCGGAATAGAAAGCCAGGCTATGATTCTGGCCGCTTCGACCGGAACCGAGGTCGTCCCGCTGGTGCCGGACAAGCTTGTCCCGCCCGGCTGTCGGATATCATAAAAAACAAGGCTGGCTTATAATATGAAAACCGAGATACAGATTTACTACGAGGACACCGACTGCGGCGGCGTGGTCTATTACGCCAACTACCTCAGGTTCTACGAACGCGCCCGGACCGATTACCTGGCCGCGCTGGGCCTGCATCCCAAGGAGCTGATGTCCCGCGGAGTGATGTTTGCCGTGGTTACCGCCCAGGCCTCCTACCTGAAACCGGCCCGCTATGGCGATACCATCGTCATCGAATCGTTCATCACCGAAGTGTCCAAAGCCAGCTTTGTTTTCGGCTATAAGGTCTGCAATAAAGAGACCGGCGAATTGATTAATCAGGGCTCGACCAAGATAGTCGCCGTGGAGAAGAATATGAAGGTTTGGAAACTGGAACCCTGGTTTATGAAAAAGATATCCGCCGTCCCGAAGTAAGCCCGCTTTTTCCGGCAGACGTCTATTTGAATTCCACCGCCACCTTGACCTCGCCGACGCATTCCACCGGGCCGATCGAACCGTAAGTGCCGGTGCAGGGCTGTTGCCCCTTCATGGTCAGCGGTCCTTTGCATTCGACCTTGATGAACTTGCCCTTCTTGAGGTTAAAAGTCGCCGTGCCGCTCATGGCCGCGCTCAGCTCCAGCCCGCTGTCGTTGCCCTTGAAGTTGACGCTGATGTCTATGATGGCGCACTCATCGGAAACGCCTTTGGGCTTCTTGACCTCCTTGAGCGTGCAGCTCATCTTGCCCTGGGTCAGCTTGCAATTAATGCCGATTTCCCGGCATCCGTGATGAAGCGGCCTGACCCGCGGATTGGCAAAGTTGAATATCCGCTCGGCCGCCCGGCCGTCCACATCCCACTTATCACCTATTTTTACCTCGCTTGACGGCGGTAAAATCAGCCTGAAGTTATTCTCATCTATGGACATGGTCTGTTTGATTTCATCGGTGATGCCGCCGTCCGCCTTCTTGGGGTCCTTGCTGGCCGAGGCGTCTTTCAGCGCGATGTCGTTCATATTGTCTATCATCAACACCTTGCCGTTGAATATGTCCGTCTTGCCCTCGGTGGATGTCTTGGACAGAAGAACCTTTGACGACTTGTAATTGCGCTCAATCTTGACGATTTCCATGGTGTCGGAATCTATCTCCACCAGCTTCTGTTCCGTCTCCCGCTCCATCCGCGAATACATGGGCGTAGCCGGGTGGCTGCCCATAGAAGGAAACTTGGCCGTAGCCGTGGCCTCGAATTTGTAGATAATCTTTTCCTTATCGCCGCCCTTTACCGGCGCCGGCTTGAGCGCGAATGTCTTGTTCGGGTCGTCCGCCGCCGAAACCAGCCCCGCTTTCATCAAGCCGACTATGCCCAGCAGGATCAGGCTGGAAATAAGCACCGACAGGATAATCAAAAAAGGTTTTTTCATAAGGCGACTCCTTTTACATACAAGCAAGAATAGATACGCCTTATACGCCGGGCATTCAAAAAGTCAAGAAATTTAATATCGGCAATAAAACAGGTATGTTCTGTTTTGGTTGACAGGATGGGCAAAGGTGGTAAAAAGAAAATATTACTATTATTCATTCCTAGAATAGGAGTTGTTATGGCAAAGATGAAAGCTATCATAAAACCCAAGGCCGCTCCGGGCGCTGAGCTGGTCGACGTCGACATTCCCAAAATCGGACCGACCGACCTGCTGGTCAAGGTCAAGGCCACCTCCATCTGCGGCACCGACGCGCATATCTATAACTGGGACGCCTGGTCGCAGAGCCGTATTAAGCCGCCCCTCATTATGGGCCACGAGTTCGCCGGCGAGGTGGTCGAAATCGGCCCGATGGTCCGCGGCTTCGCCAAGGGCGACTTTATCTCGGCCGAAAGCCATATCCCCTGCGGATATTGCTACCAGTGCCGGAACGACCAACAGCACATCTGCTCCAACCTTAAAATCCTGGGCGTGGACATCAACGGCTGCTTCGCGGAATACGTGGCGCTGCCGTCGGTTTGCGCCTGGAAGAACGACAAATCGTTGCCGCCCGAAATCGCATCCATCCAGGAACCCCTGGGCAACGCGGTTTATGCCACCCTGTGCGAAGACGTGGCCGGGCAGACCACCGCCGTATTCGGCTGCGGCCCGGCCGGAATGCTCACGGTCGGCGTGGCTAATGCCGGCGGCGCGGCCAAAATCATCCATATCATCCGCAACGATTTCCTCAAGGACCTTTCCAAAAAGATGGGCTCGACCATGATTATCGCCTGGGACGACCCCAAATTGGTGGATAAGATAATGAAAGCCACCGACGGCGTCGGCGTCGACGTGGTCCTGGAAATGTCCGGCAGTCCCGAGGCCATGAACCAGGGCCTGGAAATCGTCCGCAAGGGCGGGCGCTATACGGCCTTCGGCCTGGCGCCGGAGCAAACCGTCAGCATCAGGATGAACGACCTGATATTCAAGGGCGCCCGGATTATCGCCATCAACGGCCGCCAGATGTTCCGGACCTGGTACCAGATGGCCGGACTGCTCAATTCCGGACGGCTTAACCCGGCCCCGGTCATAACCCATAAATTCAAGATGTCCGAATTCAAGGAAGCATTCGCCCTGATTAAACCGGTCGACAGGAAATCTTCCAAAGTGGTATTATTCCCGTAAAAGAAGGAGCGTATATGCCAGGACTGGATTTTCTGAAGGTGGAATTGGATGAGCTTAAAAAGCAGGGACTGTACCAGCCCCTGCGTGTATTGGGCAGCGAGCAATTGCCCACCAGCATTGTCAACGGCAAAAAGGTCGTCAACCTGTCGTCGAACAATTACCTCGGGCTGGCCACCCATCCCAAGATGAAGGAAGCCATGATTGAGGCCACCAAGAAATGGGGCGCCGGCGCCGGCGCCGTCCGGCCCATCATCGGCACTATGGACATCCACCTGCAACTGGAAAAGAAACTGGCCGAGTTCAAGCATATGGAATCATCGCTGGTCTTCGTGGCCGGCATCGCCGCCAACCGCGGGTGCATCCAGTCGGTGCTTTCCAGTAAAATCAAGGGCGAAGACGAAAAGTTCGTGGTCATCAGCGACGAGCTCAACCACGCCAGCATCATAGACGGCGTCCGGCTGAGCAAAGCCCAGCGCAAGGTCTATAAGCACAAGGATATGGCCGAGCTGGAAAAAGTGCTCAAGGAATCGCAGGGCGCGCCCCGGATAATGATCATCACCGACGGCGTATTCAGCATGGACGGCGACATCGCGCCCCTGCCGGAAATCGCCAAGCTGGCCAAGCAGTATGGCGCCTTTACCATGGTCGACGACGCGCACGGCGAAGGCGTCCTCGGCCGCAACGGACGCGGCACCATCGACCATTTCGGCCTCCAGGGCCAGTGGGACATCGATATGGGCACGCTCTCCAAGGCCATGGGCTGCCTGGGCGGCTATATCGCCGGCACCAAAAACCTGACCGATTACCTGATACAAAGCGCCCGCCCGTTCCTGTTCACCACGGCCCATCCGCCGGGCGTGGCCGCCGCCTGCATCGCCGCCATAGACGTGATGGAAAGCGAACCCTGGCGCCACGAAAAACTCTGGAGCAACAGCAAGTTCTTCAAAGCCGAGCTGAGCAAGCTGGGCTTCAACATAGGCAATTCCGAGACACCCATAACCCCGATAATGATAGGCGACGAAGTGCTGACCGAAAAGTTCAGCCAGCGGCTGTTCGAAGAAGGCGTCTTCGGGCTGAGGATAATATTCCCGATGGTGGCCAAGGGCAAAGCGCGCATCCGGACCATCGTCACGGCCACCCATACCGAAGAAGAACTGCGCTTCGCGCTGGAAAAGATGAAAAAGGTCGGGCAGGAGTTAAGGATAATTTAGTGCCAGTAGGAGTGAAACGACGTAGAGCTACTGCCTCCCTTTAGGGACTGGCACTTATCCAGTGCAAATCACAATTGTAGTAATATTTGTACTGGAGGTGGAGTTTATCCCGGGCACTCCCCGCAGCGCAGCGGAGTGGGATTAGTGCCAGCCAATAGGAGCCTGTCTGCTGCAGACAGGCAAAGTGAGTTAGAGGGTCTTACCTAGTGCAAAAAATAGGCTTAATGATATTTACACTGGTTAGGGCCGTTTCGAGCACATCGAGTTACTACCCCTTATCCAGAGAGCGATAACTTCCCTTTGGAGGCTATTCCGTCGGGCTGAAAGGCTTCTTTGTCCTTTCACTATATAGGGAGGTATTCTGGAGTTTCGGAATTTCATAAAATACGATTTTTGATACAAGTGCAAATATAGTATGCGGTTAGGTAAAATTTCACGAGTCGCCAAAATTGCAAGTTTCGGAATGGCATAGGGTGGCTATGGTAGTGGGGGGTGGGGGGTATGGTAGGCAAATAACCCGGTCGAGTATGGGGAATAACCCCTGTAGGCGCTGGATATAACCCCATTATCCGAAGGTGTTATACCCGCTGGATAATCCTGATAACCCCTTGGGAGGCAAGAATAATACCTCAGATGAAAGGGTCATATACCCCCTGAGTAATCGGATAACACTCCTTCAGCCAAAGCATTAACCCCTTTGACCCGGCCTATTACCCTCTCCGGGCAAGAGGAATACCGTTATTGGGTAAGAGGAATATACCCGTTATGGAATCGTAGGTAAATAAGCGGAAGGGTATTCAAGAGTATTCATAAGTCGTTGGTAATGGCTAAAACCTGACAGCGATTAATCATCCGGAATGGAAGACCGCTGACGCCGGCCATCGGCGCCAGGATCAACCGAGACAGTATTTCGATATTACTAATTTTTAGCATGCGTTATAAGTTACAAAATTTTAGTGTTACAGAGTTATAAAGTTATAGAACGGCATAGGTCAAGATATCCGGACAAGGGGATGTCCTGCGGCCGGGTCTCGCCGTTAATACCGGCTTGGGACAGCATCTTTTCTATGTCTTCTTTTCCCGCTACAGCGGGATGGCGCACTGCGTTCACAACCCAACCGTCCACTACGGCGCTTTGTTTCAGGGCCGACCGGACCGTCTTGCGGCGGTAATTGAATACGGCTGAGCTCAGTTTTTTTAGCCCGTGATACAAGGCCGCGTCAACGCCGTCTTTGGGGACGATGGAAATCATGGCCGACTGGACCTTGGGTTTGGGGTAAAATACCTCCGGCGGCACCTTGCGCTCTATCTTGATGTCAGCCAGATACTGCGCCCGGACCGAGACCGAGCCGTATTGGGCCGTGCCGACCGATGCCACCAGCCGCTCGGCTACCTCCCACTGGACCATTACCAGCATTGATTTTATTTTCAGCCCGCCGTCGGCCAGGCGCGATTCGAGCAGTGTCATTATTATGGGCACGGCTGTTTTGTAGGGCAGGTTGGATACTATTTTGTAGCCGGCGCCGGAGTCCAGTTGCCGGATGACCTGGGCATTTATCCCGGTGCGCGGTTTGTCCAGGATGTCGTCATTGATGAACCGGACGTTGGTCCGCCCGGACAGGGATTCCTGGGCCAGGCTGACCAGTTTCTGGTCTATTTCGACGGCCGTTACCGAGCGCGCCTGTTGGGAGAGCAGTCCGGTCAGTATGCCCGGGCCGGAGCCGATTTCGATGACGTCGTCTAAGCCGGATATGCCGGCGGTGCGGATGATGTAGTCGAAGAAGTTGGGGTCTATCAGGAAGTTCTGGCCCAACCGGCGCGTGACGAAGATGTTCTTCTTGAGGAGCAGTTGTATCAGGGCTGATTTCATAGTATTAAACCACTGAGAGCACCGAGAATTTTACCACGAAAGCACGAAATAATCAAAACACGAAGAACTATTTATTTTCTTCCGGCACTTCCACGCCCAGCTCCTTCAGCGCCGCCCGGGCACCAGAACCATAAATAGGGTTATTTGCCCAAGATTTAATCCTTGGGATAAATTCTTTAGGCACTAGATTTTTTGCACCAACTTCCACCAAAGCAATTGCGGCAAAATCACCAGCAGTACCGTTATCCTTTAATAGCTTAATTAGAACCGGGATCTCTTCTTTTGCCTTAAACTTGCCTAAGGCAAAAGCTGCGAATGTTTTTTTGCTTGTGTATTTGATGTCAATACTGCTGGTAAATTTCGGGATAGACTCCCTGGCATCTAATTTAATAAGAGCTTCTGTTGTTACTCGATCTAATTCTGGATTGCTGGGGATGCCGATTCTTTCTATCAAATATGGGATAGCCTCCTTAGCATTAAGTTCACTTAATGATAATGTAGCAGCATAACGCACATGAGGCCATTTGTGATTTATCAATTTGATCAAGGCGGGAATAGCTGGCTTTCCAATACTGGCAAACTCTTTAGCATATTCGGGAAAATCAGGATTGCCCCAATACTCTTCGCAGAAATGGTGGGAGGGATTATAATTTTCCAGACGAATAATTAACTGGTTGATTTGGTTATTCTGAATGTCAGTATGCACAAGCAATAATGAAGCCCCGAGCAGGATTAGTCCGGTCAGAACAACACAGATTTTCACAAATAAATTCATAATATCACCTTATTTAACCACTGAGACACTGAGACACCGAGAATATGTATTATTTATTTTTAGCCACTGACTACACAATTAAAAAGGCGTTTTGGCCCGGGGTTTCAGGAGCAGCTGGAACTCTTCTTCGCCGTCTCGGCCGTCGTTCTTCTTTATCCAGAGTATTACCAGGATGGTCTTGTCGGGCAGGTCGTTTATTTCCTGGAATATTAGGTCGTATTTGTATATGGCCGGGAAGGCGGGATGAACCTGGTTGGACAGGTCTTCCGGCCTCAGGTCTTCTTTGTTGGTGAGCTCGGTGAAGATGGTCTGGGCCATCTGGCTGACGGTGATGTCGTTGATGCTCCGGCGGTATGAACGGGCGCCGGCTCCGAAAAGCCCGAAGACGCTAGCCAGGCCGATGGACAGTATCATCAGGCTGACCAGGATTTCCAGCAGGGTGAATCCTTTGCGGGTTCCCGGGCGCGGCGATGTTTTATTGTTAGGCGTCATTTTATTATGAAGTTTACCTTGAACGATTCGCCGTAGATTACCTCGGCGCCTTTGTTATGGCTGGCCGGCGTGCTGCCCTTGAGCCCGCGCTGGTCTACCTTAATAGTGAAATTGGTTTTCTTGGAGAAGGACATCCATTCGTTATCTATCTTGATATAACCCGGCGGCCCGACCAGCGGCCGGGTCTGGCTGAGCTTGATTTCGTTATCGGAAGCGCTGACATTGGAGAATAAGGTCACCTTGCCCGCGCCGGACGGACGGACAATCACCTCCAATTCAATGGTGCAGGGCAGAGTCTGGGTGATGACCGTCTGGGTATCGGCCTGGGGCTGGCGGGTGCCGGCCCGGAGGAGTTCGAAGGCATCGCCCTGTCGCGAATCCCACTCGGCCAGCCGGGTTTCCTGCCCGAACAGGACCGGAGGCATCAGTTGCAGGCCCAGGTAGGCGACGCCGTCGAAGGTGCGTTTTTCGGTGGCGGCGTTCAAGAGCGGCGACAGGTCCTGGGGCGCGCCCATGCCGGCCTGCCAGAAATTAGCGGCCGCCCCTTTGGTAATGACGGCCCGGATGAGGTTATTTGCGTCGGCGCCGTCCCCGATGCCGTAGCAGAGCCGTTTGATGTTACGGTTGAGCTGGTAGCTCAGCGAGGTGGTGCCGTTTACCAGCGCCGTATCGCTGTCCAGACAGGTGAGATAGAGCGCCTGGTTATTGGTCGCGGCGTTGGGCTGGCAGCAGAAATTGGGTTCGGGGTAATAGACGTAATCCGGGAAATCATCCTGGCGGAAATCGTTCTTGACGATGACCTTGTTCTCCTTTTCGGCGAATACCGAGGCCAGGTCTTTCTGGACTTGGTCCAGTACCATCTGCGCCCGGACCGCGGCGTCGCCCTTGCCTTCGCTGTCCTGCCAGATGCCCAGGCCGGAGGTCAACAGCATTGCCAGAAGGGTGACGATAAAGGCGAATATGCCCATAGCCACCAGGATTTCGACCAGCGTGAATCCGGCGGCGGGTGAATAGCGGTTTGGTCTCATAGTTGCCATAAATAAAATCGGCCCGGTCAATGACTGATTATTTTTTCTCCGTCTCCGGAGCTTTCTTTTTCTTGGACGGGTCCAGCCGTTTTACCTTTTTCAGGGGTTCTTTGGTGGTGTCTTTCCAGACCGTTCCGGTGAACGCTTCGAGCAGTTCCTGGGGAACGCCTTCGACTATTAGAACATCCTGCTCTTGCCGTTCAAGGAAAATAAAGCTGTCTTTGCCGGCCTCTTTCCAGGTTCGTAATGTCGGCTCTTTCTTGAGGCTTTCCAGCCCCTTATATTTGCGGTTTATGAGCTTGTTGTAGGCGATGAAGAAATCCTTGGCGTCGCGGACGGTGTCCCAGTTGGTGAACCAGGCCAGTAAAAGCTGCCCGGAGGCCTTATTTTCCCAGACCGCGAATTCGTCTCCGCCCCAGCCTTCGGCAATCCTTTCCGTTTTTAGGGTGGGCAGGAACTGGCGCAGGAGCAGTTCGACGTTGAACTCGCCCATGACGTTCTGGAGCTGGAGCGGCCATTTATCCGGCGGCAGGACGTCCTTTAATTCGGGCAGGCCGACGGTTATGGGGTAATCGCGGCTTTCGGTCAGGTATTTTTCCGGATGGATGATTTGCTCGGTGGACGAAGGCAGGTCGGAATATACTTTGTCGATGCCGGCCCAGCCCTCGCGGCGCTTGATGAACTTTACGAACTCCAGGCCCTTGACATACGGGAAAAGCAGCCCTTGTTTTATGTAAGGCGGCGCCTGGTCCAGAACGGTTTCGTTGGCGCCGGCCGGGGCTTCTTCGCCCTGATCGGAGACATCGGGGAAGAGCAGCAGGTTGAGCCCGCCTTGGCGGAAAAGATAGTCATACATCATAAAGGTGGCTTCGCCTTCGACCAGGGCCTTTACGGCCGAGGCCAGGTCGTCGTTTTCTATCGAATCCATCGGCATGGTCAGCAGGTCGAAATGCTGGTCCTGCAGGGCGTGGGTCATTTCGTGCACGACCGTCAGCCGTTCCCAGGGCACGCCGAAGATCTCTTTTTGGGTCTCGACCTTTGTTTCCGACCCGGGCGAAATGGTGTAAAGCTCTTTGGCTTCGGCGTCGTAATAACCGGCTATTTGCTCTGTGTAAAGGTCGGCCATGAATTTGTCCAGGTTTATGTCCGGCGGCACCAGCCCGAACTTGACCAGGGCTTTCTTTATCTTGGCCGTTTCTTCCGGATTGGCGGATTTCTCGAAGTCTTCCACCATCTTGCGTTTCAGCGCGTCGCGGTTCTTGCTGTCGACCGCCACCGAGGTTTTGAATTCCAGGTCCCTTAGCCGGCTGATGGTGAATTGCAGGTTGCGTAGGTTTTCGGGCGACAGTTCGCCGGTAGACGGGGATGATTTCTTGACTTCCGGTGGAGTATTCGGGCCGTTAGGCGCGCCGGAATCGCCGGCCGGTTCGGCCCAGCCGGCCAGGAAAGCCGCGCCGCCGATAACAGCCAGAATGGCCCAAAAGCTGACGAGTCGTTTTAACCGCATAAAGCGATATTATAGTATGCAGCCCGATTCTTACAAGAAAAACCGGCGCTGACCGGGATGTTTGAGCCGCGGCCGTTTAATCCGCCAGATTATTAAAGTTTTATAAAATAGCGGCCGATACATATAATGGGCATCGAGAGTGCCCAGAGAGTATCACAGTTTAGGGGGTTAAAGGAGGGGGTGTATGCGTATAGAAGAAGACTCGCCGGAATTGAACCCTAAATCACAGGATTACAACCCACAACAACCGCCTAACCATAAATCCGGTTGCCGCAAGACTAACCGCTCTGAGGCCAAAAGGTTCTTAAAGCCGCTTTTAAGCCTGACCGGCATCAGGTATGATAAGGTCATGCGCATAAAAGCCCTAGTTGAAAGCGGCCGGTACGAGACCGAAGATAGAATCCGGCGCACCGCGGAGCATCTGGCTGATTTCATGGCAGAGAAGTAATTTAGTTGCGCGGGTTTAAATAATCAAATGGGTGAAATCCTTACACAGCCTCCGGTAAAGCTTTTTGCCGGACTCATCTCCGGATATCCGCAGCTTTTAAGCAAGGCCGAATCGGCGCTGGCCAGTGAGTTCGGTCCGATAGAGCTGAGAAGCGACCCGATGGTCTTCGATTTCACCGATTATTACGACAAGGAGATGGGCCCCAACCTGAAGCGCGTATTTCTTTCATTCCAGAAGCCGGTGATGCCGGACGAAATCGCCCGGATAAAACTGCTTACCAACCGGATGGAAAAAGAATTGGCCGGACAGTTGTCGGGTAAGTCCGCAGACAATCCCGCACTTATGCGGGGAGAAACCGTGACCCGCCCGATAAACATCGACCCGGGCTACCTGGACCGGAGCAAGATGATTCTGGTGACGACCAAAGACTATAACCACAGGATTTACCTTAAAGACGGCATCTACGCCGAGGTTACTTTGCAATACAAGGCCAAGGAAGGATTCCAGCCGTTTCCCTGGGCCTATCCGGATTACCGGACGAAACCATACCTTGACTTCTTCAACAAAGCCCGGACCATTTACGCCAAGCAAGTCAGCCAATCATAGCCGGCCTAAAATGGTTGACAATTAATCCGCCCGGGATAAAATCACATTTATGAAACAGGTGAATTTTCTGGGCGTGCCGGCGGCGGCTCTTAAAGATGCGCGGTTCGTAGTCTTGCCGCTGCCTTACGAGCAAACGACATCTTACGGCAAAGGCACGGCTCGTGGGCCCAAGGCGATACTGGACGCCTCTGCCCAGGTCGAGCGCTACGACGAAGAGCTGGACAAGGAAACCTTCCGCCGGAACGGCATCATAACCATTCATTCGAAGCAGTTGAATTTTCTCTCCGGGCCGGAAAAGTTTATCCCGGCGCTGTCCGCATACGCCGACAACCTGGTCAGCCGGCTTTCCCGACGCCAGATAGTTATCGGCTTGGGCGGCGAGCACAGCGTCACCTATCCGCTGGTCAAGGCGTACCGCCGATTATATCCGGAGCTCTCGGTATTGCACTTTGACGCCCATTCCGACCTGCGCGACGAATACGACGGTTCCCAATACAGCCACGCCTGCGTTATGCGCCGTATTCTCGGGCTGAAACCTACATCAATAGTCCAGGTTGGCATCAGGAGCCTGACACCGGAATGCAACGGACTGATGAAACGCCGGCCGTTGACCACTTTCAAAGCTCACAGCGAATGCCGGAAGCCGAACCTGCCGGCCCGGGTGCTCAAGGCGTTGAAATCCAAGGATGTCTTTATCACCATTGATCTAGACGCTTTTGACCCGTCGGTCATTCCCGGCGTAGGCACGCCCGAACCGGGCGGCCTGGGATGGTATCAGGTGCTGGATATATTGCGGTTGGTCTGCCGGCACAAGAATGTCGTTGGGCTTGACGTGGTCGAGCTGATGCCGCTCAAGGGCCAGACCGTTTCCGAATTTACCGCCGCGAAGCTAATCTACCGACTGATGGGTTACCTTGGCTAGAGTCCCGCATTTCCCCTAAAACAGACATAAAAGTCTTGATAACATCCGCTTTTATCATATAATCAGCCCCACTATGGAACGCTCATTTTTAACGGTTCACAAGCTTCAGGTATTATTGGTCGGGCTTGACCGTGACGGCGCGCCGGCCAATATGGAAGAACTGGAACGGCTGGCCGATACGGACGGCGCGGTAGTTATAGAAAAAGTCACCCAGCGGCGTGAACGGCCGGACCCGGCGTATTACATCGGCCGCGGCAAGGCCCAGGAAATCGCCGACCTAATCCGCGATTATAAAGATACCGATAAATATATCGACGCGGTTATATTTGACAGCGACCTTTCGCCGGCCCACCAGCGCAACCTGGAAGAAGTGTTCAACCCGGACAAACCCAGAAGTGAAATCGAAGGCGTCAAGGTCATCGACCGGACCGAGCTGATACTGGACATTTTCGCCACCCACGCCCGGACCAAGCAGGCCAAGTTCCAGGTCGAGCTGGCCCAGCTGGAATATAATCTGCCGAGATTGAAACATCTCTGGAGCCATTTTTCCAAGCTGGCCGGCCGGGTGATGATAGGCCGCGGTCCCGGCGAGAAACAGTTGGAACTGGACCGGCGGATGGCCCGAAACCGGATTGTCCATTTCAAGCGCGAACTCAAGGATATCCAGGACCGGCGCCGGCAGGAAGCGTCTTCCAGGGCGGAAAGTTTTAATGTCTGCCTGATTGGATACACCAATGCCGGGAAATCCACATTGATGAATAAACTCACCAACACCGATGTATTGGTCGAGGATAAATTATTTTCCACCCTGGACACCAAGACCCACGTCTGGAAGCTCAAGAGCGGGCAGAAGATACTTCTTTCGGATACGGTTGGGTTTATCCATAAACTGCCGCACCACCTGGTGGCGTCGTTCTACGCCACGCTGGAAGAGGTATCGACGGCCGACCTGCTTCTGCACGTTGTTGACAGCAGTTCGGTTGAGGCCTCAAAGCATATCGAGGCGGTCCATCAGGTTCTAAAGGATTTGAAATGCGCCGACAAGAAGACCATGGTCTTGCTCAATAAAGTCGACCGGGCCGACCCAATGGAGATGGCCATCATCCAGAAGCAGACCGGCGGCATAGCCATTTCCGCGCTGCGCGGCACAGGATTGGAAGTTCTTGACGCCGAAATGGAAAAGGTTATATCTGAACACCAGCGCGAATGGAATTTCCGGATACCCATAGGCAACGGCAAAGCCATGGCTTACCTGGCGGCTCGGGGGAAAATAACCAAGCAATCGGTGACCAATAAATACATGAAAATCCGGGTGCGTCTGGGACAGCGCGACGCCTACAAGGCTATCGGCATGGGCGCAACGGAGATAAAACCGAAATAGTAAATTCAGGACGCTATCATATGAATAATTTCGCGGACAGATTGATTGACTCAATCCGGGCAAAAGGCAACGCCATCTGCGTCGGGTTGGACCCGCGGCTGGACTTGATGCCGCAGGAAATAACCGGGCGCCACGAAAATCTCAAGTCCCGCCCGAACGAATACGCGGCCAGGGTCATAATAGATTTTAACAAAGCCGTTATCGATGCGGTGGCCGACACCGCCGTGGCGGTCAAGCCCCAGGTGGCTTTCTACGAGCAATACGGCGTGCCGGGCATAAGCGCCTTTTACGAAACCATGGCTTACGCCGCCGGCAAAGGCCTGATAGTCATTGCCGACGTCAAGCGCGGCGATATCGCCTCGACCGCCGAGGCCTACGCCCTGGCCTATTTTAAGAATTCAGCGGCTGACGCCGTGACGGTCAATCCCTATATGGGTAGCGACAGCGTCCAGCCGTTTGCCAAGGTGGCCAAAGAAACCGGCAAAGGCATCTTCGTCCTGGTCAAGACTTCTAACCCTGGCTCCAAAGATTTCCAGGACCGAATCATCAATTCGGACGGCAAGGACAGACGCCTTTATGAGCTGGTCGGCGCCGAGGTGGTTAAATGGGGCAAGGAGCTGGTCGGCCAGTCCGGTTACAGCTCGGTTTGCGCCGTGGTCGGCGCCACATTCCCCGAAGAAGCGGCCGTGCTCCGGAAACAGATGCCCAACGCCATTTTCCTGGTGCCCGGTTACGGCGCTCAGGGCGCGACGGCCAAAGACCTCAAAGGATATTTCAATAATGACGGACTGGGCGCCATTGTCAACGCCAGCCGGAGCATCATCTTTGCTTATAAAGAACCCGGGGCCGCCGACTGGCAGGCCCGGATAAAAGAAGCCGTTCGGCTGATGAAAACAGATTTGGAAACCACCCAGAAATAAAACAATGAATATAGTAGTTTTGCTGACGTGCGTTACGGCGTTTGTAATTACCCTGGGACTGGTGCCGCTGGTCCGCAAGATATCCGCGACTATCGGGTTCGTGGATGAGCCGGGCGAGCGCAAGGTCCACAAAACGCCGATAGCGCTGGGCGGCGGTATCGCCCTGTTCCTGGGTATTCTTCTAACGCTTATGCTGGCTGTTGCCAGTGCTTATTATTTGGATAAACGCGGACCGTCCGTTCCGGGCGATAAATCTCTGCTTGGCTGGCTGCCTTCGGAAATTTACAACTACCTGCCCGGTGTTTTCAAGATGCTGCCGCTCTTGTCCAAGATATTCCTAGCCGGCACGGCTATGTTCTTCCTGGGCCTTTATGACGATATGAAAGCCCTACCTGCCCGGACCAAGCTGATATTCCAGATTATCATTCTGACCTTTCTGGTGGCTGACGGGCTGACGTTCTCACTCTTTATGGATAAGTACGGTATGGCCGGCCGGATACTTTCCGGCGCCATAACCGTCGGTTGGCTGGTGGTTGTCACCAACTCTTTCAACCTGCTTGACCATATGGACGGCCTGAGCGGCGGCATCTCGGCCATCGTGGCCGCCATTTTCCTGGTCGTGGCGCTTCAGACTGGGCAGGACTTTATCGCCTCGTTCCTGGCTGCTATAGCCGGAGCCTGTATTGCATTTCTGATATTCAACTTCCACCCGGCCCGGATATTCATGGGCGACGCCGGTAGCCTGTTCATCGGTTACCTCATTGCCGTGCTGACCGTGCTGTTCACCTTTTATAAAGAATCATATCAGCTCTATTCCATTTTTACTCCGCTGCTGGTCGTAGCCATCCCGGTCTTTGACACTATGGCTGTAATAGTAATTCGGTTGAAGAATAAAAAGCCCATATTCAAAGGCGATATGAACCACTTTGCCCACCGACTGGTGGCATTGGGCATGAGTGTACCCCAATCCGTGCTGGTCATCTACTTCCTGACATTCTGCACCGGCCTTTCGGCCGTTCTGCTTTACCACATCAGACCGGACAGCGGATATATCGGTCCAGTGATAATCTTCGCCCAGGTGGTTCTACTGCTCCTGATAATCACCTTCCTGGAATATACCGGCCGGACCAAAAAAAATTGACATACTCGTAAAAACCAGAGCTCTAAGTCACCAAATTCTTGACCTTTAAGGGCGGTTAGTATATCTTTATTCCTCGTTATTATACGGATTGAACGAATCAAACAAGGTTCTAGCCCCGCACCGGTAGAAATGATTGGTGCGGGATAAGACCCAGTAAAGTTACATCCCGATTATATCGGTCTGTAACTAACTGGTTCTAAAAGGAGATTAAAATGGCAGTAAGAATCAGACTCACAAGGGCGGGACGCAAGAATACGCCGTTTTTCCGGATTGCCGTGTTCGACGGCCGGACCCGGCGCGATGGTGTTTACCTGGAACGATTGGGTCATTATACGCCCACAGCCAAGGACGAGGACAAGAAAATCGTCATCAATAAGGAACGCTTGGAACATTGGATGAAGCACGGCGCCAAGCCGAGCGAGGCTTTAACGGCCATCTTCCGCAAGACTGGCATCATCGCCAAAAAGGCGGCCAAGCCGGCGGCCAAGAAGAAAACCAAGTAGACGTTAGCGTTTCCTGCCAGCCCGCGAGGGGCGGGCGATACTGCGTTTAAGGCATTATATATGTTCTCCCTCCAATGGGTCGGCAGTCAGACCAAGGGTTATCTAAAAATCATAGACCAGACCAAACTGCCCGCTAAACTGACCTATGTCAAATGCCGGACACTTCTCCAGATAATTAAAGCCATCAAGACTCTGCAGGTGCGCGGCGCGCCGGCCATCGGAGTAACGGCCGGATTCGGCGCCTTCATCGCCGCGCGCAGTATCAAGGCGAATTCATTCCGGCAATTCTATCAGCTCTATAACTCTTTAACTAAACAACTTGTGTCCAGCCGGCCGACCGCGGTCAACCTTAAGTGGGCCGTGGACCGGATTAACCGTCTGGTTTTGTTTAATAGGAATAGACCTCTAGATTGGCTCAAGGCCGCCATTTTTGCCGAGGCTATGCGCATATTCCGTGAAGACCTGGCCACCTGCGACGCCATCGGCCGTAACGGCGTCCGGTTGATAAAGAATAATATGTCCGTGCTGACCCACTGCAATACCGGATTCCTGGCCACGGCCGGGGCCGGCACGGCGCTATCCGTTCTTTATCGGGCCAAGAAATTGGGTAAACGATTCAAAGTATACGCCGATGAGACCCGCCCGCTCCTTCAGGGCGCCAGATTGACTACCTGGGAGCTGAAGCAGAAACATATAGACGTGACCCTGCTCTGTGACGATATGGCCGGCAGCCTGATGTCGTCCGGCAATGTGGATTTAGTTATTGTTGGAGCAGACCGGATTGCCGCCAATGGTGATACGGCCAACAAAATCGGAACCTACCAGCTGGCTGTGCTGGCCCGGTATCACCGCGTACCGTTTTACGTGGCCGCGCCTATGTCGACCTTCGACTTCAAGCTCAAGAGCGGCCGGCAGATTCCTATCGAGTTTCGACGCCCCGAAGAGGTTACCCATATGAGCGGACGGCCCATCGCTCCGGCCGGCATCAAGGCTTATAACCCCGCCTTTGACGTCACTCCGGCCAAGCTGATTACCGGCTGGATAACGGAAAAGGGAATAATTTTGCCACAGAGACTCAGAGAACACAGAGAAGATCGATAATTCTTGATGAACTTTGTCACGCGGGATCTAAGTGCCTTCGTGGTTATTTTCCCCCTAAAATGCTTGAACCCCCGAGTTGGGCTCGGGGGTTCAATTCCGCCTAAGGCGGTTTGCAAAAGCCATTAAAGGCTTGTATATGTTTTAGAACAGGCTCATCAGGAAGTTCTTTATCTTGTTAAACAGCCCGCGTTGCTTGAGCCGGGCGATTTCCTTGCTGTCTACCCAGCGGCCTTGGCAGACGGTGCAGGCGAAGGCTTCGATGTGAGGCGATTCCAGCGACTTTATCTTTATCAGGTTGGTGGCGCAGGTCGGGCAAATCAGCGTCGTTTTGCCTGTCATGCTTGACGGCGCGCCGGCCGGTAGTTCGAAATCTATCTTACTGCCCAGAGCCTTGCTCAGTTCGTTGATGCCGAACCAGACCCCGCCGCAATTGGAGCATTGCTCGTAACGGACGCCCTTGTCGGATTTCCTGTCCAGGTGCTGTTCGGAGCACGCCGGGCAATCGCAGGATTCGGTAGTTCTTTCCAGGGTCGTTGCGCTCAGACCTGTTTCTATATCCTTGTTCATACTTCCACTCCTATACCCCTCTAAATCTAATGTAACGTAGTTATATCCGAGCGCAGATAGTTCGGCGATAATCTTGTCTTTGAGTCCTATAGCCAGCCCGATTTGTTCGGGCGCCACCTCGATGCGGGCCATGCTGCCGTGCGAGCGCACCCGCAATTCCTTAAAGCCGAGCGACCTGATGAAGTCTTCCGCCTTTTCCACCCGCCTGAGTTTGGATTCGGTTATGGCCTCGCCATAAGGAATCCGCGAAGCCAGGCAGGCATAAGCAGGTTTATCCCATGTCGGGATACCCAGTTTCTGGGAAAGCTGTCTCACCTCCTCCTTCGTCAGCCCTGCTTGGGCAATCGGCGACTTGACATCCAGTTCGCAAGCGGCCCGGCGCCCGGGCCGATAATCGGCTCCGTCGCTTACCGTCGAACCATCCGCCACATAGCGGATGTTCTCTTTATCGGCTATGGCTTTTAGCTTCTTGAATAATTCGCTCTTGCACCAGTAGCAACGGTCCGGCGGATTGGCCGAGAACTCCGGTTGGTGCAGTTCATCGGTCCGGATGACGATGTGCCTGATGCCGAATTGTTTGGCCAGTGTCACGGCCTCGTCACGCTCGCTCTTGGTATAGGTTTCCGAAACGGCCGTCACGGCCATGGCCCGGTCGCCCAGCGCCTGTTGGGCGGCATAGGCCAGGAAAGTGCTGTCCACCCCGCCCGAAAAGGCGACCACCACGCCATCATAAGAGCGCAGGATTTCCAGGAGCTTCTGGTATTTGGATTCTATAATATCTTCCGGCATGAGGGTAATGTATCTAAACTCTGTCTATCGTCAAGAATTAGTGCCAGTAGGAGTGAAATGACGTAGAGCTACTGCCTCCCTTTAGGGACTGGCACTTATCCAGTGCAAATGACAATTGTAGTAATATTTGCACTGGAGGCTACGCACTCCCCGAAACCCCGCCCAAAGGCGGGACAGCATAGCATCCTGCAAGGATAAACTGTGCGAGCGGAACATCCGGAATTGTTTTAAGGGTTTGGGGTTTATGGAGTTTTTAGAGTTGGATTAATTAAACTCTCTAAACTCTTTAGACACACCGGAATTTCACTTGACATCTTTTATTTCTATGCTATTCTGCGCTTATGTTTCTGCGCATCAGCATCGTTCTGACCGCCTTTTTATTGGCTGGCTGTTACGTGCCGGTTGACGACAGCCATCTGTTTCAAGCACAACCGAAAAGTAATCAACCTTCAGTGCCGAACGCGCCGCCGGCCAGGATATTCCAATCCGCGGTTTGGGACGGCGAAAAGTTCATCCTCTTCGGGGGCGACCCCAACCCGGCGGACGGGCTCAGGAACTTCTACAACGACCTGTGGTGGTATTACCCCAAGTCAGATACCTGGGTGAGAAAAATAGCCCAGTCATCAACCGGCTCGCCCAGCGCCCGGAAAAACCATACCATGGTCTGGGACGGACAGCGGGTCATCATGTTCGGCGGCTGGGATGGTACTGCTTACAAGAATGACTTGTGGTGGTACGACCCGGAAACTAATACCTGGACCCAGAAACTTACCCAAGACCAAACCGGTTCGCCCACCGGACGATTCGACCATTCCATGGTCTGGGCCTATGGACAGGCTATTATGTTTGCCGGCTGGGACTCGACCGAGCGGAACGTCAACGACCTCTGGAGTTACGACCCGGATAGCAATAAATGGACGCAAAAGGTTGCCAAAGACCAGCCCGGCTCGCCTCCACCCCGGCGGCTGCACGACATGGCTTGGATCGGCGACCGAATCATAATGTTTGGTGGTTACACCGACACCGACCTCAACGACCTGTGGCATTATAACCCGGACAGCAATAAATGGGTCCAGAAGGTTGCCGACGGCCAGGCCGGGGTTCCGGCCCGACGCCGATGTTACTCTCTTACCTGGGACGGCAGCCGGATTATTTTATTCGGAGGCTATAATACCGGCGTGCTCGGCGACTTGTGGTGGTATAATCCGGACAGCAACGCTTGGGTTAATAAAATCAACGGGATAGACGGCGAAGTATTGCCCAAACGGCACGGGCACAGCATGGGCTGGACCGGCCGGGCGGCGGTTATGATTGCCGGAGCCGACCAGAGCCTGAGAAACGACGTTTGGTCCTATGACCCGGCCACCAACAGTTGGACTAGATACAGTATAGGGAAATAGCTATGAACCTCTTCCTGATTAGTGACACTTCGAGTATAACAAATTAGTGGCACTGGGAAAGAACAATTATGAATATATTCTTAAAGCTGAGTATCTGCCTGACCGGACTGGTTCTGCTCGGTATTGGTGTCTACGGCGTTATTATTATTGATAATACCCTCGAAACTAATAGCGAGGAAACAACCAACGATCATTTATAACCTGGCCCGAGATAACATTCCTGGACGCGCCCCCTGTGGAAAAGGGCTTTATCGCGGCCTTGGGCGCCAATGTCTCCGATATTGCCCGTATTCAGGGTGAAATATACAGCCCGCTCCTGAAGGAAAAGCGCTTCGTGGATATCGGCGAAGGCGTCAAACCCCCAGCCTATTTCGTCCCCTCAAAATTAAGTGATGCACCGGAATTCCTGAGGTCGCTGGAATATTTCAGCCCGGTCACTACGACCAGAAAAACCAGATACCAAACCGTTTTAAAGTTCACTTTCAAAGACGGTTCGTCCAAAAAGTTATACTTTACGCCGGACGGTTTTATCAGTGCCGACCGGAAAAACGTATGTTATTCGCCCGGCTACGCTTTATTAGAATTGGATATGGAAACCGTGCCCTATCACCCCATGACCAACTATTGGAAACCGGAATGGTCTAAAATCAAGATGGCCACGCCCGATGCCTTTTTCCCTTACATCCTGAGGGAATGTAAGGAGTCATTGGATCCGTTATTCCCGATTTTTGCGGTGCGTCAAGCCTTTAAGGGTCCCGGCAAAGGAAGCTGGGAATACATAAGACGCCTGAAGGATAAAATAATGGCCAAAATCCGGAATGAGGAATACAAGCACGACTTATCCTATTTGGTCCATGTTCTGGGCCAACTAAAAGCACGAGATGAAATATTAAAGCTCATTGCCGAATCAGACTACCACGACTGTTGTTTTGAACCGGCGCTGATGGAAGAACTGGCCAACTGCGGCAAACCGGAAGACATCCCCGTCCTGATAAACCAGATAGGCAAAGAGGGCGAAGGCGGCAGGGAGGCCGCCAACAAGGCCCTATGCAAGCTAACCGGCCAGAAAGCCAGCTGGACTAAAACCCAATGGCAAGAATGGTACGACAAGAATAATGGTAAGGGAAAATAGTTATGAACCTCATCCTAAAAATCAGTATTTGCCTGACCGAGGCCGAACGCAAGCAATACCAGTACGAGGCGTAATACGGGGTACCCCCCACCCCCTCCGGGGAGGACCCCCCTAGGGGTATATCCCCCCCGGGGTCTTTAGATGTCCGGGATGTCAAATCTGTTATTCCCGTACAGTAAGACTTTTAATCCGCATCCGTAAAAGACTTAGTCCGCGTACGTAAGAGTATTAATCCGCACCCGTAAAAGTATTGGTCCGCATACGTGAAAGCCTTAGTCCGCACCCGTAAAAGTGTTAATCCGCGTACGTAAAAGACTTAGTCCGCGTCCGTAAGAGCCTTAATCCGCGCCCGTAAAAGACTTGGTCCGCGCCTGTAAGAGTGTTACTCCGCACCAAGGAAAGTTAAAAAACTGTTTTTGTCCACTGGTGTGATGACAATTTTTGTCACTTCGCCCTCAAAAAAGCCCATATTCTGGGTAAAAAGTGCCAATTTTTGTCATCCCTGATGTGTGTAGCACCTACATATGGATTCTGGCCCCGAATGCTTTCGAGACCATCACCACAAGCAGAACCACTTCATTTACGACAAACTGGTTACTATGAGTTCTTTTATCAGTTTAACGGTTTGCTATTCCCCATTTGACCAGATATTTTTCGAGTAGGCGGTCTTTGAGGGAGTCGCCTAATGTATTCTTATTGGGCATAGTCAGGCTGAAGGTCTTGGTTGAGCCGGCCCCGGTGCTGGCCATTTTGACCTGGAGCCGGACCTTTTTGATGAGCGCGTCGGTCAGGTTGAGATTGTGCGTCTTGAGCCGGGCCTTGATGCTTTTGACGGAGTTGACCTCGATGGTGTCGTTGGTCAGGCCGTCCAGCCGGAAGCGCAATGAAACCACCTGCACGGAGACTATTTCGTCCTTGGGGTCGGTGGGGAAATCCTGGGGTTCGAGCTTTTTCTTGAACTGGTTCAGGTCGTAGACGCGTTCTTTGCCGGCGTTGAGGAAGTCTTCCTGGCCCAGTGCCAGCCGGGAGTAGGCGTCGCGGGCCTGCTCGGCGATGTCTTCGTGCCTGGCCTTAATCTTGAGCTTGCCCAGTTTGGGATAGTATATCATCAGCGATTCCAGCACCGGTTTTTCGGGTTTCTCGGCCGGCTTGTCGGTCTTGTCGTCGAACCGGGTAACGAACTTTTTTGGCGCTTCATAATAGACCAGGTAGGCCTGGCGATCGTCGGACTGGTAGTGTTCGATATAGACCCGGCCGTAGCCCTTGGCCTGATTGTGCAGGAGCAGTTTCCAGGCTTCGGTGAAGTTGGCTTTGATGTCGGACCAGTCACTGGCGTCCTTGGCTTTGGGCCCGACGTAGTCCTGGAAACTTTCGTAGCTTTCCAGTTCAGCCCAGTTGCAGGCGGTCCGGAATGCTTCGGGGTTTTCCATCAGCACCCGGATGGCCCGGTCTTCGGGCGGCATCTCGTCGTCCCAGAGGATTTTGAACTGCTTTGCCACTGACTGCAGGGTTTCCTGTGCGGCAAACCCGGACAGGTTGTGGACGTCGCGCAGTTCTTCTTCGATTTCGTCCTGTTTGGCAATGGGTATTTTCTGGAATTCGGCGGTGAGTTCGTCCATAAGCTGGTCGGGCGAGCGCTGGAAGGAGTTCCAGTTGAAGTCCTGGAGCACCTTGCGCGAGGTAAAATATTCGTAGAGTAGGTTGGTCGAGATTCGGCGCATCAGTGCCGGCGCGGTGAATGAACGGGTGTATAGCATAGTTTCTCCTTCAGTAAGTTATCCCATTCGCTATCGCTCAGGGATAAGTGTCGCTAACGCACTTGGTTTGAAGTGACACTAACCCCGCTAAAGCGGGATAAGTGCCAGCCCATACGGGTTCTTGTCCCAAGACCCCTCAGGGTCTAGGGATAACTTCTTTTAGTCAAACTGGCACTAAAATAATAAGGGCGACCACTTTAATCCGGTCGCCCTTATTTTATCCATTTATCCCCGACGGAATAGTCGGGATAACGTGGCAGTACGTCACTTTGTTCCTACTGCCACTAATTTACCTTAGAACTTGGCTTCGCCGGTTTCCTTTTGCGCGGTGAATCCGCCTTTCTTGGAGTAAAGCACCGAGCCGATTACCACTATGGCGAAAGCTATGCCGATGCCGATGACTGCCGGGCTGTTGGGATATTGTATCAGTATCGGTGCGGCGATAAGAGAAACCAGGTTGATGACCTTAATCATCGGGTTCATGGCCGGGCCGGCTGTGTCTTTTAACGGGTCGCCGACGGTATCGCCGACTACAGCCGCTTTGTGGGCTTCGGAGCCTTTGCCGCCGTGCAGGCCGTCTTCAATGGTTTTCTTGGCGTTGTCCCAGGCACCGCCGGTGGTGGACATAAATACGGCCAGGAGCTGTCCGGAAAGGATTACGCCGGCCAGGAATCCGCCCAGGGCTTCCACGCCCAGGAGCATGCCGACGACCAGGGGCGACAGCACGGCAATCAGCGCCAGGCTGATAAGTTCTTTCTGGGCCGCCGCGGTGCAGATGCCTACGGCCTGTTTGTAATCGGGTTCTACTTTGCCTTCCATCAGGCCGGGGATTTTAAACTGGCGCCGGACTTCGTTGACAATCAGGCCGGCCGCGCGGGCTACGGAGTTAATAGTCAGCGACGAGAACAGCCAGGGTATGGCGCCGCCCAGTAGCATTCCGATAAAGACCGTCGGAACCGAGACGCGGATGCCGGTGAAGAATAACCGCAGGTTTTCAGGGACGTTCATCATGGCCTGGACCTTATCAACGTCGGTCAGGAACGACCCGAACAGCGATACGGCGGCGATGACGGCCGAGCCGATGGCCACGCCCTTGGTGATGGCCTTGGTGGTGTTGCCGACGGCGTCCAGGTCAGCCATAATCTGGCGCGCCTTGGGTTCCAGCTTAGCCATTTCGCCGATGCCGTTGGCGTTGTCGGCAATGGGGCCGAAGGAGTCCATGGCCACGTTATTGCCGGTGAGCGTGAGCATGCCGATGCCGGTCATAGCCACGCCGTAAAGGACATAAACCACCGGTTGTCCCCAGTAGATAAGGACGGCGGCCAGGATGGTTATGGCGATGACGATAATCTGCCAGACGGTGGCTTCAAAGCCGACAGCCAGTCCGCGTAACAGCAGGGTGGCCGAGCCGGTTTTGGAGGCGTCGGCGATATCCTTGACGGGTTTGTAATGGGTGTCGGTGAAGTATTTGGTAACCTCGTCGAGGACGATGGCCAGCAGGATGCCGACGCCGACCGAGAAGAAGGCGCGCCATTCGTCCATATAGTAATGGGCCAGGAATGCGAAGGAAACAAGGCAGATGGCGGCCGAGGTATAGAATCCTTTGTTAATCGAGGACATGGCATTGCCGCGTTCCTCGCCTTTTTTGCCCTTGACCACATAGGTGCCGATGATGGACGAGAGCACGCCGATGCCGCGGACCAGGAGCGGGAAGATAATCCATTTAATTTCGTGGGTGATGCCGACCAGGGCCAGGCCGAGTATCAGGCCGGAAACGATGGTGACTTCGTATGATTCGAAGATATCGGCGGCCATACCGGCGCAGTCGCCGACGTTATCGCCTACCAGGTCGGCGATGACCGCGGCGTTGCGGGGGTCGTCTTCGGGGATGCCGGCTTCGACTTTACCGACCAGGTCGGCGCCGACGTCAGCCGCTTTGGTGTAGATGCCGCCGCCCACCCTCATGAACAGGGCCAGGAGCGTGCCGCCGAACCCGAACCCGAGCAGCGCGTCCGGCGCGGCCATGCCGAAATACATAAATATGATGGTGCCGCCGAACAGGCCCAGGCCGTCGGTAAGCATACCGGTGATGGTGCCGGAACGATAGGCGATTTTAAGGGCTTCGGAGAAACTGGTCCGGGCCGCTGCGGCGACGCGGACGTTGCCCTGGACGGCCATTCTCATACCGAACTGGCCGACCATAAGCGAGAAGAAGGCGCCCATAATGAACGCCAGCGCCCGGCCGATACCGACAATAATCTTGACGTGGTCAAGCTGTTCGGGCGTAGCCGTCTTGAATGTATCTACTGTAAGCCCGGTGAAGCGGATAATCGCTTCTTCGCTGGGCGGAACGATATAGACTGACAGGAAAAGGACGACGGTGAGAATCAGGATTAAGGGCAGGATAGTTTTAAGCTGGCGCCCCAGGTAAGCATCAGCGCCGGTACGGATGGCGTTCCAAACCATTTGCATCTTGTCGGTGCCTTTGTCCTTGCCCAGAATCTGGGCGCGCAGGAACAAGGCATAGGCCAGACCCATGAGAGAAATTCCCAGAACACCCCATATAGCCACGACCTCAAAAGTCGTTGCTCCAAGTAGGCTACTCATTCTCCACCATTCCTTTCTATAATATTGATACTGAAAATTTGGTTTTTATTTGGTCCGGGTTATTTTGGCCAGCCTTGATTTTTCCTCCTCGGTTAAGAAAACTTTACCGTATTTCTTAATGTATAGTTCGTAAGCGGCGGCTATTTTGTCCTTAGGTTCGCCCTTAGCCTCGCTGATAAGTATATCTTCCAGTTCCGCGATACGTTGATTAAAGGCCAGAAAATACCAACTGGACGGGTGGTCGTCAAGTTTTGGAGTACTTTTTCTGAAGCGGTCGGCCAGAATAAGGAAGAGCTGTTGGGCGTCTTTGGGCCGGCTCTGGTCAATCAAGCCGTAAACCTTTTTGAGATAGGCCGAAAATATGGCGTCAATATGTTTATAGATGGGCATGAATTCCAGTCCGACGTGGGTGTTGATGAGGTTGCCGTACATATCCAGGAGTGGGCCGGGGTTGGCGCCGTCGGATTCAAACAGCGCTTTTTCAGCCTTGATTATGCTGATAATTTGGTCGTAGCCCTGGAGTTCGGTGGTCCAGCGGCTGTAATCCGGTCCGGACCGGGGAATAAGGTCTTTTTCGATGTATTGCCGGAATGACGATATTTCACTGAGGGCTTCGTCAAAGCGCCGTTGGTCGAGCAGTTCGAAGGCGTAGAAATAGCGGCTGGCCAGGAACATTATTTCGCAGTCATAGGCAAATCCGGTGGAGCCTTTGGCTTGATACAGTTCCATGGTTTTGTAATACCATTTGGCGGCCATAAGATAGGTGCTTTTGCCTTCTTCTTTGGCGACCATGTCCATAAGAAACCGGTCCTGCGGGATGCGGTGATAATAAAAGAAAGCCAGATATCCGGTAAGCGAGGAATTTTCAGGGTTGTAAGACATGCCTTTATGGATGTACTCCAGGCCATTTTTGACGGTAAGCCATTTGCCTTCGGGTGTTTTTTCTTGATTGGACATATTGTAAATCATGTGATAGGCGTTGTATGACCAGACGGCCGTCAGATGAGGCTGGAGTTTGGCAATTATGGTTAGCAGTGTCAATACGGTTTCGTATTGCTTGTCCTTCTGGAGGTTTTCGGTTTTGAGCCAAAGATAATCGACCAGAAGCGGCTTGAATCCGCCGAGCATGGTATTGGCCATATAGGTGCCCAGGTAATCGGTGGGCGGCAGGCTGTTAAAGGGGTTGGATTTGATGATTTCTTGGCGTTCCGGAGTTGCCTCTATGCTTTTCAGGACGGGGATTTGCAACAGGCAAAGGGCCACTATGATAATTATAATGTAACGTATTTTCATAATCAGTTAACGTCCCTGAGCCTGAAGGCTACGACGCCGATAATAAAAGAGGCCAGGACAAATATCAAGAGATATCCCAGCAGGCCGGGGAAAAGGCCCAGGCTGATGGTCTGGCCGTTTATGAGATATTCAGAGCCGTCGTACCTGCTGAAATCCGGGAATATCTTCAGGACAAACCGGACTATAAAATCAGATGTCTGCATTAGCCAGAGGGGCATGGCATCGCCCTGCGGCGCGGCTTGAGGCAGGGCCTGGGCCAGCTCCTGCGCCCTGGTTTTTATCACCTGCTCCATGGCCTTTTTCATCATTTCCAGGGATGATTCCCAGAAGCGGACGCCGCTTCCGACCATATAAATGACTATATTCAAGAATACGTTGATGCCGGCTGAAAGAAGCGTCGAGCCGGCGATGCAGAATGCCAGAACTATTATTATTTGGAGCCAGATTAAAGCCATTGCTTTGATATAGTTCCAAGCGAAGTTATCCGGAGTGGACATCAGGAGTATGCTGTCCGGCGTGGCCGTGACGTAGCTTTCGGGATTAACGCGGTTAACGAATATTTTCAGCGCGCCGGTTGGGTCGATCAAGTCGTGGGGGAATTCTATGACCTCGGCCTGTTTATAATTAAGATGAAGCTCTTTGGTAAATTCTTCTTTTGTCGTTGGGTTCAGGAATCTGATATTAACGCTGGAAGATATTTTCAATCCCTCGCCGAGCATGAGGCATATTCTGGCCTGGGTGGGCGGGGCTGACTTGTTTAGGTCCTGAAAACGCCAGGCGACAAAGTTATTCTTATTGCCTTCTATTCTGACCGAAACGCCTTCTTTGGGCTGGTAACTGCCGCTGATTTTGTCCGATTGGTTTAATTCGTTTGGTTTGTCTGGTTCCACGTTCTGAAAATACATTTCTGCCGGCTTGATTTGTTGGTTGACCTGGAGGGTTTTTAAGGTGCCGCTGAGGCCGGCGACAATATACAGGTAAAACAGGCTGACTATGCCCATTATCAGGACGAATATTCCAAGGGTTAAGGCAAAGCCCATCAGTTTGCCGAGGAGCAATGTTTCGCGGCTTATCGGTTTTGGCAGTATCAGGAGGAGTCTTTTGAGTTCTATGTCGTCCGGCAGAGAAACAGCCGCCAAGAATATGGCCATTAGGACGCCTAGAAAACTTATGCCCTGAAGCGACCATATTTCTATCAGCCGTATCCGGTCGACTGATTTTACCACGGGCATGAATGAGGAAAGTATGACCAGCAGGAAAGTAAATATGATGATGACCAGGAATATTTTCTTGCGGATGGATTCTTTATATGCCAGAGATACGATTGCGAAAAGTTTGCCCATAAGTTAATGATTAATTACTGCGTTTTACGCCTGAAGCAGGGCCGCTTTTAGCGGAGATGGTTTTAAGGAAAACAGTTTCCAGCGTTTCGCCGGGCAAAAGGAGGTCTTTTACATTGCCGGTTGTCTGAAGCTGGCCCAGATGCATTATGGCAATCCGGTCGCAGATGTCCTGGACGTCGCCCAACAAGTGGCTGGACATAAAGATAGTTTTACCTTGTTTCTTCAGGTCGAGGATAATATCCTTTACCAACCGGGAGACAATGGGGTCGAGTCCGGAAGTGGGTTCATCTAGGAATATCAGGTCGGGGTTATTGATAAGCGCGGTGGCGAATCCCAGGCGCCGGGCCATACCTTTGGAATATTCCCGGACCGGCCTTTTCCGGGCGTCTTGGAGCCCGACCAGTTCTATGAGTTCGGATACCTTACGGTCTCTTTCCTTTCCGGGCATACGGAAAATCCTGCCGAAGAAATGTAGGGTTTCTTCCGCGTTCAGGAATCGGTAAAGATAAGATTCTTCGGGCAGGAAGCCGATGCGGTCTTTGACCACGATATCGTAAGGCGGCTTGTCAAGGACACGCACTTCGCCGCTGGTCGGCTTGAGTAGGCCGAGCAGGATTTTCATGGTGGTAGTTTTGCCCGAGCCGTTAGGCCCAAGGAAGCCGAATATTTCCCCCTGGCAAACCTTTAAATCTAGCGCATCAACCGCCTTTACTTCGTAGCGGTTGAAAGGGCTTTTAAATATCTTGGTCAGCTTTTCTACGTCAATTACTTGTTTTTGCATATAGATTAGCCGTTAAGTATAGATATTCTCGGATTAACAGCAAGAAATTTTACATCTCTTTAGCTTGATTATTAATCGGTTTGTTCTTAACTACTATTCATGGAAATACTTGACCACAAAATTACCCTTTCAAACTTTTACGGCCCGATGGACCTGCTTCTTTACCTGATTAGGGAAGACGAGCTTAACATCTATGATATCCCTATCTCACGGGTGACGGAGCAATACCTTAATTACCTGGCGTTGATGGAGAAACTTAATATCGAGATTGCCGGAGAGTTTCTGGTAATGGCTTCGACTTTGATGGAAGTTAAGGCGCGTTTACTGGTGCCGCCACCGGAAGAGGATCTGGAGGAGGAAGAAGCAGACCCCCGATTTGAACTGATCAGGCGTTTGCTGGAGTATAAGAAGTTCAAGGACTTGTCGGCCAGGTTGCGGGAATGCATGGCCATTGCCTCGAGAACATCGTGCCGGCCTTATTTTGATTTAGCCCAATTGACGCCGGACGCGGAAAAAGAATCAGCCGAAGAAAAGCCAGTCGTTGAGCTGGATCTTTGGAATCTGGCACGAACATTTTCCCGGATATCGCAGGAAATAATACTGGATGTGCCGTCTTCGATAATTTATGACGACATTCCCATAGAGAAATTTATGGGAATGATAATTGAGCGGCTTAAGCAAAAGGGAGAGATGTCATTTCTTGATTTGCTGGCAAATCAACCGGAGCAAAAGCGTTTTTATACCCTTAAAAACCTGATTGCTTCATTGGAACTGGTTAGGCTTCAGCAAATTGATATGGAACAAGAGCGAGATTTCGGCGATATAAAACTAAGGCTGAGGGCTGATGCGCCGCCGGCGCCTGAAGGGACGGGTCCGGCCGGTCAGAATTAATTTCGCAGCAACACCTCATCTATTTTCTTGACATTACACTGATAAATTGTATTTTCTCTTACTATGTCAGGACATTCGCATTGGTCTACAATAAAACATAAAAAGGGCGCAGCTGACGCCAAAAAAGGTAAGGAGTTTTCCAAGGTGGCCCGCCTTTTGATGGTGGCTGCGCGTGATGGAGGGAGCGATCCGGATACTAATATCAAATTGCAATATGCCATGGAGAAAGCCCGGTCCGTTAATATGCCCGCAGAAAATGTTGATCGGGCCATTAAAAAGGGGGCCGGCGAACTGGAAGGCGTGCGTTTGGAAAGCACTATTTTTGAAGGTTACGGTCCTAATGGCGTGGCTATCATGGTTGAGGTGCTCACCGATAATCGTAACCGGACAACGCCGGAAATAAGAAAAATATTTGATGCCCGGGGCGGTTCTTTAGGCAGCGCAAATTCTGTCAGTTGGATGTTTGAAAGAAAAGGGCTTATCACTATTCCTGCGGCGAAAGCTAGCGAGGATGAGATTATCGGGGTTGCTTTAGATGTCGGCGCTGATGACGCTTCTCTTGCCGGTGATATCTTTGAAATTATCAGCTCGCCGGACCAGATGGAGAATATAAAAAAATCTTTGATAGCAAAGGGCTTCACTCCCCAGAGCGCAGAAATTACTTTCATCCCCAAGAATTATATTTCCCTTAATAAAGATGCCGGACAAAAGATTATGGGCTTGTTGGAAGCCCTGGAAGATCAGGATGATGTCCAGAATGTTTATGCGAATTTTGACATAATCGAATAGCATTTTATGCCTAAAATCGTCGGGCGCCTTATCTTGAAGGGAACTAAAGGCCTGGCTCAGGATGAAACATTTTATGTCAATTACGGGCAAATAGTTAATATCGGACGAGCCCCTTACTGTGAGATTTCTTACCAGGATTTTAAGAATTATCCAAAGGACGAGTCCAGAGACTACACCCTGAATATTTCCCGCGAACATCTGCGCATATCTTTTTATAATACGCATTCTGTTCAGCTGAAAGATTTAAGCTCTAATGGAACCTTTGTTAATGGCCGGGCGATCCGCAAGATATTCATTACGGATATTGTTGATAAATCTTATGAAATTAAACTGGGAACAACCGAAACATTTTTACTCTCGGCTGATACAATCAGTAAGTAGCTTTGAGTCCTCTTGTTTATCTAGTATTCCTCAATCATGGCTGTTAAAACCATCGGCATAACAATGGGTGACCCTTCTGGAGTCGGGCCGGAAGTCATAGTTAAGGCCTTTAACTCGGAAGAAATAAAGCACATCAAAAACTCTACCAGATTTATAATTTTCGGTGATGATGATACCTTCGCAAAGACCGCTCTAAAGTTAGGGACGGCTTTTGATTGCAGCTTAATTAGCGCTTTGGATCAGGTTGACAAAGACAACAATAAAAGTAATTTATTTTTATTCAACCCGATACCCGTTCGTAAGTCAACCGGTGAAATGTCTCTGGGATACATTATTTCCGCGATAGATGCAGCATATCAGGGAAATACCAAAAAACCTCGAATAATTGACGCTATCGTCACGGGGCCAGTCAGTAAAAACTCTATTAATAAAAACGGATTTTCTTTTAAGGGTCACACGGAATTATTAGCCCGAAAAACAAACTCTAGAAAATATGTAATGATGTTTGTTTCTGATAATTTAAAGGTATCCTTGGTTACCACCCACGTACCATATAAAAAGCTTTTGCTCCATCTTAATACGGGCGCTATTTTAAACACGATAAAAATAACCAATGATTCTCTGAAACAATATTTTAATTTGCCTGAACCAAGCATCGCTGTATGCGGATTGAATCCTCATGCCGGCGAGGATGGTTTATTCGGAAAAGAGGAGAAAGAAATTATTGGTCCCGCAGTTGAGGCTGCTAAGCAACTTGGCATTCTGTGTTATGGCCCATTTCCCGCGGATAGCCTTTTTTACAGGGCGCAAAAGGGCGAGTTTGATGCGGTGGTGGCTCTTTACCATGACCAGGGTATTATCCCGGTCAAAACCATATCATTTTTCAAGATGGTTCAGATTACTTTGGGGCTTCCTATAATCAGAACTTCGGTTGCTCACGGGACGGCTTTCGATATTTCGGGGAAAAATGTCGCTGACCCTGGCTCGATGATTGCCGCGATACGATTAGCCCGGGAGATGATAGAGAATAAAGCCCTATTGTTTTGAGTTTGGATATTTTATATCCTTTAAGTGAAGCTCCACATCATCTTTGCCGTTAAAATCATTGAAGCGAATATTGTACGCTATGGAAAAGCCCTCGTCTTTTAAGGATTCGATTATGTCAATTTGTTGTCCTTGCCCGAACGCCACAACACGAAAAGCTTTATTATTCTGCTTGACAAAAAACTCAAGATGATCCGCATTCCTGCCCATTAACCGCGGCTGGCCTGCCAGATTAACATTATGGGTTGCCAGTACTGGCTCCGGATTGCCTTCTCCAAAAGGCTGGAGCATGTCTATTTCCCGGGATAATTTTCTGTTAATGTTGGATAATTCTATTTCCGAATCGATTAAAATAGGTGCTGATCCGACAGGCAGTGGGGTTATATTGGTTTGGGCTGATAAATGAGAAATCAGCTCAGGTATCAGTTCGGTTTTTATTTCCAGCCCCGCCGCTAACGCATGACCGCCGAAAGATTCAAAAAGATGATTGCAGCTATTTAGTGCGTTATAGAGATGGAAACCTGGGATTGAACGTCCGGACCCTTTACCGATATTTTTTGTTGTTGATATGATTATTGCTGGTCGGTAAAATTCTTCTGCTATACGCGAAGCCACAATGCCGATGACACCCGGGTGCCACGCATCAGAGGCAACCACTAATATTGGATTTTTAGATAAATCATATTCTTCTTGTATTTTAAAGCGGACTTCTTCTAGTATTTTTACTTCGATTTTCTGGCGTTCGCGATTGGCCATGTCTAAATATTTGGCTATTTCTTCTGCGACTGTATCTGATTCCGAAAGAAGCAATTCAACGCCTTTAGTGGCGGTGGATAAACGGCCGCCGGCATTAAGGCGGGGCGCTAAGCCATAAGCAATGTCTTTGGGCTGGATTTCCTTGCCGGAAATGCGGGTTTTATTCATCAATGCTTTTAGTCCGGGTATTTTACATGCTTTTAGAGATTGCAATCCATAATAAACTAATATGCGATTTTCGCCTATTAATGGAACAACATCAGCTATTGTTCCAATGGCCGCGAGGGTTATGGCATCAATTATAAATCTATGAAATAGTGGTCCTGATCTATCAATAAAAGAAAAATTATTCAGTATCGCCCAGGCCAATTTAAAAGCTACACCTGTTCCGCATAAATCTCTAATGAAACTTTCATCGGTCAATTTAGGATTAATGATAGACACGGCTTCGGGAAGAGCTTGGTTGTGAACGTTTGGTTCATGATGGTCTGTAATTATTATGTCAATTCCTAAATCCTTGGCGTATTGAACTTCTTTTTTAGATGAGATCCCGCAATCAACCGTTATAATCAGGTTTGCCCCGTCTTCTTTTAGTTTTTTTATGGCCGTTTTATTAAGTCCATAGCCTTCGTTTATTCTGTGTGGAATATAGTAATTAACCGGATACTTCAAAAGCTCAAATAATCTTACCAGAATAACCACGCCGGCGATTCCATCGACATCATAATCACCGTATATGACTATTTTCTTCTTATTTTCTATGGCCTCTTTTATTTTTTCTACAGATTCTTTTATGCCTTTTATTGAGCTGGGTTCGACAAGATTTTTTAATTCTGGTTTTAGGAAAATATGGGCTTGTTTCAAGTCCTGGATTCCGCGGCCGGATAGAATTTTACTAATGACTGGTGAAATTCCCGGGATTTCAAAAGGCATCATTTTCTCAGCATACCGTAATTTCCAATCTCGACTTTTAATCCCAAGTTTTCTCATTTATTGGTACCTGCATTTTACCAGGTCAAATAAAATATTCAGAGCGATATCAGCAGCTTGCTGCTTTATTTTTTTTCTTGAGCCATTAAGTATGAGTTTTTTGACGGTTACTTTGCCGGTTAATTTAACACCCACGTATACTAACCCGATTGGTTTCGTATCTGTTGCGCCGGAGGGGCCGGCTATGCCTGTCGTCGCCAATCCAATTTTGGATTTTCCAGCTACTTTTTTAGCCATAAGGCGGCAGATTTGCAGGCTAACCGCGCCGTATTTTTTTAGCGTGGTTGGGGAAATTCTCAAACGATTTATCTTGGATTCGTTGTTGTAGCAAATGATTCCTTCGTGAAAAACTTTAGAAGCGCCCGGAACCTGAGTTATTTTGTGAGATATTAATCCTCCGGTGCAAGATTCGGCCACTGAAAGAGTCAGCCCTTTTTTTTCTAAAAAGGAGATTAATTTTTTCATGAATTGCGCCCAATTATTTTTCTATTTCCAAGATAATGCAGTTTCCCTTAAACAGCTTCATTGTAACTTTGCCGTTTATTTTATTTGCAGAGGCGTTGAAGAAAGCATCCATTGACTCTCTTAACGGAGAAAACCAATCTCCGTGATATACAAGTTGCGAGTATTTTTGGGACAGGGTGGCCTGGAAGTGTAAAAGTTCCTTCGGTAAAACAAGATAGGATATAGCATGGAATGCATTGTATAATATAGATGCCGCCGGGGATTCGTAAATTTCCCTTGATTTATCCCCTGATATTTTATTCTCTACAATATCGCTTCTGCCGATAGCGTGGCGGCCGCCTATTTTATTAAGGATTTCTATTAATTCCAAGTAGTCTTTTGCCGCATTGTTGAGGGCTATGGGCTCACCTTTTTTAAAAGTAATTTCTATTGTTATTGCTTTGTCTGGAGACTCTTCTATTGGAGTGGTCATGATATAGGTGTCGCGCGGAGCTGTTTGCCATAATTCATCAGGTTGACCAAGCTGTATGTTGCATCCCCAAAGATTACATTCCAGATTGTAAAGGGATTGCCGGCGGCTTCCCAGGGGAATATTGCGTTCCTGAGCATATTTTATGTCGTCATTTATTGTTTGCAAATTAAGCTCTTTCAGGGGAGCAATTATCTCTATTTCAGGATCAAGAGCTTTTATGCAATTGTTAAACCTGATGTAATCATTTCCGAATCCTCTGGATCCATGAGCGACATAACGACAGTTTTCTTCATTGGAAATTCGGACCAGCTCTTGGGATATTAATGGCCTTGTTAGGGCTGAAGAAAGGAGGTAATCTGATTCGTATTTAGCCCCGGCTTTTATGCAGGGCAGAATAAATTCTTGGACAAAACGATGCCTAAGATCAGCAATGTAAGCCGTTTCAGCGCCAAGCTGGACGGCTTTTTCTCCCAGAGGTTCTAGATATTCCAGCTGTCCCAGCTGGGCCATAAAAGTTATAACCTTTAATCCTTTAGACTGCAGCCAGTGCACGCAAATAGAAGTATCTGTTCCTCCTGAATAAGCTAAAACAACTTTACTCATAGTTTATACATTAAATTTATAATGAACAATATCTCCATCATGAACTATATAGTTCTTGCCCTCAAGTTTTAATTTGCCACGCTCTTTTGCATTCTTGTAATTTCCACCCTCAATCCAGTGTTGAAAAGGAATAACTTCTGCCGATATAAACCCCCTAGATATATCCGTATGTATTGCTCCGGCCGCTGTTAAGGCGGTATCCCCCTGTTTTATGGTCCACCCCCGGATTTCATCTTTGCCAACAGTAAAAAAAGTTATTAGTCCTAATTTTTTATAGCATAGAGGCAATATATCATGGATGTGTAATCCAGGAAGCTTGTATTCATCCATAAAGCTTTTTTTTTCTTCTTCGCTAAACTCAGGCTGGCTTAATTCATACTCTAATTTAAGCGATAAAGCAATATAATCAGAATATTGCGCAGCAATAATTTTCTTAAATTTATCCTGCACTTCTGGTTGCAACTGAAATTCTGATAAATTGAGAACGATAATTAACGGCTTTATTGCAAGAATCCCATAGTTTTTGATGGCTCGATTTATATCGGCATCCGCCTTAAGAATATGCAAGTCTTTTCCTGATTCTAATTGTGTCTGCATTTTTCCTAGAGCGGCCAGTTCTTTTTTATCCTGCTCTACCATCGAACCACCACGAAGTATTTGTTGCTGCAACTTGGAGGCTCTTTTTTCTATAATACTAAGATCAGCGACTAGTAATTCGTTTTTTATGTCAGTTATTATTCCGAGAACTGATTCTGGAGAGCTTTCCGAATTAGTACGAACAACGCAAATCAATCCATCCGCGTCTCTTAAGATAGATATTGCCTGTGCGTTTCCATCAACTTTTTCTGCTGGGATATTTAGACTGGGAGTATCGTAAATTTCAATTGTAGGGTAGGTTAGTTTATCACTGGGACCTTCCTTATCCAACAACATTTCAATTCGCTTGTCCGGAACTTTTACGGTAGCAACCTTTAATTTTTGTTCTAGCTGCAAAAGAGAAGCGGCTTCGTATTTGATGCCCGAAAGCAACGAATATAAGGTGGTTTTCCCGCTGGAAGTTAATCCCATTATTCCTAATTTCATAGATCAGTTAGCTCTTTCTTTATCAAGACGATTTGTTTTGTACTTATAAATAAACGATATTACTATTCCCAGTCCATATAGCAACAATAATGGCACGGCCACTAACGTTTGTGTGATCGGGTCTCCAGTAGGGGTGATTATTGCCGCCAGGATAAAGGCGATCAATATTGCTGCTTTTATTTGAGAGGTGTATGTCTTTGGGTTTATTATTTTTATTTGCACTAAAAAAAGCATCAAAAGGGGGAGTTCAAAAACCAGTCCTAGAAGGAGTGTAAGCATTACAAAAACACTAAAATACTCATTAAAATTTATTAGTGATTCCACGACCGCATTGTCGCCGTAATAGTAAAGTATTTTTAATGTGGGCGGGATAAATAAATAGTAACCGAACAAAACGCCAGCAACAAAAAGGCCCAGGGAAAAAGGCGCGTAAAATAAAACATATTTTTTTTCTTTTTCGTAAAGGCCGGCGCTAATAAATTTCCATAATTGATATAGCGCGAAAGGAGTAGCCATCAGCGCGCTGGCAATCATTACCGCTTTAAAATAAACCACAAAGCGTTCAGCTGGGCCAAAAGCTTTAAGCAAAGAATTGGTTGCTTTGAAATGGGGGCAGCAGATAATTTCCATTATTTTGTTTTGGAATATGAAGCAAACTGCTAGGCAAACAGAGAAGAAAATAGCCGAATATATAAGTCGTTTTCTAAGTTCATCAAGGTGTTCTCCCAGTGAGATATGTTTTTCTTCCATGTTTAGAATCTCAGTATAGCGGAAGGTTTTTTATGCGTTGGATTACGCTATTTTGAAATAGCGGTCCCGAATAGATTTTTTAATACCACGGCAACCCCATTAAAGCATAAAGTTCTTTTTCCCTGAGAACCACCGCGCCCAGATGAACCGCTTTTTTGTAGTTTTCGTCTTTATCGTAGTTTTCTCCCGCCACGACATATGTAATTTCAGGTGTTATTTCTACTGAAGCCTTTCCGCCAAATTCCTCTATTTTATTCTTTAATTCAGAGAATGAATACCGGCCTGTAGACTTGCCGCACAAAACAAATATCTTTGCTTTTTTTCGGCTGTAAACAGAACTGTTTATGTAATCTCCAGCGCCGATTGGGTTGTGGGAGTCCATTGATCCTTCTAAAATCGATGCCTGGCTGAATTTATCATAAATTTTAATTATCTTAATTTTCCCTTTATTTCTGGGTGCTCCGTGTTTTTCTATTATAAAAACATCAAAATCCATTTTTTCAGTAATAGCGTCATTCTTACCAAGGTCTATGTAAACATATCCGTTTGGGGCGTCAGAGAAAGTAATCTGTCCGTCTATCTCAACGCCTTCGCGTTCAAGCTCTAGCCTTTTTCTTAGTTTATCAAGCCGGTCATTATATTCTTGCTTCTCTTTAAGCAATTTAGCCATAGTCTCTTCTTGTTTTTTAGCGACATTGACAACTTCTTCATTAACCTGATTCAAACCTTCTTGCAGATAAAGAATGTCGCGTTCGCCTTGCTCAACAATATCTTTAACTCTTTTTTCCAAGGTCGAGAAATCGGTTCTTAATTTATTTATTTCCGCATCTTTTTCCTCGATAATTTTAATCAACTCCCCGCTGTTAAGATCCTCTTTTGTTCCGATTATTTTTACCGTTTCTTGTTCGGAGGTCTGCCTGGCCGATATGAGTGCTTTTGTTTTTTCGTCATTTGATTTTGCTATTTCTTCCAGATCAGTGATTAAAACCTGAAGGTTAAGTTTTGGCTTGGCATCATCTTCGCGTTTATCGCGGAGTCCATATTGTGTTTTTTGGTATACGTCCGCCAGCTTGGTAGTCCACCCGCTTAAAAATCTAGCCACATCTTCAGTATTGCTTAAACCTTGAAGCTTCTCCGGATGCAGTTCTAATACCGGTTTTTCATCCTTTCCCGTTGGCTGAGTGACTGGGCGGGCTTCCCACCCGATTCGCTTTGATATTTCCATCGCCTTGGCTTTGAATACATTAGACTCTGCTTCAGAAGTTTCCGCATCCTTTATTCCTTTTTCGAGAGTCTTCGACTTCTCTTCAATTCCGCCATTCAAAGAATAAATAGAGTACAAAGCAATAATTAGCAGAATGCTTGACGCGGCCAATAATACTATGGCGCCTGGGTCCTCAGCCTTCTTTTTTATAATTCTTCTAGCCATATTTTTTTAGTCGCCCAGATAGAATTCCAACGCTTCACGCGCTTCAGTGCCTTCCAGGCGAGGGATATTCATGGTTTTTACCACAACATAATTATTGCGGTCAATATCCGTTTCTTCCGGATCTTTGCCTATGATTACAAAATCCGTTTTGAGAGAGACCTTTTTTTCTACAGTTACGCTGATGTCGGTCAGGCGTCGTTCGACCTCAGCTTTGTCGTATTTGAAGTCACCGCGCTCGAATTTTCCTATGAGCACTACATTTCTTGCTCCCAGCGGATGATAAAAAATATTAGTTATGGAATCGCCCTCGGTAATTGGGTCCATCGGGTTTTTTAAAGCGGTTATTGATACTAGCGATTGTGTCTCGTATATCTTTTTTACCTCAACCTGACCTTTCCATTCCCTTATACCGGTTTTGTCACGGCGGAATACCATAAACTTCCAGCCGAGTTTTATATTACTTTCATTTCCAAGTGTTATGAACGCAAATCGGTTGTTTACGTTAGGCTGGATGATTTTTCCGTGGGTTTCTACGATATCCCTGTTAAACACTTCTTTAGTGGCCAGCTCTTCAAGGTTGTATTTTATCAAGGCGATATCATTCTCCATTTTTGTTTTGCTCATTTCAAACTGGGATTGCATTTTGGGCAGCTTATCTTCCTGCTCTTTTTTAGCGGAAGTCAGCTTGTCCTTGAGCACGTTGTATTTTTCCGTTTCAGAGGAAAGCTTGTCATTCATATCGCTAATCTGGGTTTTCAGCCCGGCAACAATGCCTTCTTTTGCCTCCTTGACCACGCTAACGAAATCTTTCACTCCGGTGCTTCTCCGGGCGGCGGTTTCTTTTTCGTAGGTTGCTCTTTCGAGCCGGATTCTTGTTTCGGTTGCCCGATCAATCGCCTCTCGGACTATTTTTTCCATCTTTAGTTCTTCCGCGCCCTTGGATGGCTTGGTCTTCTTTTTCTTGGTGGCGATGTATTTGTCCATATCTTCGGGTTTAAGAGGGATTCCCGGATCCAAAGACATAATCAGAGGTGAAATATCCATTGTGAAAGAGTTAAAGGCCTCTTTTTGCTTTTTGGCTTCTGCTTGAGCGGCCTGCGCGGCTTGAATCTGGGCATCGATGTTTTTCTCTTCTCCGGACAGGATATAAGTTATGAACAGCCCTATAATCGCAAAGGCTGTTATAATAATCAGAATCCAATTAGCTAATCCGCGGTTGTTCATAGGCATTTCTTTATATTATGGAGTTCTTTTTTTGTCAAGTAAAAATCACAAAATGCTTGACAAGGTTTATATTAGTTCTACAAATAGTACCAGTTTAAAAGATATCAAACCATATCTTTAATAGGTACAGTGAAAAATTAACCAAATACTGGAATGTCTGAACAATCCCTGACTTTAGTGCAATTTAATTTCATTTAGTTTCCGGTTTAAAGGTAATATTTAATTAGCCTTTCATACCAGATTACAAAACAAGGTGTTGTTGTCCAAGTGATTCTTAAACAATCCAAGAGATTTTTAACCGTTATCGGACTATCCGGTGGCATTGCCAGCGGAAAAAGCAAGGTGGGAGAACTGCTCGAAAAAAAAAGCGGATTGCTCATAGATGCCGATAAAATCGGCCACAAGGTCATCCAGCTCGGTCCGGTCAAAAAAATCCTGCGTTCCTGGTTGGGCAGCGGAGTATTTGATGCCGATGGTTCTGTCGACCATGACAAATTAGCGGCCGCTGTATTCGGCAGTGTAAAGAATGTCCGGCGGATGAACAAAATAGTTCACCCGCTCATTAAAAAGGAGATTGTTAACATCATCGCCAGAAGCAAATCCGGCAATCCCGGGCGCAAGAAATTTATTATCCTGGACGCCGCCCTGCTGATGGAGGCCGGTCTTGATGCCGTTTGCGATACGCTTATCTTCGTGGAAGCTCCAAAGGACATCCGCCGGATGCGCGTTTCAGAATCCCGGGGTTGGAATAAAGGAGAATTGGCCCGAAGAGAACGCTTCCAGATGTCTCTTAAGCTAAAAGAGGGGAAATCTAATTTTGTTATACATAATAACGGATCGCTCAAAGACCTGTTCTGCCAGGTTAATGAAATATATAAATTTATAAACGCATTATCTAATTAGAAAGAAGGAGAGGTATTTATGGCCTGCCCCCCGAAAACCATCAAGGAAAACGACGAACCCGTCAAGAAAACAATTGAAACAAAGCGCTCAACCGCAGCTGAGCGGCCCAAGCCGGTCGAGCCGGAACCGCTTCCCACGGAAGAAAAGCCCGTCTGTAAGGAAAAAAATATGGACGCTAAATATGAAGAGGTTAAAAAAGAAGAGCTCTATCTCAATAAGCTCCAGAAGATGACCATCACCGACCTTTTCAAGCTGGCTAAAAAGGAAGGCATCCAGGATTACACCGGGCTCAAAAAGCAAGACCTGATATTCAAGATACTTAAAGAACGCGCCAACCATAATGGCCTGGCCATCGGCGAAGGCGTCTTGGAAATTCTGCCCGACGGCTTTGGATTCCTGCGCTCGCCGAACTATAACTACCTGCCCTCGCCGGACGATATATACATCTCACCGTCGCAAATCCGCCGTTTTGGCATGCGTAACGGCCACGTGGTGACCGGCCAAATCCGCCCGCCCAAAGAAGGCGAAAAGTATTTCGCCCTGCTTAAGGTCGAGGCCATCAACTACGAATCGCCCGAGACCCTTTCGGAAAAGGTTTACTTCGACAACCTTACCCCGCTCCATCCGTGCGAAAGGCTGATTCTGGAAACTACGCCCGACGAAATCTCGATGCGGATATTCGACCTGATTGCGCCGGTCGGGAAAGGCCAGCGCGGATTGATTGTCGCGTCGCCCCGGACCGGTAAAACGGTTCTGCTCCAGAAAATAGCCAACAGCATTACCAAAAACCATCCTGAGGTCTCGCTGATCGTTCTGCTTATCGACGAACGCCCCGAAGAAGTCACCGACATGGAACGTTCGGTCAAAGGCGAAGTTATCTCATCCTGCTTTGACGAGCCGCCCAGCCGTCATATCCAGGTCGCCCAGATGGCCTCGGAAAAGGCCAAGCGCATGGTCGAATACGGCAAGGACGTGGTGATACTTCTCGACTCCATCACCCGCTTGGGCCGGGCCTATAACACCGAAGCGCCCCATAGCGGCAAGATTCTTACCGGCGGCATCGATTCCAGCGCGCTCCAGGGCCCCAAGAAGTTCTTCGGCGCCGCCCGCAAAATCGAAGGCGGCGGTTCGCTGACCATTCTGGCTACAGCCTTGGTGGAAACGGGCAGCCGCATGGACGACGTTATTTTCGAGGAATTCAAAGGCACCGGCAATATGGAAGTGCATCTGGACCGCCAAATCGCAGACCGCCGGATATTCCCGTCCATCGATGTTTCGCGTTCGGGCACCCGCAAGGAAGAATTGCTTATGGATAAGGAAGAGCTCCGCCGCGTCTGGTTCCTCAGAAAAGGTCTGCTGGCCGAAAAGAGGAACTCGCTCGAAGCCATGACCTGGCTTATCGAGAACGTATCAAAGACCAAGAGCAACGCCGAATTCCTGATGCGATTCAAAATATAATTCTTGACAACTTGCCACAGAAGTGGTTAATGAATTTTCCCGTGGTTCACGGGACTGGCCTGATAAGGGCAAACGGCCTATGTCATGGCAGGGTAGCTCAGCCCGGTAGAGCAGGAGATTCATAAGCTCCCGGCCGTGGGTTCAAATCCCACCCCTGCTATAATCTCTTCCTAATCCTTCCGGTGCAGAGATATCGCGATGGAAAACAGCAGGCACGCCGTGGTGAATTCCAGGAATGATTGAGGCGGAATGCCCATCAACTGTTTGTCCATCAATCTGAATGCCGCGCCCAGCAAAAATACCAGCCCGCCCGCTCCGATAAACAATAAACTTAGCATCTTCATAAACCTACACCTCCTTTATTTGTCTCCTGGCGAGTTCTCCCTCGTCCAGGGTACTTTTAATGCTGATCATCTGGTTTTTGGCCAGTTCAATGCTTCTGGGTTCGGCCACCGGACTGCCGTCCGCCAAATACATCAATACGACCGTCGGCCTGAGCGGGAAAGTCTCGTTGATTCTAACCACCCGGGCTATCTCGCCGGTATTCATTTCCACCCACGTCCCGACCGGATAAATGCCCACCCGCTTGACCAATACCTTCAGCGCCTGCCGGTCAAAGTCATTGCCGGATGTCTCTATCAAATCCTTTACCGCCTCCTGCCCGCTCTTTTTACGGCGGTACGGACGGGAATGGGTTATGGCTTCGAAAGTATCTGCCAATGCGATAATATGGGCGTATTCATTTATCGACTTGCCGCTAAGGCCTTTATATCCACTGCCGGTTATCCGCTCGTGATGCTGCTGGCAAACCTCCCAGACCACGTCCGCCAGTCCGGGGATTCCTTTTAACAGGTTAGCGCCGGTTGTTATGTGGTTTTTGACTTGCTCGTATTCCTGGCTCGAAAGCTTATCCTTCCGGTCTATCATCGGATAGACTTCCTGCATGCCGACGTCGTGAAGCAGTCCCGACAAGCCCAAATCTTCCAGCTTGTCCTCGCTGTAGCCGATGCCTTTGCCTATCTCCATCGCCAGGATTGCCGTATTGACCTGGTGGGCTATCAAATAATTGCCGCTCGATGTCCGGTATATCAAATCGAGCATGCTCCGGTCGCCCCGTGAAATCAGATTGACCGATTCTTTTATCACGCCGGTGAATTCAGGCAGGTCCAATTCCCTGAGCGACGACTTCTTAGCGACCATATCCAGCACGGCCTGGCTCAATGACGCCAGCTTTTCGTAAAGTTCCACCGCCTTTTCCGTTTCCTGCAAATCCTGCGCCTTGATTACGCTGGAAAGCTGGACCGGTGTCGGCCGCGCCGGCTCCGTCCTCTGGCCTATGGACTCCTGCGCCGCCCGGCTGAACGGCGTATTGGACACCTCGGGCTTGGCCGGCTGGGGCTGGACTTTCTGGGAAAACGGGAAATCGACAGTCGGCTCCTTGGGTACGGGCGCGGACCGGAACGGCGACGGCTTCTTCTCCTCGTCGCCCGAACGCACCAGCCGCGGGTTGGCCGCTTCGGGCAGCGCGCTTATCATCGGGTCGGCCGACTTCTCCTGCAGTTTGCTCAGGTTAGATTTGAATAACGCCTGGTTGGTATGGTAAGAAACCGGCCCGGCTTTCTTGTCTCTATTGTCGGTCGATGCCGGCTTGTCCTGAGGCTTTGGTGCTTCCGCCGGCTTAATCTCGGGTTCGACCGGACGCATCTTCTTGAATATGTCCTGAAAACGCACCATTATTTTACTTCAATCCCGCACAGGTCCTTGACGACATTCTGGATAATCGGCCCCGAGACCGGGTCCGACCCGCCCATCCCGGCCACCAGCGCCATATCGCAAATATTATTTATCACCCGCGGAATCCCTTCCGAACCCCGGTAAATCATCCGGTGTGCCTCGTCCGAGAACAGCTCCTTCTCCGCGCCGGCCACCTTGCACCGGTACCGGACGTAGTTGCGCGTCTCTTCCTCGGTCAGGTGCGAAAGATGGAACCTCACCGCCAGCCGCTGTTCCAGCTGCTTGACGTTACCTATCTTCTCCCGCAGTTCCGGCTGGCCGAACAAAAGCAATGTCAGCAGGAACCGGTTATTAAGCTGGAAATTGAGCAATAGCCGCAGCTCTTCGAAAGTGCTTTCGTCCTTAATGGCCTGGGCTTCGTCTATGATGATGACCGTATGCGAGCCGGCATTGGCGTTTTCGTAGAGCGCCGCGTTGAGCTGGCGGATGCACTCGCTCTTGCGCCGGGCGCCCGGCGCCACGCTCTTGCCCAGCTGGTACAGGATTTCCTCCAGCAGTTCGTCCGCCGGTATGTTGGGATTTATGATGATGGCTATCTTGTAGCGGTCGTTCTCGCCCAATAGCTGGTTGGTCACTATCCGGGTCAGCAGTGTCTTGCCCGACCCGTATTCGCCCGAAAGCATCGCCGCGCCCTTCTGCTCGGACACGGCGTAAAGCATCCGGGTCAGCGCCTCCTCGTGCCGCGGCGTAGCGTAGAAAAACCGCGGGTCAGGCGTGTTCTCGAATGGCTTCTCTTTCAATCCCCAAAATTCCAGGTACATATACCACTGAATTTAGCTATCATATGGCCTGTTGTCAAGTAATAAGAGTTACTAGCACTAAAATGATGTATTTTGCACACAGGGTTGAACTTAGGGCCACTTGGACCCAGCAGAAGTATTGACAATATTTCGGTTACTTGTATAATCTGCGTAGCCCACAGGGCTCTGCGCTACTTGGGTTGTTAGAACCTGCCTGCTGGGAGGCAGGTGTGGTGAGTTATCAGCCCAGTATACTCGGCAGTAAGTCGTCTCGCTTTAGCGGGATTCCAACTGCCGAAGTATTATTTGCGTACCGTTTAATATGGCGGATTCCGATATATATAATATATATGCACCGCGATTCATACCGTAACTGGTCGGTTTGCCTGGGGCTGGCGGCCGTCCTGGCCTTGGGCTGGGGCGGGATGTGCGGCAAGGACTCCCCCAACGACCACGCCACCGGCAGTTCCGCGGACAGCGTCGTCGACAGCTCCGCCCGGGTCTTTTTCCTGTCCAATTACAGCCTTATGACCTCGTCCGGCGCCCTGATGTCCGTGCCCGTCACCGGCACCGACCCGGTCCTGCTGGGCACCGGCGTCACCGCCTGGAACATTACCCCTGATAAAAAGAAGGCCTTCTTTTTGTCCGGCAACGGCAACCTCAAATCCGTCCCCGTGGCCGGCGGCCCGGCCGCCGACCTAGCTTCCGGCGTCTTTGACGGTCAAATTACTCCGGACAGCTCGCGCCTAATCTACCTGACCGCCGGCAACGGCAACCTCAAGTCCGTGCCCATAACCGGTGGCGCCTCCTCCTCCATCGCCGGCTCAGTCGGTTCATTCAGCGTCTTGCCCGACAGCCAGGGCGTAATCTACGCCACCATCGTCAACGTCGCGGCCATAACCGGCGAACTGTATGCCGCGCCCATTACCGGCGGGTCAAACGACCTGCTCTCCGGCGACGTGCTGTCTTATGTCAAGACCAACGTCGACGCCGACCAGACCAACGTCATCTACAGCACCCCGGAAATGATACTCAGGACCGTGCCCATCACCGGCGGCACGCCAACCGACCTGGTCAGCGGGTTCGACGACTGGTTGCTCACGCCCGACCGGACCAAGCTCATCGCCCTGACCGATTACGACCCGTTAGTCAAGGGCGGCAGTCTGCGCTCGCTCAATACCGACGGCTCCGGCGCCATCAGAATCAGCACCTACGTCTATCCCGGCAGCTGGCATATCACCAATGACAGCGCCCGGGTCGTTTATCTGGGCAACTACAACGCCACTACCGGGTTTTGCAACCTCAAATCCGTGGCCGTGGCCGGCGGCGGTTCGGTCATACTGGACAGCCAGGTCCTGTCGTTAAAGCTCAGCCCCGATACGGCTATGGCCTTGTATCTCAACGGCTCCGGCCAGCTCCGGAGTGTCGACATCGCCGGCGGTACGCCCGTCACCATCACCGACACCGCGCCGACAATGTGGCAGGCCACTTCCGACAATGCCAGGGTCGTCTTTATGGATAGTTTCGATTCGGTATCCTTGACCGGCCAGCTCAAGGTCGCGCCTATGTCCGGCGGCAGCGCCATAGTGTTGGATACTAATGTCACCAGCGCCTGGGACATCGCGCCCGGCGACGGATACGCCATATATATCACCGGCGACGGCCGGCTCAAGTCCGCGCCGCTTGACGGCGGAACGCCTATAATCCTGGCCGAAACCGTTAATTCCTTTATGCTGGCCAAATGAAGAAAGGACCGTATGCCTAAAAAGAGTTCGCTATTCGACCCGGCCTCGGCCGAACCGTTCAGGCTCAGCCGCTCCCGTATCGACAAGTTCATCGAATGCCCGCGCTGTTTCTATCTGGAAATGCGCCTGGGCGTCAAGCCGCCCGGGTCATTGCCGTTTACCCTGAACAACGCCGTCGACCACCTGCTCAAAAAGGAGTTCGACGCCTACCGGGCCAAGGGCCAGCCCCATCCGCTGATGACCAAATACAGCCTCAGCGCCAAGCCTTACCAGCACAAGGACCTGGACAAATGGCGCCAGAACTTCGTCGGCATCCAGCACCACCACAAAGGCACCAACTTCCTGATAACCGGCGCCGTGGACGACGTCTGGGAAAACAGCGACGGCCGCCTGCACATCGTGGACTACAAAGCCACCTCCAAAGCCGACGCGCTCAACCTCGACTCCGACTGGCAGGCCGGCTGGAAACGCCAGATGGAGGTATACCAATGGCTTTTCCGGCAGAACGGTTTCAAGGTGGCCGAGACCGGGTACTTCGTTTACTGCAACGGCCGCAAAGACCGCGAAGGCCTCAACGGCCGGCTCGACTTCGAGCTGGAGATATTTCCTTATGACGGCGACGCCGGTTGGGTCGAAACCCGGCTCAAAGAAGCCCGGGAATGCTTAAGCGCCGAAACCCCGCCCGGCTCCGGAGCCGAATGCGAGCTCTGCGCCTACGCCTCGGCCGTCCAGACGCTGAAACCGGCGGGCAAGGGGAAGAAATAGCCCAGACGGGAAGACTATAGACCATAGACTATAGGCGGGGGATGAAATATGATTGATTATGTTAATCAATATCCTCCAATACTAACGATGTTGCTTGTGTTTTCTCCATATTGGGGAGTAGCAAGTATTTTGGCTGTGCTGTTTTTGTGCTCATTTTACAAAAAATATCTGATATACCGGAAGGATGTACAAGAGAAGAGCATCAAGAATGCTACGGGGCTTATATTATCTATAGCTATTGCTATTAGTAGCTGCATACTTAGCATAACAACTATATTATTATTGCTAAAGATTGATGTATCAACCTTACTGATACTTGATATTATAATATTCTCCCCTTTGTTTTTGCTATGGTTTTTGCATAATATAGTTTTTACAAGAAAATTATACCCTATCTTGATATCACTTATAATTCTTTTATGGAGCGTATTCGTTTCTTGGTCCCTTATGATTTCCATCCCGTCTTTACCTGTATTTGGTAGATAACAAAACCCAATCCCCCGGGCGCCAGGCGTAGCCCAGCGCCCCATCTCGTAAGAGTCTCTTCAAGTCACTGTTAACTTTCGTGTGTATTCGTGCATATTAGTGTTCATTCGTGGCTACTCAATATATCCACGGACCCATATATTAATCGAACAGAATTGTCCTCCCTTAGTGGCCATCACCCGAATCATCCGTGTCCCATCAGTGGCTAGCGTGGCTTCCTTGTATGCGTTCTGATTAAGGTTAGGTACATTCTGCCAGATAAAGTGTATGGTTGAAGAACCATAATCAGAACCGGAGCGCCTGCCGAGCACGGTCAGTATCTGCTCCATCCCGACCGGGACGGACATAGCGTTTAATTGCATCTCCACAATCACCGCCTGGGCCGTAACTGGTATGTAAGCCGACAGGTCTATGAGCTGGTCAACATCCGCCATCGAGTTCTCGGAAAACACCAAGGGTTGCGAAGGCAACAGGGTCAACTGCATCCCGCCCGCACCGCCGCTGGGCGGAGCTATCCAATTGAACTTGCCGGTAGCCGCGTCGAAAGACAGGATTTGCCCGTCCGTGGGCGGAGCCAGGTTATAAAGCAGTTCGTGGTTGATGGAGCTCAGCGCAATCTTGACCCAATCCACGGCCCGGTCGGCTATCTTGGTGTTTATTACACTGGCATCTGCCAACTCGTCACTCGCCACCGGCGGGACGAGCGGCCTGCTCGGCACGCTGAACGACAGCTTGGCCGGGGTCACCGCGCCATCCCTGATTTTCTCCTCGGTTACTGCGCCTGTTGCCAGCTCCGCCGTGTCCACCGAAGCCGATTTCATATTCTGTTTCTCTATTGTATCAAGGGCGATCTTGGCTCCGGTGATGGAGTTGTCCGGTATGCCCACGGCCGGGACGTCATCGCCCAGCTTGGCCAGGGTAACGGCCTTATCGGCGATATCCTCGGTTCGGATGGATTTGTTTTCTATCTTCGGCGATGTCACCGCGTTGTCCGCTATCTTATCGGTGGTTATGGCATCCTCCTGTATGGACGAAGTCGGCACCGACAGATACGGAAAATATCTTCTTCTGTACATATAAATCTTACCACGAAAGCGCGAAAATATTAAAGCACTAAATAATTCCGTGTCTTCGTGTCCTTTCCTAATTTCGTGGTTAAATTAAAGTGCGGTCGGGGACGCCCCGCCCGGGCGAAGCGTCCCACTCGCACTGTCATACTACACCAGCACGATTCTTGCGTGCAGTTTGAGTTTGGCGTCTTCGCCCTCGCTGTATTCAAACTGGAGCAGTGAATCAGTGGCGACTCCTCCGGCCACGAACGGTTTTACCGCCGCGGACTTGAAGAGGTTGGCCAGGTCCTTCAGCCGCCCGTTCTGGGTCGCGACTACCGCCGATTCCATATCCGCCTTGATAATCGTAATGCCCGCGGTCATCAAAAGACTGGATACGGCCGAGCGGAACTGCTGGCGCAATCCGCTAAGCGTGAAATTGTACGGCTCGCCCTGGATGACCTCCATGTGCTTGGTCATCTGGTTAGCCAGACGGTCGCCGGTCAGCCAATAGATAACCTGCGGGAGAATCAAGCCGCGTATCCGGTCGCCGGTGATGCGCAGTGAACTCCGGGCCGCTCCGTCGGCCCAGTTATCCTTGGCGTTGTTGACACCATCCTTAAACCGCTTGGCCGGGATGCCGTCAACCGTCGCGAAAGCAAAGCCCAGCTTGTTTATGAACTTGTTGTAGGCGCCCGCCAATCCCTTATAGTGTGCCTTCTGGATTTCCGCCTTATCGTGTCCGGCCTGGGACACGAAACCAGGGTCAACCATCGGCTTCCACTTATCGTTGGCCGGTTCAGCCACCCGGTTATTGAACTCATTCTCGTCCGGCAGGACTTCCAAAATCCTGTCGTAGAGGATAGTCGCATTACCGGTCAGGTTTGCGGCCCAGCGTTCCGGCATATCTCCGGCCGGTTCAACGCTGGTCGGGACGGTTATCAGGATGTCCAATTTTACCTCGTCTGCCATGTTAATCACCCCCTCTTAGTGGCTGTTAGTCAGTTCCGATGCCAGTCGGAAATGGCGTTACAGCCAATTAGATCCCGATGAGCGCAGCATCATCGGGACATACTCAATTCACAACTGCGCCGAAACGGCGCTCACCTTGGCCTTCGGCAAACGCCGATGTGGCTACTGTTTTCGTTTCTTCTCTAAGTAATCCAGAACAATACCCACAATCACCTCGATAATCCTTCTCCAGAATCCAGACATCATCTTGAACATAACTTGTCACCCCCAATCTGACCTTCGTGTTCATCTGTGTTTATCCGTGGTTTCCGCGTCCAAACGTTCATCAATCTCAGTTATCCACTTCATTGACTGTTCGCGCTCGTATGCCGTGGTCAGCCTGCGCCCGCCCATCCGGGGGTTAGGCAGAGGCGGCCGGCGATGGGTCCGGTCGTAACACTCCTTGCACAGCCAGTCCTGCTCACAGCCCTTGTACGGCCCGACGTCTTCCCCACACCTGCAACACTTTCCGTATTCCATAAAGCACCCCTTTCTTACCACGAAGGCACGAAGTAATAAAAACACGAAATTTAGTGCTTTTCCCCTTTCGTGTTTTCGTGGTTGCTGTTAATAAATTCGTAGATTGATTGTATTGGTACTACTCCGGCCATGGTGGTTACTAATTGGTCTTTATAAACACGAACCCAAACAGCGATTCCTATAACCTCGTAGGTCCTTCCATCGTATACTGGCCCGCCGGAGTTTCCCGGCAGTATGGGAGATGTTATTTCCCAGTACTTATCCGTAATGACGGATATGATTCCGTTAGACGGGCGAGGAGGAAACCCCAGTGAACAGCCGACCGAATACACAGGCGTGAAGATGTATGGCCGGTAATCCGCCGGGGCGAGTTTGGCCGTGTATGACAACGGCCGGGAAGGCTTGATTAAAGCCAAGTCTTTGGCGGTATCCGTCATTGCCACAGAGCCACAGAGGACACTGAGACCATCCGTAATAGGATAAAATAATTCTATCTCAACCGTGCTGTTATTACCAACCACGTGAGCAGCAGTAATGATGTAATCACCGATAACCACCCCCGAACCTGTGCTAAATAGCGCTTTAATGCGCACGGTCGGCCAAAGCATCCGCTCGTATTCCGTCTGGTACGGGTTATCCGGCAGTTTCTTGGAAAGGTCAACCACCAGAATTTCAGATTCCACATTCCAGATTTCAGATTCTAATCTGCAATTTGAAATTTGGAATATGCCAATTGCCATTATCAATCCCATCAGTGTTAATCCGTGGCTTCTTTTCATATTCCCCTGCCTTTCCGGAGGATTCTTGTCTCTTATCGCTTGTCTCTTGTCGCTGTCTCATCCTCCATAAGGTGGCGAAGGTTACGTGTTTGTAACCTATTCTGAGGTGCCGGATTTGGGCGGTTTTTCATAACCCATTGAATTATAAGAGGTTAGGTCGAAAAATATTTTTTACGGAATTGCCGGATTTTGACAAGATGTAACCTTTGCTCAATTTATGGGCGTGCCGGGGGGGTGTCCCCACCCCCTACCCACCCTCCCCCCTCCCCCCATACGCCTCTTCTTCCGGCACATAAAGAGGTAGTAATTACCCCCTGAAAGCGGCAGGCATAGCACCCGAAGATGTCAGGGCTACCAGGCAAAAGCGGCAGGGATACCATGTGAAGACTACAGGGGTACTAGGTGAAGACTACAGGGGTAGTAGGCGAAAGCGGCACGGATACCCCCTTAAGATGTGAGAACTACCAGACTTGTAGAACAGGGTACGGTGGGCAAGGAAATGATTTCAGGGAAATGATAGTCCGTAAAAATTAAGATTTATTAGGGGTATTATGTGTTGTCGGAACAACATTATGCAACCATCTACATTTTATTGTTTTAATCTTACCATAAAACTCATTAAAACTATCACTGTTTTGACACATACATGATTGATTACATTTAATAAATATTTCTGGGCCATCTTGTGTTTCGCTATATTGAGAACGACCTATAAGTGATCGGATACGACTTTTACCACTATTTCCTTCAAATATTTTTTGTTTAATTGGTTTTATTTTTGAGTAATAACAATTAACAGCCTTAATATCAGCAAGTAACCAATTTTCTATCATTCGATCTGGCACACCTATTATTACGGTCACTTTAGGGATACCTTGATCTTCAATAGCCCTATAAAGGGCATTAGCAATAAACCTATGATTATCCGGCCTACCTTCCCTATCAAAGATAATAATAATTGGTTGATATCTCTTTTGAAGTCTAATCAAAGAAGCAGCTTTTTTTGCAGCCGCCTCATATGAAACATTCCTACCATTACATTGAAGAAGTCTTACCGGCTGCCCTGGGCATATTTTTTGAATGATTTTTTGCTCCATTTGCCCATCTACTATAAATGCTGGATTACTCATTTGTTAAGCTCCCAGAAATATAATAAAATCCGAGTCCAAAACCTGTTCTTTTAATTTCCTCCCTTAATTCATTTTGGTTAGAGCACCTATCTGCCCGACTACGACCACCTTCAAATGAAATAACAACAACTTCTGATGGTGTAGCATTATTTAAAATTGTCTCGCTATGTGTTGACATAAAAATACTGGTCTTTTTTTTTCTTCCCTCTGTCGCATGACGCATTAGTTTAACAACTTCCGATTGCATTAAAGGATGAAGGAAATTCTCAGGTTCTTCTAGCGAAAAGATAGATGGTGATGTAAGAATTGCTGTAACCAAAGTAAGCCATTTAACGGTGCCATCGGACATTGCCGACAACGGTAACATTGTCGAGACATCTTTTTTCTCGATCCAAAAACGTATTTTTAATAGATTATCGAAACGATCATTCACTACATCGATTTTGTTTATAGCAGCATTCGCAGTTTTTAAGTACTTTACAATATCGCCAATTGATGTATGTTTCAAATCCACATCACGGGTATACCTTCGAATTACAAATCGTCCGGGGAAAAATATATCTCCTTGGTGTTTTTTCTTATTTATTATTGCGTAAAGTGTCGCGGCTAATCCAGAACCATCCTTTTTTATTCCTACGGGGCTCGAGCTTTCTTCTGGTTGCTTTACACGTGAAGGAACAATATTGAAAATTTGCCCGCCTCTTAAATCCGCAGCAACAAAACGTACCACCTCGACAAGAAATGCAAGACTGTTAACAAGAGGGGCGTCTTTATCATTATGTCTCAAAAAGTCTTCTATTATGGTTTTGTCGTTAGTAATTTTGTTTCTCATTGGGGGCGGCAGGAAAGACGAATCAACCATTTGTTTTTTATAATTCTGAGTACTAATTACTTGTTTTTTGCGCTCGACAACATTTTGTTTAATGCAAAAAGATTTTTCATGCATGTAATTAGACTGAGAAAATACACTTGATTTTTGCAGTACCAACTCTTGCTCCTTAAACCCAATTGAATCAAAGTTTTCTGAAGCTGCAATGGTAAAAGAGTAGCAATATTTAATGTATTTATGGCTTGAAATTTCTGCGCATCCGTAAAGTTTTACTTTTATATGTTTTTCGAATTCATCTCCACTTAGCTTCGTAAAAACAGAGCCTGCTCCACCAAGTTGATTAACCGCTTCAGATGGGCCATATAAAATAAGGTGCGATAAAAACTCAAAAAAAGTTATTATGTTTGTCTTCCCAGAACCGTTAGGACCAACCAAGATATTTAATCCAGGTCGCAAATCTAACGAAAAATCCGAAAGCGAACGAAACCCATTAACGTTTATTGATGTTATCATCTACAGCTCCTCTTAAATAATCCATAAGATTATAATTAGTGCTCATTATTTTGAATAAACTACTATGCTTTTATGACTACGTCAATATTACCAGTAGTATATTAAAACCTTATCCTACTACCCGGCCTTGGCTGAGTCCTTCGCATACTCACTTCGCAAACTCATTGTAAACAAGACAAACTATCCTTGATATTGCATTCCTTTAGATTATAGTTTCATTGCCTGCTCCAGCAATTCCTCCGGCGTAGCTCCGAATTGCTTGGCTATTCCCGGATCTTCAAGCGTATCGTTCATGGCCATCATACGCCCGTGGATATACTGAAATGGTTCAGGCAAACTGTTAACCCCTTTTACTTTCCACCAGTCACCAAATGTAATAAAAAGGTCCGCCATCCATATATTATCCTTCGTCTTGCCTTCGGACGTGGTAAGGAATGTCAGCAGATTTACCAATGAGTGCTTTATGGATTCCGTGTCTATCGGCCTTTTGATTACCGCGTCATATAACCGGTTAAGAAGCGGCTTGAGCTTAGGGGAAACAAGTTTAAGATTAAGCGGCAGTGGTTTACAGTAATTGAGCAACCCGGCATATATTTTCTCAAAGTTTGCCATGTATTTTACTTTTCCTACCCGGCCTTGGCCGAGCGTTCCCTGATATTGCACTCTTTCTTGAAGCGGTGCAGTTTCAACTTGAACCCGATTTTGGTCATCTCGAGTTCTGCTGCCGCGGCCTTGCGGTCAAACCCGAGCGTCTTATAGACCAGCATCCAGTTAATCTGTTCCCCTTCCGGACAACCCAGCCGGCGCCATAGGTGGATGAACCCGTCTATGGATTGCTCTATGGTCGCGCCGTCCGGCAGGCCCAGACGATTGCTTAAACCTTCCAGAATCAGTTCAAGCTCCCGCAGGGTCATGCCCAGTTGCTTTATGGTTGCGTATCTGCTGAATTGCAGTGTATGATATACAATAAGGAAGTCAAGAATTTTCCCGGCCGGAAAACCAAATCTGCGCCAGAGGGTGACGAAACCGTCTATATAGTCCTCTAAGGTCAGTTCCCGCCGGGCCAGTTCGGACACCAGCTTGTAATCGCCCTTGTCAATGGCGACTTCGAACCGGGAGAGTTTATCGGAAGTGTATTTGCGTTTAGGGCAAGTATTCCCCGTACCAGGGTCATTATTCGGCCTTTGACGGGCATCTGACTGGCCGTTGCTATCGCGGTCATCACGGCTGTCCGGCTCCCCTGTATTGTCTCCTTCGGTGACACAACACGACAGCGTCACCTATCCTTTCTTAGAGGCAGGCCTCAAAGGGCCATCTCAAAAGGCTGCGGTTTCAGGGGCGTGTTGCGGCCCGTTCACCCCGTCAGCCTTAAATCCCTATATACTACCTACTGTATACTACATCCTTCCCTACTATATATATGATCGGCGAGGCTATTTTACTGCAAAATAATGAGAATTCTGCTAAAATAATCGCTCGCAAATACATGTTTTATAGGGTTTCCAGCCCTACATACTACCTAATAGATACTATATCCTCCCCTATATATATTAAACGTAAAATCTGGGAAAAAGTTCATTTTATTTAGCATAATTCGTGAACTTTTCCCCGGAAAAAGTGGCGCTGCGCGAGCCCCGTTCGCTATGCTCAGGGATAAGTGCTTCTACGTCACTTTGTTCCAAGTGGCACTAAACCCTTCGGAACATTTATTTTAGCATAATTCGTGAAGTTTTTTTGTGGTCTGGCAGGAGGCGGTAGCTTTGGTTTGTCCCGCTTTACCCGGGGGTGGGCTCGAGCCGTAAATATTAATATTGACTTATATTTGCGTGGTTGGTACAATGGCTAAAAAGGATTATTAGTAATGTGGATATCCTGTTAAACCATGTTTATCCTTCGGGAATACTCAGGACAAGCTCCTGAGTACACGAAGGGCTCAGGACAAGTAAGGAATGGTTTAACTGGGTCAAAGTGCCGGCGCGTCGTGGTTATTCCTGGCGGCATTAAAAGGAGTAAGCAACTATGAAAACCAGAATGTATTATGTGTTGGCGACTTTATCGGTTATTGCTTTTGTAACGGCTTTCGGTTATGGCGGCTGCGGCGGCGGTGGCGGCGGCGGGAGCACCGGCAGCAGCGGTACGGCGGCGGATGCTTTTGCGGTTTCGACCAGCCCGGCGGTCAGCGTTACGGCCGGTTCGGCGGTCCTGGGCGGCCTGGTCAGCACCGACGCCTTGTCGGCCACGGCTTATTTCCAGTGGGGTTTGTCCACTGCTTACGGGAACACGACTGCGGAGCAACCGGTCATCAGCGGCACGGTCAGCGCGGTCATCACCGAGACCTTGAGCGGGTTGACCTTGAACACGGGTTATAATTTCAGGATTGCGGCCAAGGATTCCGCGGGAACGACTATTTACGGGGCCAACCGGGCGTTCACCACTTTGGCTACCAGTCCGTGGCAGAAGACGGTTATTGCCACCAACACCAGCGGCGGGTTCGTGCCGACGTCCATCGCCGTGGATTCTAATGATAAGGTGCATCTGGCTTATACCCAGTATCCGGGATTTGCCTTGAGGTACGCGACTGATGCGTCGGGGGCCTGGGTGGTTACGACCATTGATAATTCGGGCATATTGATTAATTCTTCGATTGCGGTCGATGCCAATGACAAGGTCCATATCATTTATGAGGATACCAACAGTTATGACCTGAAGTATGCGACCAATGCCTCGGGTTCGTGGCAGATAACCATCGTCGATGCGGATGTGGATGTGAGCACTGATAATGACATAGCCATAGACGCGGCCGGTAAGATTCACGTCAGTTATAAGGATAATAATACGCTCAATTACGCCACCAATGCTTCGGGTTTGTGGCAGTTGTCGGTGGTTGACAGTTCGTCGCAGTTGGGCTCTTTTACGTCCATTGCCGTGACCGGGACGGGTACGGTCAGGGTGCATATCAGTTATTACGATTCGATTAATAAGACGCTGAAGTACGCGACTAATCCGCTGGGTTCGTGGGTATATTCGACGGTGGATACGGCCGTGGGTGCGGGTTGGTATACGGCCATCGTCCTGGATGCGGACAGCAAGGTGCATATCAGCTATACGACTGAGGCGTCGGGCACGGGTTACCTGAATTACCTGACCAATGTTTCGGGCACGTGGCAGAAATCGCTGGTGGATACCAGCGGCTATACCGGAGAGTATTCGTCCATGGCCATTGATTCAAACGGCAAACTTCATATCAGTTATTACAATTCGAGCCTGTATCGGCTGAAGTATGCGACCAATGCCTCGGGTTCGTGGGTGACGGCGGTGGTGGATGACGCGGGCAACGTGGGGGCTTATTGTTGCCTGGCCTTGGATTCCAACGGCAAGGCGCATATCAGTTATGCGGACGGGACCAACAGCGCCATCAAGTACGCGACGAATAAGTAGGTGATGGAGGGCATCCGGGGAAAAGGATTGCAGACCATCCCACTCCACTTCGTTTCGGGGATAAGTCCTTACCCGTGATGGCTATTATCAAAACCCCTAAGGGTCTAAGGGCAGGAGGTAGTAGCTCTGGTTTGTCCCGTTTTTCAGATTAGTCCTACCGGACTAACAAACCAAAATACTCCAGCATTCTATAAAGCGTATAGAAAGTCAGCGAAACCATTCCTAATACAAAAGACATAAAGGTGTCGCCCTTAACTTTTACGGATATTTGTATGCCAATAAAAGGCTCAATGAATTCGCTATCCTTATTTTTAGTTATATATCCCAAAATTTCCGGGAGGATAAGCAGCAAATTAAAGGCTATAAATAGCGCATCTGCTATGTATTGAAATGGCGAGGGCAATACAAACTTGATAAACGTAAGGAAGATTACATATCCAATAAACATAATCACCGCACAAATAACAGTGAATAGTATGGCCAGGCTTTTTTGGAAGATGGTAAAATTAGGGTAATTTCCCATGTCTAAATTCTGGCCTTTCCTGTAAATCAGCCAGACATAAATTCCGATAAATGCGGGGCCGACGCCGAAAAGGAGTGTTAGCACTACATTCCCCGTAAAAAAACCTTCTGTCACCAGCGAATGAATGCCGTAGCTAAGGCACACGGCGCTAAGAGAATATATCAATACCATGAAGGCTATCATTCCCGTGCGTGAAATCTCGGGTTTTTTGTTGGGGTTGGGGTTTTCGATATTTTCCATATATTAATTCTCCGCTGACAACTCCACCCGCCTACCTTAAAAGCAGCGCCTTCTTGGCCACATCCAGTATCTGTTCTTTGGTATTGGCGTGGAATATCTCCTGGCGCAGGTGCCTGATGCCGGGCAGTTCTTTGGCGTACCAGTGGAAGAAGTTGCGGAACCTTATCACCCCGGTGCGCTGGCCGTAGAATTCCAGGCATTGGTCCAGGTGCTTTATCATCGTGTCGGATATCTCCGACGGGTCCGGTGCCAGCGGTATTATCCCGGTGCCGAGGAACTGCATCGCGGACGGCCATATCCAGGGATTGCCCATGGCGCCCCGGGCTACGGCCACCCCGTCACAGCCGGTCTGGTCGAAAAGCTTTTTTATCAGCTGGGGCGTGAGCGCGTTGCCGCTGGCGATGACCGGGATGGCCAGCGCCTGCTTGACCCGGCGGATGGTCCCGTAGTCGACATCGCCGCTGTAACCCTGGGCCCGGGTGCGCCCGTGGATGAACAGCGCCTTGACGCCGGCGTCCTGGGCGGCCAAGGCCGTGTCCACCGCGTTTATGGAATCCTCGTCCCAGCCGGAGCGTATTTTCACGGTGACCGGCCGGTCGGTGTTAGCAACCATTATTTTGAGCAGTTGGTTGAGTTTGGACGGATCCTTGAGCAGGCCGGCGCCTTCTCCGCGGTTGACCACCTTTTTGACCGGGCAGGCGGCGTTGAGGTCGATGATGTCGAAGTTCTCCGGCCTGAGTATTTCCATAGCCCGGCGGATGATGTCCGGCTCGGCGCCCAACAGCTGTATGCCCAGAGGCCTGTCGGTCGGGACGGTGGCCAGGATGCGCTGGGTTCTCCGTTTCATAAAACACAGGGTCCGGGCGTTGGTCATTTCCAGGAAGGCCAGCTGGCATCCGAATGAGCGGTTTATCAGCCGGAACGGCAGACCGCTGACGCCGGCCATCGGCGCCAGGACCAGCCGCGAGGGTATTTCGATATTGCCGATTTTTAGCATCTGATATAAGTTACAGAGTTACAGTGTTATAGAGTTTTAGGGTTGCCATGCTTCAGGGTTTTCAGCGTGCTCAGCGGTGAATATTTATTTCTTCTGTGTCCGCAGTTTGGCGATTTCCCAGGTGTATTCGTACAGGTGCATCCCCTTGCTGGCCGCGATGATTTCGCCGTCTTCGACCCCGATTTCGCCGGCCATATATTCTTTCAGGAGCTGCAGCCCGGCCAGGTTGGACGGGAATCCGGCCCATAAATCCCAGGAGCGGAAGTAAAGCATAAAGTGCAGTTTGCCGTAGCGGATGCGGGTGTCGATTATCCTCAGGCACGGCGGGTCGACCAGCTTGATGTCCGACGGCATTCCGATTTCCATAGTGGCCTGGTTGGTGCCGTGGCCGTCTTTCTTGTACATCTTGATGACTTCTTCTATCTGGTTGACGTCGAGCGGCATTTCCTTGAGCATATTGTTCGCGTCCTGGGTGCCGGGCACTTTCACTCTTGGGTCGACCAGGCGTTCGCCGTAGGTGTAATCTTCGCCGGCCTGCTTGACTCCGGTTAAAAGGTAGTTCATATACTGCTCGACGTATTCCATCGAGGTGGGCGCCGGGATGGATGAGCCCTCGGGCATCATCGGTATGATTGGGCGCTGGCCGGGATTTTTTATCTGCACCGCCACGTAGTCGAACTCCAGCCGGCGCTGGCCTTCGAAACTGCCCCGGGTGATGGTGTAGGTGTGGCCGTGGTCGAGTATCTTGCTCAGGCATTGGAACCAGGCGTCGTCCAGGTTGAAGGCTTCGATGTATACCGGCGTCAGGCCTTTGTTTTCGGTCATCCGAATACTCCTTTTTTCAGTACGCAGATTTCACGGCAAGCGTGAATGAATATGAATGCACTTTTAACAACTCCGGCCGGGGCGGTCAAGCATTAAGCGGTTAGTTTTTCATTCGGTATTTCTTGAAATTACCGCGACGCTTAATATCTTTAAGTGTCTTGTGACAAGCAAGAAAAGGGATATGAACGTATAATCGAATCGGAGGAATAGTATGAACGTAATCGTTTGCATCAAGCGAGTGCCGAGCACGGAAACCAACGTCCGCGTGGCGCCGGACGGCAAATCACTGGACACGACCGGAGTGGAGTACATTCTCAGCCCATTTGACGAAATCGCACTAGAGGAAGGTCTGCGCATAAAGGAAAAGCTGGGCGCCGGCGAGGTGACCGTCATCACGGTCGGCCCGGCCGAATCAGCCACGACTTTGAGGACCTGCCTGGCCATGGGCGCGGACAAGGCGGTGCTGCTTAAGACACCGGCCCAGTTCATGACCGACCCGTTCATCGTTGCATCGGCTCTGGCCAACCAGATAAAGCAGATGCCTTACAATATCATCCTGGCCGGCAAGCAGGCGGTGGATGACGACAACGCCCAGGTGCCGTCGATACTGGCTCAATTGCTCAATATCCCGTTTGCCAGCCTGGTAATCAAGCTGGAACCGGCCGGCGCCAAGGCCACGGCCAACCGCGAGATAGAAGGCGGTTCCGAGGTGTTGGAGGTGACACTGCCGGCCGTATTCACGGCGCAGAAGGGCTTGAACGAGCCGCGTTATCCGTCGCTCAAGGGGATTATGTCGGCCAAGAAGAAACCGCTCGAGGAAAAGGACGCGGGCATCAGCGCCCAGCCGGCCTTGGAAGTCATCAAGATGGAATATCCGCCCAGCCGTCCGGCCGGACGCATCGTCGGCAAAGGCGCTGAGGCCGTACCGGAACTGGTGAAACTGCTCAATGAAGAAGCGAAAGTAATATAAATTTTATTAGCGGAGGTCTGAGATGTCACAACCTATTTTAGTATTTATCGAGGTATCGAACGGCGCGGTGAAGAAGTTATCCCTGGAGGCCCTGTCCGAGGCCAAGCGGCAGGCCGATAAAACCCAGTCCGAGGTAATCGGATTGCTGGTCGGGCATCAGGTCGAATCGCTGGCTCAGGGTCTGGGCGCTTACGGCGCGGGTAAGGTCCTGGTCGTCGACGCCAAGGAGTTCCAGGCGTATACCACGGCGGCTTATACAAAAGCATTGAATCAGGCGGTGGAAAAGGTCAAGCCGCTGGCCGTTTTTATGTCGGCTACGCCGGTGGGCAAGGATTTATCAGGCAGTGTCGGTTCTGCTCTGCAGACCAGCGCGGCCCAGGATTGCATCAGCGTTTCCTACGACAACAGCTTCATCGTCCGCCGCCCGGTTTACGCCGGCAAGGCCATCGTGACCATCAAGATAAACAAATCTCCGGCCATCATCACGCTCCGGCCCAAGATGTTTCCGTTGTCAGCGCCGGACGCCTCGAAGAGCGCGGCCGTCGAGAAGCTGGCCGTGTCGCTCGATGCCAACGACCTGCGGGTGGTCTTCAAGAAAGCCGTAAAATCCGGCGACAAGAAGATGCCGTTGACCGAGGCGGACATCATCGTTTCGGGCGGCCGGGGAATGAAGGGTCCGGAGAACTACAAGATTCTGGAAGAGCTGGCCGCGACCGTCAACGGCGCGGTGGGCGCATCGCGCGCCGCGGTCGATTCGGGCTGGCGCCCGCACGACGACCAGGTCGGCCAGACCGGCAAGACCGTCTGCCCAACGGTTTATATCGCCTGCGGCATATCCGGCGCCATCCAGCATCTGGCCGGGATGTCGTCGTCCAAATGCATCGTGGCCATAAACAAGGACCCCGAAGCGCCCATATTCAAGGTGGCTAACTACGGCGTGGTGGGCGACCTGTTCGAGGTGGTGCCGGTGCTGACCCAGGAAATAAGGAAGATTAAGAAGTAACCGGATGAAAAACCGTTACTGGTTATTGACCGGAGTTTATGCCGGACTGATATTCCTGGTTTCCAGCTTTCAGATTCCGCCCCTGCCGGCCAGTCCGGCCATATCAGCCGATAAAATCGCCCATTTCTTCGAATACGCCATACTGGGTTATTTCCTTTACCGCGCCTGCGCCGATTCGGGCGGCTGGCTTAGGGCCAGGGCGCCGGTCATCAGCGTGCTGGTTGCGGTTATCTACGCCTTCAGCGACGAGTGGCACCAATTATTCGTTCCCGGCCGGCAGATGAGCGAGTGGGATTTTCTGTTTGATTCCCTTGGCGGTATCGCGGTCGTGCTGGCGATGACCCGATTCAGGCCGGTCAAAGCCGGGCCGGCGGATGCGTCCGCCACCGGCTCCGGAAGCATCAGCCTGCTGCCGTTTGTGGTGGTTGTTTACGGCATCGGTTTGCTGGGGGCCGGCTTTGCCATATTGATGACTGAGAAATCCACCGGCATCGGGCTGGTTCAATCGTTCTGGGCCGGAAAGGATTCACCGCTATATTTCGGTTTCGGCGCCGGAGTAGCCGTCATTATCATTGCCGCCACGCGGTTCCTTTCGAATATCAGGGTATTCCGGCAGTTGGAGGAGGAGTTCCGGCGGATACTGGGACGCTTAAAGCTCTACGAGGTTGTTGTCATCGCGCTGGCCAGCGGCGTGGCCGAGGAGACCATATTCCGGGGCGCGCTCCAGCCGCACCTGGGGCTGATAATCACCAGTATCCTGTTCGGTCTGATGCACTTCCCGCTTTCCCGGTTTATGATACCCTGGACCATGTTCGCGATAGTGATGGGATTTATTTTAGGCGGGCTTTACGATTACACCGGGCATAACCTGATTGCGCCGATAACGGCACATTTTCTGATTAATTTGGTTAACCTTTGGCTGATAGCAAAATCCGCCGGCGGGCCTGAAACAGTTTTATTAGATGCGGATAAAACAGCGGAAGAATTACCGTTACCTCAGGACAGAATAAATCCTACTTGATCCAGTTCACCTTGGTCCGGGCTTTCTGGACAGCAACCATCTCTTGGCAGTAACGGTTTATCACCTCCAGGGCGAACGACTTGACCGCCTTGATTTTGTAATCATCTAACCCCCTGGTCGGCACCGGCGTTCCTTTTGACTTGATGTTGATGCCGAAATGTATCTTGGTGGAAACCGGGCTGGCCGTGGCGATGGAAATAGACAGTTTGTATTTTCCGTCATAAAGGTCGTCGCCGGCGCGACGGATGCCGCGGATTTTATAATCGTTCTCGAGCACGTCCTTGACAATCACCGACAGCAGCCGTTGTTTTAATATGGCTTTGTTCAAATCAGTATCAAAATGTTCCACCATGAAATGAAGCATCAGCGGGCCGTAGATTTTGCTCTTAGCCAGCCGGTCTTCCTGGTCGACCATATTGGAAAAGGGTATGTTGCACCGGCCGATGAAGGCGACGATGCTGTCGCCCTGGATGCGGAACGTCTTGTAGGCCCAGAGCGATTCTATCTGCCGGCCGTTATAAGTTATTTGTTTGGGGATGAATGAAGCTATCACGGTATTGGTATCAGTTTTTATCAGTGCTAATCTGAGGTTTCATTTCGGCATCGCGCCATTTTTCCCATTCCTTGACATCGAAAGGCAGGTTTTGCCTGGTAACTTGTTGCAACGACTGGAAGGCGGCAAAACCGACGCCTTTGCTGACGTCATTAAACCGTTCGAGCAATCCGTTAACCACGGCCAAATCCGGCTCGGATATGAACGGCGGCCTGAGCGCCTGGGCAATCGTCCGGCGGACATCGGCGTAGGTGTCGCTGTCCAGCGACTTGAGCAGGGCCGGCAAGGCCGATTTGTCGGCAATCTGGCCCAGAGCCATGGCCGCATCCTGGCGCACGAAGGCGTTTTTGTCTTCCAGCGTTTTTATCAGGGCCGGCACGGCCGGCTGGTATTTATGCTGGCCCAGGCTCCGGGCCGCAATGGCCCTGACCAGCGGGTCCTGGTCGTTCTGGAGCATCTCCGTGAAAACAGGCAGGTGCTTGGCGGCCTCGCTTGAGTTGGACATCTGCACGATGGCCTCGCGCCTCAGGTCCGGGTCGACCGAAGAAATGGACGGCTTAGGCCGTGAAGCACAGGCGGCCAAGAAGCAGCAGGCGAAAATAATGCTTAGATATTTCATTAACATAGCCCCAATGGTATTAATTTTTGCCCCAGCGTCAATAAAAACCGCTTCAAAGGCGCAGAATTATTTAGCGTTAATATTGGCTTTGGTATTGGTAAACTGCACCTTGCGCATGGCCGTTATCTTGTATGCCGACCAGATGGCCAGGATTATCCAGAGGAAATCATATCCCGAAACCATATTAGAGATATTGGCGAAAAACGAGGATATTATCTTTCCGCTGAAAAGGGAAAATTGGCTCATCAATTCGTTGATGGGCGCCGTTAAGTTGGCTTCATTCTCTTTAAGGTAGGTCTCGACGCCCTTCCGGAAGAAGTGGTGAAAGCTGATATATTTACCAATCAGAATGCCCAAGAGGCTGGTGGCTGAGGCAATCACCTGCAGGGACAGTCCGCGTTTTTTGCCGGTCGCCCAGAACACGCCGTAACCGGTCAGTGCGCCCACGCCGATGGCCATATAGCCGATTTCATAATTAACCCAGATAGCAATCAACCCCCAGACAATACCGGCGATAATGGCTGCGGCACAGCCGCCTAATATGGCCGTGAACATATCTCTGCCGGTAGCTTCCTCAGCCTCAAGCGCCGTAATGGTCTGGTCTCGGCAGGCCCGGCAGAATGCGGCGTTATTAAGGAAAGACGCCTGTCCTTCAGGGATTTCTTTATTGCATCCTTGGCAGGTTTCCGGTGACCTGGCCAGCTGTTCCGGTTTTTTGGCTTCTTCCATCGCGACCTCCTTTGCCGTTAAGGCTTTCGGTTGTTTTGGTGCAAATCTATATCTTGGCGGTTACCTGTCAACCTTTATCTGGTGAGCGATTACTTTATGATGGAAAACATCGGTTCGCCGTATTTATTCCGGCCGTAATTCCTGATTATCTCCGCAACCTCTTTCGAGGCCAAGAAGCCGGCCAGCGCCTTGGCGCCGGTGGCGTTTATTTTGGCAAACCGCTCGGGGTTAAGTTCGATGACACTGTAAATATTGATGAGCGAGGAGTCAGTTGGTTGAGATGGCTCATTGAAAACCGGTTTGAGCGATATTTTATCCTTGCGGGCTAGATATGTCCCATAATCCGAAAGCGTATAAGCTTTTTTCTGGTCGGCGATGGTGATGGTTTCGGACATACCCTGTCCGGTCTGGATATAGCCCGGGTAATCGGGCGACTGCCCCGGCGCGAAGATGCCGGTCACCTGCCAGAGTTTCTTTTCCCGCTGGTGCGTGCCGGAATTATCGCCCCGGGACACGAATGGAGCCCGTTTTTCGTAGATGAATCTGAAGGCGTTGGTTGGGAATCCGGCTTTGGACACTCCGGCCGGGTCGTCAGCCGGGCCGAGGATGACGAAGAAGTTGAACATCAGCGGTCGCCGGCTTATGCCGCAGCCTTCCTTGACGAATTTTTCCTCGTCGTCCGGGCTGTGCACCAGAAGCAGGTCGGCCTCGCCCCGCCGGCCCATGGCCAGCGCCTGGCCGGATCCGACCGCAATGACCTTGACATTATAGCCCTGTGCGGATTCGAATAACGGAATGACTTTGTCCAGGAACCCGGTATCCTGGACCGAAGTGGTCGTGGCCAGGATGATGTTGTTATTACCCGAACCGCATCCGGTCCAGGCCAGTGCTGTTACTGCCAGCGCTGTCAGGAATATCAGTTTCGCTTTAATCAGCACGCTATTCTCCTGTTTTTTTGGGCCGGGCGAAAACCTTGTCCCAGTCGAGCCGCCCGGTGAACTGCATCACCAGGAACAACGTGATGATGCAAAGTATGGTGATGGCCAGCCCGGTGTGCCCCTTGAAGAAGAATGTGTACGAAAAGAGCACCAGGTAGACGAATTGCGAAATACCAGTTTCCAGGAAGGCGAACTTACTGCCGGTCACCAATTTCATATAAGAGACCACCAGGAATATTGATACGGCCGAGCAAATCAGGAACGACACGTGTATCGAGACGTGGTCGACCAGGTAAGCCAATAGCAGGTGGAAGCTAAAGAACGCCGCACCGATGAAGAAGAAGTTCATCGGATGTATCCTGATGTTCTTGACCGTGGTCAGGATGAAAAGCAGGAAGAAGAACAGGAATAGCGACACCGGCGCCGCATAGGTCACCTGGCTGACCCACGGGCCGGGATTGAGCTTCTTGGGCATAACCATTCCTATCTGGATGCCCGAAAGCAGGTTGTTGTATTTCCACAGCATCGTCCAGCCGTTGTTGGACTTCTGCTTCTCCGTGGGCGAGATGCTGTTTTCCGGGAAGTCAATCTGGTTGAAATCGGTGTGCATGGTCAGCGAGAAATTCTTAATCTGGTTGACGTCTTCGCCGAAGCCGTACCACCATTCATCCAACCCCTGCGACTGGTAGGATACTTCCACCTCCTCGGCCTGGTTGGGATTGAGTTTTAGTGTTCGCCGGACCAGTCCGCCGGAGACGTTGATGTTATTGATTTCCTTGCCGGCCACGGCGAACCTGAAATTATCGTAAACCGCTTTCTGTACCGGGAAGCGGAATTCGAAGAACACCTCGCGCGCTTCGTCGGTCGGGTTAGCCACCTGGTACTTGGCTGTGAACTTCACACGATAGGTCGAATACCACAGCAGGCCTTTCTGCCTGTATTCCAGCTTGATATCGGCGTCGATGTTGCTTCCGGCCAGCGTCAGGTAATGATTGGTCGTCTCGGTCTTGGTCTCATAAGCCGTCTGTCCGCCTTCGATGGTCTTAACCTTAACCTCTTTGGATGTCTGGTAATAGACCTCGGGCGCTTCCTGGCGTTGGGTGGTGCCCCACAACTGGCCGACAGCTTCCTTTAACTCCTTATCCTGCTGGGTGGAACGCCAGTTGACCGTGCCGCCCAGGATTACCCAGGCAATTGAAGTGCAAATATATATGAAAACTATGCTGATTATTCTGCCGACCATAAAAACTCCTTTCGTTATTAATACTTGATTAAGATATACTTCCAAAGCCAATTCTGTCCATAAAAAAGAGACCACATTCCGGGATGTTATTTTCTTGAATTATACGGATAATCTGGTATAATAAATAATTATGAAATTAGATAAATTCACAACCAAGTCGCAGGAATCTATCCAGGACGCCCAGTCCTTGGCGGACAAGCGCGGGCATCAGGAGCTCCAGCCCGAGCACTTGCTCCTTGCCCTCTTGAATCAATCCGAAGGTTTGGTAGGGCCTTTGCTCCAGAAGGTTGGTGTCGAGTCCGGCGAGCTGATGGCTAAAATCGAGGAGGCTGTGTCCAAGTTCCCCCGGGTAGAGGGTGCCACCGGCCAGCCTTATCTGTCCCAGCGCCTCCGGGCCATCCTGGAATCGGCCTCGGCCGAGGCCGAACGGCTCAAGGACGAATACGTTTCCACCGAGCACCTTCTGTTGGCTCTGGCCGAGGAGAAATCCGGCGTCCTGTCCGCCATATTCAAGCGGGCTGGTATCACCAAAGACAAACTCTACTCCGCCCTGACCGAAGTACGCGGCAACCAGCGCGTTACCGACCAGGAGCCGGAAAGCAAATACCAGGCTCTGGCTAAATACACCCGCGACCTGACCGAGCTGGCCCGTCGTGGAAAGCTCGACCCGGTTATTGGCCGTGACGAGGAAATCCGCCGGGTGATGCAGGTCCTATCCCGGCGCACCAAGAACAATCCTGTTCTCATCGGAGAGCCGGGCGTGGGCAAGACGGCCATTGTCGAAGGTCTAGCCCGGCGCATCGTCTCCGGCGACGTGCCCGAACCATTGAAGAACCGCCGTGTCCTGGCCCTGGATATGGGCGCCCTCATCGCCGGCACCAAGTTCCGGGGCGAATTCGAGGACCGGCTCAAGGCCCTGCTCAAGGAAGTCACCGGGGCCGAAGGTAAAATAATATTGTTCATAGACGAGCTCCACACCGTGGTCGGCGCCGGGGCTACCGAAGGCGGCGCACAGGATGCCTCCAATATGCTCAAGCCGGCGCTGGCCCGGGGCGAACTGCGCTGCGTCGGCGCCACCACGTTGAACGAATACCGCAAGTATGTCGAAAAAGATGCTGCTCTGGAACGCCGTTTCCAGCAGGTACTCATCGGCGAGCCGACCGTGGAAGACACCATTTCCATACTGCGCGGACTCAAGGAACGCTACGAAATCCATCACGGCGTGCGCATCCAGGACGCGGCTTTAGTCGCCGCTGCTACGCTGTCCCAGAGATATATCGCCGACCGCTTCCTGCCTGATAAAGCCATTGACCTGGTCGACGAGGCCGCCGCCGCACTGCGCCTGGAGCTGGACAGCATGCCCCGCGAGATAGATGCCATCGAGCGCCGGATGACCCAGCTGGAAATCGAAATATCCGCCCTCAAGAAGGAATCAGACCCCGGCTCCAAAGAACGTTTAACCCTGGCTGAAAAGGAACTGGCCAACCTCAAGGAGCAGGCGCACGGATTAAAGACCCGCTGGCAGTCTGAAAAGAGCCACATCCAGAAGGTTAGCCGGATAAAAGAAGAGATAGAAGAGCTCAAGACCCAAGCTGAGGAGTTCACCCGCAAGGGCTTCTTGGACAAGGTGGCCGAAATCCAATACGGCCGCATCCCGGCGCTGACCAAGCAGTTCGAGGCCGAGAACAAGAAACTGTCTGAACAGCAGAAGGGAACGCGGATGCTTCAGGAAGAGGTAGGTGAGGAGAACATCGCCGAGGTGGTTTCGCGCTGGACCGGCGTGCCGGTATCGCGCATGCTAGAAAGCGAGAAGTCCAAGCTGGTCAAGATGGAAGAGCGCCTGACCGGCCGAGTGGTTGGACAGGCCGAGGCCATCAAGGCTGTATCTAATGCCATCCGCCGGGCCCGGTCGCAGTTGCAGGACCCCAACCGGCCCATCGGTTCGTTCCTGTTCATGGGTCCGACCGGTGTGGGCAAGACCGAACTGGCCAAAGCGCTGGCCGAGTTCCTGTTTGACTCCGAACACGCCCTGGTCCGGATAGATATGTCCGAATATATGGAAAAGCACACGGTCGCCCGGTTAATCGGCGCTCCGCCCGGCTACGTCGGCTACGACGAAGGCGGCCAGCTGACCGAATCCATCCGGCGCCGACCCTATGCCGTGGTGCTTTTTGACGAGATAGAAAAGGCACACTCCGACGTCTTCAACGTCCTGCTCCAGATGCTTGACGACGGTCGGCTGACCGACGGCCACGGCCGGGTGGTTAATTTTAAGAACTGCGTTATCATAATGACCTCTAACATTGCCGCCCACCTGATGCAGGAATACGCGGCCGGCTCGCTCGATATGGGCAAGCTCCGGGACCAGGCCATGACCGCCCTGCGGGCACAGTTCAAGCCCGAGTTTCTTAACCGGCTCGACGACATCGTCATCTTCCACGCCCTCAAGAAAGACCAGATAGTCCGGATAGTCGACATCCAGGTAAAGTCCCTGGAAGCCCGGCTGGCCGAGCAGAAGATAAAACTGCAGATTACCGACGGCGCCAAGGAACTGCTGGCTATGGACGGCTACGACCCGCTCTTCGGAGCAAGGCCGCTCAAGCGGCTCATCCAGAAAAAGGTTCAGGACGGCCTAGCACTGGCTTTGTTGGAAGGCACCTTCAAGCCAGGCGATACCGTATATGTAAAGGCCAGTAAAGCCCAACCCGGCGAGCTGGAATTCAGCACCAAAAGGTAACCGCAGATTAAGCGGATTTTGCAGAAGCGGTAATTGATAATATAAACGAGAACCTTCCGTATAATCAGCCCAATTCGCGGTTTCATAATGACAGAGATTAAGATATCAAAGATAATCAGGTCAAAGCGCCGGTCAATCGGTTTACAGATATGCCGTGACGCCTCATTGATAGTCCGGGCTCCGTTCAGGGTTAGCGAGACTGATATTAACCGAATAGTCGAACGTAAAAGGTCCTGGATAATGAAACATCAAGGCATCGCCCAGAAACAGGTGCGGGCTGGCAAACCCAAGGAGTTCGTGAATGGTGAAGAATTCCTGTATTTGGGGGATAGTTACAGGTTAGTTGTAGTAGAAAACCAAGCCAGTCCTTTATTGTTTGATAAAGCGTTCTTCCTATCACAGGAATACCTGAATCGGGCCGGGAGTATCTTCCTCGATTGGTATAAAGCCCAGGCCCGTAGCAAGATAACGGAAAGAGTAAACCTGTATTTAACGCAGACCGACTTGAAATATAACCGGTTGGGCATAACCAAAGCGCGGAAAAGATGGGGTTCTTGCGGACGGAATAACAATTTAAACTTCAGCTGGCGCTTGATAATGGCGCCGCTGCGAATTATAGATTATGTCGTGGCGCACGAAGTGGCGCATCTGGAGCACAAGAACCATTCCCGGAGGTTTTGGAACAAGGTCTCGGCATTATTCCCCGACTACAAGCAATCACGGAAATGGCTCAGAGAAAACGACCATCTGTTAACAATTGGGGATAGTTCCGTATTCGGAAAAGATTTATAGTTGGTCCATTTTCAAGCGTTGTCCCCATCAAATCAGCCACCCCACTCATAATTATGCCTCCACCCATAGGTACGATACCGGCTACCTATAGTTAGATATGCCATACCCTATGATTAGTAGTGCCACTCCCTACTCCTATACTGACCATAGCCTATGGATATATTACCCATATCCTGTAGGTATACTACCGGCTACCCATA